>NZ_DASWXW010000153.1:0-3017 GCF_036405315.1 Brevundimonas sp. | reverse complement strand
GGCTCGAACGAGCTGAACGGCAACTTCGACCGCGACACCGTCTATTATGACGGCGGCCGCAACAACTTCCAGAAGCAGCAGACCACCTCGCAGTCGCTGCAGGTCGCCTATGACTTCGGTCCCGCCACCCTGACCGGCGTGGTCGGCTCCTATCAGGGCTCCAGCCAGGGCGACGGCGACATCGACGGCGGTGTGGCCTCGGCCCCCGCAGGCTCCGGCTACAAGACCCCGTTCAACGTCGAGTCCGGCACCCTCTCCAGCGACCTGCTGCAGAACACCTATGAACTGCGCCTGGCCTCGAACGGCGACGGCCGTCTGGGCTGGCAGGTCGGCGCCTTCTACTGGGACGAGCGCATCAACCTGGTGTCCGGCACCTTCAACGGCACCGGCGGTCTGATCCCGACCAAAGCCACCGACATCGTGCAGAAGTCGGACTCCTGGTCGATCTTCGGTCAGGCCAACTATCAGGTCACCGACACCTTCAAGATCACCGGCGGCGTGCGCTACACCGACGACAGCCGCGACTACCACGGCAAGATCGTGATCGGCACGCCGGCCAACGCCGAGGGCCGGGTCTCGGTCGGCGACGAGCAGGTCAGCTGGGACGTCAGCGCCCTCTATGAAGTCAACGACAGCCTGAACCTGTTCGCCCGCGTGGCCAGCGGCTATCGCGGTCCGTCGATCCAGGGCCGCAACCTTCCGGTCCTGACCACGGCCGAGTCCGAGACCGTCATGTCCTACGAGGCCGGCCTCAAGTCCCGCCTGTGGAACGGCCGCGCGCGTCTGAACGCCACGGCCTATCTGTATGACGTCAAGGACATGCAGTTCACCGCCATCGGCGGCATCGACAACTCCAACCGCCTGATCAACGCCGACAAGGGTCAGGGCTACGGCCTGGAGATCGACGGCGACGTCTATCTGGGCGCCGGCTTCACCCTGGCGGGCGGCGTGGCCTGGAACCACACCGAGATCAAGGACAAGGACCTTCTGGTCGCCATCTGCGGCAACCACCTGTGCACCATCACTGATCCGATCGTAAAGGTGGGCGCCAGCGACCGCGCCGCCATCGACGGCAACCCCTTCCCCCAGGCGCCGGAGTATTCGGCCAACCTGACCCTGTCCTACGTTCGCCCCATCGGCGACGCCCAGGAGCTGTTCGCCTCGACCGACTGGGTGATGCAGAAGGACTTCAACCTCTTCCTCTATGAGGCGGTCGAGTTCCGTCAGGACGCCAACTTCGAAGGCGGCCTGCGCGCAGGCTGGCGCGACCTGAGCCGCGGCCTGGAGGCGGCAGCCTACGTCCGCAACCTCACGGACGAGGCCAACGTCATCGGCGCGATCGACTTCAACAACCTGACCGCCTTCGTCAACGAGCCGCGCATGTACGGCGTGGAGCTGTCGAAGCGCTTCTAGGCCTTCACGGCGGATCGCATCGGAGGGCGGCGGCGGGGCGACCTGCCGCCGCCCTCTTGCCATCCGACGCCAGCTTGGCCTTACTGTCTCCGGGATCGGGGGGAGTATCTTCTACAATGCGGCTGGCCTTGCTGTTGGGATCGTTGACGCTCGCCTTCTTGCTGGCGGTCTGGACCACTCAGGTTCCGCGCCCCCGTCCCCTGGATGCGCCCGTCGCCGCCTTCTCGGCCGCGCGGGCCATGACCGACATCGTGCAGATCGCCCGCGCCCCGCACCCGGTCGGCTCGGCCGAGCACGCCCGCGTCCGCGCCTATCTGAGCGACCGCATGACCCAGCTGGGCCTGTCGCCGGAGGAGCAAAGCGGGCCGCTGTCGCCCGGTTCGATCCGGCGGCTGAAGAAGGAAGGCGGCGATCCGCAGGCCGCGAACAATCAGGCCATCAATCTGATCGGCGTCCTGCCCGGAAAGGACCGCAGCCAGCCCGCCGTCATGCTGATGGCCCACTATGACACCGTGGTCGGCTCGCCCGGCGCGGCTGACGATTCCACCGGCGTCGGCGCCGTGCTGGAGGCCGTCCGCGCCATCAAGGCGCGCGGCCCCATCGAACGCGACCTGGTCGTCCTGCTGACCGACGCCGAGGAACTGGGTCTGGACGGCGCCCGCATCTTCTTCGGCGGGCACCCGCTACGCGACCGCATCGGGTCCGTGGTCAACCTCGAGGCGCGCGGCGGCGGCGGTCGCGCCGCCATGTTCGAAACCGGACGCGAGGCCGGCCCCACCGTCGACCTGTTCCGCCGCGCCGCCATGCGCGCCGACGGCGGGACCACCGCCACCTCCCTTGCTGTCTTCATGTATGAACAGATGCCCAACGGCACCGACTTCACCGTGCCCAAGGATCGCGGCGTCGGCGGGCTGAACTTCGCCTTCATCGGCCGCCCGGCCCAGTATCATGCGGCCGACTCCACCCCCGAAAATCTCGACCAGGGCGCCCTGCAGCATCTCGGCTCTCAGGCATTGGAGGCCGCCGACGCCCTGCTGCGCGCCCCCGCCCTGCCCGCCAAGGGACCGAACACCGTCTATGCCGACGTCTTCGGCCGCCTGATGCTCAGCCATTCGGCCGCCATGGGCTGGGGCCTCCTGGGCCTGGCCGCCCTGCTCGGCGGCTTCGCCGCCTGGCGCGCCCGACGCGCCACCGGCCTGACCGCCGCACAGGTCGGACGCGGCCTGCTGGACGGGCTGTGGTTCCTGTCCGCCGGACTGGTCCTGGCCCAGGCCGTGCGCCTGCTGGCCGGGCCGATGTCGAGCCGCGCCGCCTCGTCCGAAACCTACTATGTCCTTCTGCATCGCCTGCCCTGGATGGAGGCGGGCGCCGTCCTGACCATCCTCGCCCTGGCCCTGCTGTTCCTGACCGGGGCGCGCCGGTCACGTCCGCGCGTGATCGCCGGGACCGTCGCCGTCCTGACGCTTCTGACCCTGCTGATCGGCGGCTTCAGCCCGGTCATGCTCGGCGCGGGCGTCATCGCCGCCGCCCTGTCGCTGTGGCCGGTCAAGGCCACCACCACGACCTGGGGCGCCTGGCTGGGCCTGATCGCCCTCGTCTTCCTG
>NZ_DASWXW010000152.1:0-12067 GCF_036405315.1 Brevundimonas sp. | reverse complement strand
TGCAGGACATGACCAAGGCGCTGATCGACCTCGGCCTGGACATCACCGTGACCGAACTGGACGTCAAGGAATCCGAAGCCGTCGCCCCGACCGCCGCGCGCGATCAAAAGGTCGCCGACGAAACCCGCCGCTACCTTGATGTCATGCTGGCCTTCCCCGAGGTACGCGGCGTCGTGACCTGGGGCCTGACCGACAAGTTCTCATGGCTAACCGAGCAGGTCGACGCCCGGGTTCGCGCCGCGCGGGGCGTCAACCGCGGCCTGCCCTACGACGACGCCTACAGCCCCAAGCCCATGTACTGGGCCCTGGCCGACACCCTGCGCGCCAGCGCCTGACCCCCGCGCCGTCGACGTCCCTCAAAAAGCCGCCGCTGGACAAGCCTGAAGTTATTGGGTCAGGAACAGGCACCCTTTCGCCGCGGCTGCGTTAGGAAAGCGGAACCGGGGGACAGGGTGCGCACACTCGCCAAGACAATCGATCTGGTCGCAGCGTTCGACGCCTCGCCCAATCCCTACATGCTGCTGGACGATCAGCTGCGCTATGCAGGGATGAATCAGGCCTATCTGGATGTCACCCAGAGACGCCGAAGCGACCTGATCGGCCGCCCGGCCATGGAGATGTTCGACGCCGGCCCGGGAGAGAAGGCGGCGGAAAACGCCCGCCAACTTCTGTCGTCCTTTCAAAAGGTTCTCGAAACCGGAGAAAGCGACCATCTGGCGGTGATCCACTACGCCATTCCCGTTCCCGGAGTCGACGGCGAGGTTGTTTACGAAGACCGCTACTGGAGCTGCAGCCACACGCCGATCATCGACGCCTCCGGCCGCGTCACCCACATCCTCCAGCACACCACCGACATCACCGAGCTGGAAAAACTGCGCCGACAAGTCGCGCGGCAGCGCCCCAACAAAACCACCTCGGCCCTGGATTCCATGATCGGCGGCGGCGTCTTCCGCCGCGCCATGACGGTTCAGGCCGACAACCGGCGACTGGCGAACGAGCGCAAGCAACTGCTGGACATGTTCATGCAGGCGCCGGGATTCGTCGCCGTTCTGAACGGGCCGAACCATATCTTCCAATTGATCAACGGCGCCTACAGCCAACTGATCGGCCATCGGGACGTCACCGGCAAGGCGATCCGCGACGCCCTGCCGGAACTGTCGGGTCAGGGGTATTATGACTTTCTCGATGACGTCTATGCGACCGGCGAGCCCTTCCACGGGCGGCAAAGCCCGGTCCAGCTGCAACACACGCCCAACGGGCCGCTCGAGACCCGGTATCTCGACTTCATGTATCAGCCGATCCGCGATCAGGCCGGCGAGATCCTCGGCATCTTCGTCCAGGGCCACGATGTGACCGACACCGTGGTCGCCGCCGAGCGTCAGAAGCTGATGATCGACGAACTGAACCACCGCGTGAAGAACACCCTGGCCACCGTCCAGTCGATCGCCATGCAGACTGCGCGCTCGCACGAGGACCCCAGGTCCTTCGCCGAGACCTTCCAGTCGCGGATTCTGTCCTTGTCCCACACCCACGACCTGCTGACCCAAAGTCACTGGGAAGGCGCGGACCTGCGGGCGGTCCTGGAACATGAGACTGAAGCGCACGGGCCCAACCGCCTGTCGCTGAACGGCCCGAACGTGACGCTGGACCCGGCGACCGCCGTGTCGCTGGGCATGATCTTTCACGAACTGGCGACCAACGCCGCCAAGTATGGCGCCCTGTCAGCGGGCGACGGACGCGTGCTGGTGGACTGGTCCGTCGCCGATCTCAACGCGCCCCGCCTGGACATCCGCTGGCGCGAGACCGGCGGACCGGCGGTGTCGCCCCCGGATCGGCGCGGCTTCGGCAGCCGGTTGATAGAGCGTAACGTGCGGCACGATCTGGCCGGAACCGTCGAAAGGCACTACTCAGGCGACGGTTTTACAGCGGAAATCTCCATTCCGCTGACGAAGGAAGCGGAATGACGAACGCTCTGCAGGGCCGCCGCGTGCTGGTCATCGAAGACGAGTCTCTGGTGGCCATGCTGCTGGAAACCATACTGGACGACATGGGCTGCTCGGTGGTCGGCCCGGAATCCAACATCGACGACGGCCTTCGAACAGCGACCCACGAGGCTGCGCTGGACGCCGCCCTGCTGGACGTCAACGTGGCCGGCCGCGAGGTCTTCCCCGTCGCCGAGGCGCTGAAGACACGCGGCGTGCCCTTCGTCTTCTCGACCGGCTATGGCGAGGCTGGCCTGCCAGAGCACTGGCGCGGCCATCCGACCATCCAGAAGCCCTTCACCGAAGGCGCCATCCGCGACGCCCTGATGAAGGCGATGAACATCAGCCTGGCTTGAGATCCTTCAGGACGGCGCGCGCCGCATTGTGGCCCGGCGCGCCCGTGACGCCGCCGCCGGGGTGAGCGCCCGAACCGCACAGGTAAAGCCCCGGCAGCGGCATCCGGTGATCGGCGTGGCCCAGCACCGGCCGTGCGCTGAACAGCTGATCCAGCGTAAGCCGCCCGTGGAAGATGTCGCCGCCGATCAGCCCGAAGCGCCGCTCCAGATCGCGCGGTCCGAGCGCCAGCCGCCCCACTACCGAGGCCTTGAAGCCCGGCGCATGGGCGTCGACCGTCTCGATCATCAGGTCGGCCACGGTGTCGCGATGCTCGTCCGCCAGATCGGGCGAGACGTGCTGGCAGAACAGGCTGGCGACGTGCTGCCCCGCCGGCGCCAGGCTGTCGTCCAGGGTCGAGGGGATCAGCATCTCGACAATCGGCTTTGACGACCAGCCGTTCAGGCGCGCCTCGGCATGGGCGCGGTCCATATAGGCGAGCGTGGGTGCGATAATGATGCCTGCCGTCAGGTGGTCGCCGGGCTCCGGCAGGGCGGTGAACCGCGGCAGCTCGGACAGGGCCACATTCATGCGGAAGGTGCCAGAGCCGGAGGCGTAGCGGCTCATCCGCTCGGTGAAGTCCGCCGGGACCACCGCCGGATCGACCAGCCGGTCGAACAGCAGGCGCGGGTGCAGGTTGGACACCACGGCGCGGGCACGGATCACCTCGCCCGACTCTGTCACGGCGCCGACCGCCCTGCCCCGCTCGGTCAGCACCTCGGCGACGGGCGCATCGAGGCGGATGTCGACGCCCTGCTCGGCGCAGGCGGCGGCCATGGCCTGGGTGATGGCGCCCATGCCGCCGATGGCGTGGCCCCAGGCCCCCTTCTTGCCGTTCACCTCGCCGAAGACATGGTGCAGCAGGACATAGGCCGAGCCGGGCGTATAGGGGCTGGCGTAGTTGCCGACGACGCTGTCGAACCCGAACAGGGCCTTGATCGGATCGCTCTCGAACCAGCCATCGAGCCAATCGCCCGCCGACTTGGCGAACAGGTCCAGCAGGTCGCGCTGCGCCGCCAGGCCCAGCCCCGCGACCCGCCGCCCCAGCGACGCCGCCTTCAGCATCTCCGGCAGGGCCGCCAACCAGCCGCCTTCAACCACATTGGGCGGTGTGGTCAGGATCAGGTCGCGCAGGATGGCCGCGACCGTCTCCAGCCGCGCTTCATAGTCGGGCAAACGTTCAGCGTCGCGGGTCGAAAACTTGGCCACCTCAGGCTGGGTCCGCCCCTCGCCGGTCAGCAGATAGCGCCCATCGTCAAAGGGCAAGAAGTTGGCCGCGCGCCGCTCGACCACCCGCAGCCCGTGGCGGGGCAGTTCCATGTCGGCGATGACGCGCGGATTCAACAGGCTGACGGTGTAGCTGGCGGTCGAGTTGCGGAAACCGGGATGGAACTCCTCCGTCACCGCCGCCCCGCCGACGACGCCGCGCCTCTCCAGCACCGTCACCTTCAGCCCGGCACGCGCCAGATAGAAGGCGCAGACCAGCCCGTTGTGCCCGCCGCCCAGAATGACGATGTCCGTCCGTGATTGCGCCATGTCGTCCGCCCCCGATTCAAGAAACGGACGCTAGCATCAGACCCGACGTGGGGTGAACCATCCGTCCTGCGTGCGCTGGACCGATCCCGCCACGGCCAGGACCGCCAGGGTCTGTTCGATGCGGTCCTCCATCCGCCGCCCGCGCCGCCCGCTGAACCGTGACGCGAGCGCGCGCGGACCGACCGGCACGCCTTCCTGCCTCAGAGCATGCAGCAAGGCCGAGGCCATGGGTCCCGGCGCGTCAGGCAGGGACGGCAGGCTGGTGGCGACGTCTAGGGTCGCCTCGACCTGCACCGCACGACGCGAGATCTTCACGCGCCCTGCCTGGAAATCGGGACGCAGAAAACGCACCTCGCCGCGCGCCTCCTCGATAGCGCGCTCGCGGTTGAGGGCGACAAGGCCCGCCACGGCCGCCTGCGCCGACAAATCGGCCGGCCAGCCATAGGCGCCCAAAACCGCCGCATCCAGCCGTCGATGCAGATGATCCAGCAGTCCGATGCAGCCCGCCTCATGCACGGCGCGCTCGGTCTCTGTCAGCACGCCGCCCTCCAACCATCGCGCCCGAGCGTTGTAGAGGCCGGTCATGCTCAGGAAATCATGCCGCCCCAACACTTGCGCGCGCAGATCATCGATCTCGTCCGCCAGGATGGCGATCTCGGCCCTGCCCCTCCCCGACAGATCAGGAAAGGGAAAGGCGTCGAAACAGGCGCCCTTCACATAGACCGCGTCGCCGTCATAGACACCGATCCGCGCCGAGTTGGCGACGAACCATTGCTGATGCAGACGCGACGACAGGACGCCCAGGATGGCGGCGTCGTCGCTGGCGATCACCACCAGCTTGTTGTCCGGCAGGATGTCCGCATCCAGAAACCGGAACCAGCGATGCTTGGCGGTTTCGACGGTGGCGATGTAGCGCCCGATCCCCTCCAGCGCGGGCCGAAGTTCGCGGCGCGGCTCGCCGAAGATCCACCAGTTGTCCCGATAGGAGGCGCGGTTGTTGCGGTCCCGATCAGGCTTCACCGTCTCAAGGACGTGCTGAAAGATCGCCGGATGGCGCCGCCGCACCTCGGCCTCCTCCCAACCGAACAGGTCGATGACGTTCACGCTGCGCGGTCGATCCGCCAGATCGCGACCGTTGCGATAGGCCCGGATGGGCGAAATCGCCTCGGGCTCTGATGCCGACAGCAGGACCGCCGCCCGGTCCGGCGGCACAATGAAGCCTGCACCCATCAGTTGCACCCCGCGCATGGCCAAGGCCGAATTGGCTTTCAACGGCACGGCGTCGGACACCGGCGCGTTGACCGAAAGATCGGCTGAAATCGCCCCCCGCTCCTCGCTGAACACGATCTCCGGCGCGTCGGCATGCAGCCCTGCCTCGGACACGACGCTCAGCAGCCGCCCCTGTCCGTCAGGCTCGCCGCGCTCGGCCACGGTCATGGCGATGCGGACGGCGGCGCGGTCGCCGCCCTTGATCCAGGAGTGGTCGGGAATGGCGAAAGTCAGGCGCATCGGCGGCTCGCCCTTCAGGTGATGCTCCAGCACACGACGCGAAAAAGTCTGGGTGATCGAGTTGGTGGTGATGAAGCCGAAGCGGCGCAGGCTGGACCCTTTCTGCGTCAGGATGTCCGCCGCGCGGTCCCACCAGGCCGTCACCAGATCAGCCGAGCGGAACCGCCCCTGCCGCACTTGCCACAGGGCGTCGATATAGCCGTCGCCCAGTTCGCGCCTCAGGTCCTTGCCGCCGATGAAAGGGGGATTGCCGATGATGAAGTGGACGTCCGGCCACGGCGTCGGGCGCGGGTCGATCAGGCGAACCACCTCGCGCTCGTCATCATCTGCAACGAACAACACCGGCGCGTCGCCGTTCTTGCGCCTGGGTCGCGCACGCGTGACCGGACGCCCCACGGCGTCACGGACCAAGTCCTCGCGCGACCAGGACAGCAGGGCGTCGGTCTGACGGATGCGCTTGAAATTGCGCAGGATCGGTTCCGTCGGCTTGGCCTCGCCATAAACCCGAAAATGCCACTGCAGATAGCCGATCCACATCACCATCTCGGCGATCCAGGCGGCGTAGGCGTTCTTCTCAAGCCCCCAGAACTGTTCGGGACTGACCGTGTGGCCGTCCAGCGCCAGCGACGCCTGCGCCTCGCCCATCTCGGCCAGAACCGCCAGGACCTCGCCCTCAAGTTCCTTCATCAACCCCATGGCGACATAGAGGAAATTGCCGGTGCCGCAGGCCGGGTCCAGCACGCGGACGTGACACAGTTCGTGGTGGAACTCGCGCACCATCCGCCGCGCCCCCCTGTGATCGCCCGCCATGAACAGGCCGATGGCGCTGGCCTCGGCGGCCTCCCAGTCGGCGCGCAGCGGCTCCATGATCGTCGGTTCGACCAGGCGCTCGACATAGGAGCGTGGCGTATAGTGTGCGCCCAGTTCGCCCCGCTCGGTCGGGTCCAGCGCCTGCTCCAGCAGGGTTCCAAAGATGGCGGGCTCGACCGAGGCCCAGTCGCGCCGGGCGGCGGCGATCAGCGCCTCCAACTCGTCCTCGGTGATCGGCAGGGCTGCGATGTGCCTGAACAGGCCGCCGTTGAATCGGCGCAGGGTCTGGCGAATGGCCGAGCAATGCCCGCCCTCGTCCATGCGCCGGAAGAAGTCGCCCGCGCCCAGATGAAACTGATCCGCCTGGCCGCGATAGCTTTCCAGAAAGCGGCGGAAACCCCGGTCCTCGATCAGGCCGACACTGTCGGCGAACATGGCGAAGATGCACTGCATGACGAACAGGGCCGTCTGATTGGCCCGCGCCGCCTTGGCCACCGGATCGGGCCGACCGTCCACGCTGATCGCAACCCGCCCGCCGATGGAGCGGACCAGCCAGGCCAGCCGCCCGGCGATGTCGGTCGTCACCTCGGCCACGCGGGCGGCGGGGTCCAGGCTCATCGGATCGGACCAGACGCGCCTCAGCCGCTCACGCACCGCATCGTCGCGCAGGTGCGCCATCTCGATGCGATAGCGGGCGCGGTCGGGGAACGGGACATAGGCCTTGCCCTGCCTCCCGAAGTCGGACCACAGCTCGATGGCCCGCCCCACGTCCACGACGACGATGAAGGGCGGCCATTCGTCGAGGGCCTTGGCGTAGTTCTCGGCCTGACGCTTGGCGTTGCGCATCAGGGTTTCAAGCGTACTGGAGGTGCCTGCCGTCGTCTTGCGCCCCCGACCGCCGAACAGAGCCAGCTGCGGTTGCGGGTCCAGCGCCCCGCCCGCCCCGCGCTTGCCCGACTGCTTGGCCTCCAGCACGAAGGCGCCGCGCCGGTAGCAGTCGATGTAGCCGGGGTGGCTGCCGCCGTCCTCATGCAAGAACTTCACCGGGCGCTCGAAGCAGTAGTCGAGGTCGCCGGTCCGCTCATCATCGGGCGCCGCGACGCCGATCAGGCGGCACAGCTGGGCGATGAAGGTCTGATAATGGGCGCGCTCGCTGATCGGCGCCTCCGACCAGCGGCGAATGAAGTCGTCTGCATCCATGGATTGTCGGCCTCCCCGCCAACAACCCTAGATTATCTCTACTGTAGAATACAACCTTTAGGTGAGTTTTCCACCCAGGTAGCGCCGATGCAGCAGGGGCGCGCCCAGCCAGTAGCAGAGCTCGGCCGGGCGGGTGATGTCCCAGACGGCCAGGTCGGCGACCTTGCCGGCCTCGACGGTTCCGACCTCGTCCTGCAACCCCAGGGCGCGGGCGGCGTGGCGGGTGGCTCCGGCCAGGGCTTCCTCAGGGGTCAGGCGGAACTGGACGCAGGCCAGGTTCAGCGCCGCCGTCATGGAGGCGACGGGCGAGGTGCCGGGGTTGCAGTCGGTGGCGACCGCCATGCGCACGCCGTGCTGGCGCAGCAGGGCCACCGCCGGCGCCTTCGTCTCGCGCAGCATCAGGAAGGCGCCGGGCAGCAGGACCGCGACCACGCCTGCCTCGGCCATGGCCTTCACGCCCGCCTCGGTCGTGTGCTCGATGTGGTCGGCCGACAGCGCCTGATAGCGGGCGGCCAACGCCGCGCCGCCCCCGTCCGACAACTGGTCGGCGTGCAGCTTGACCGGCAGGCCCAGCGTCTCGGCCTTGTCGAACAAACGCGCCACCTCGTCCGTGGTGAAGGCGATGGGCTCGCAATAGGCGTCGACCGCGTCGACCAGACCCTCGGCATGGGCGGCGGGCAGGATTTGATCCACAGCCTTGTCCACATAGGCGGCGCGGTCGGTTTTGTGCTCGGGCGGAACGGCGTGCAGGCCCAGGTAGGAGGTGCGGACCCGCACCCCGGCCTCGCGCCCTATGCGGCGCGCGACGCGCAGCATCTTCAGTTCGCTGTCATGATCCAGACCATAGCCGGACTTGATCTCAAGCGTGGTGACTCCGGTGGCCTTAAGCCCCTCCAGACGCTTGCAGGCCGAGGCGTAGAGGGAGTCCTCGCTGGCCTCGCGCGTCGCCTTGACCGAGGAGACGATGCCGCCGCCGGCGCGGGCGATCTCTTCATAGGTCGCGCCCTCCAGCCGCCGCTCGAACTCGCCCGAGCGGTCGCCGCCGAAGACCAGATGGGTGTGGCAGTCGATCAGGCCCGGCGTGACCCAGCGACCGCCCAGACTGTCGGTTTCCACAGCCTTGTGCACAGGCAGGTCTGCGCGCGGCCCGACCCAGGCGATGCGCCCGTCCTGGGTCAGGATGGCGGCGTCCTCGATCGCGCCATAGGGGGCGCCGCCCTCCGTCATGGCGGCGACGTGGCAGTCGGTGATGAGGCGGTCAGCGAGGATCATCGTGCGGCCACTCCGCTGAGGATTTCGCAGAACCAGCGCCCGGCGGTCAGCGAGCCGAGGTCGCCGACTTCCAGCGAGGGGTCGTATTCGGTCAGGTCCACGGCACGGACCTGGGGGCAGGCACCGATGGCGCGGGCGGCGTCGAAGAAATCGTGGACCGAGACTCCGCCGGGCCGCGCGCCGGGGCTGGCGGGCCACTGGCTGCGGTCGATCACGTCGATGTCGAAATCGACGTAGATGACCTCGCACAGCGACGACAGGCGCTCCAGCTCCTCGACCACCACGGCGGCCAGACCGCGCTGGCGGCACTCGCGGGCGGTGCGGACGCTGATGCCCGCCGCCTCGGCCTTTTCATGCGCACGGCGGGTGTTGGCGAAGGGGGCGAGGCCGACCTGGCTGATGCGATGACCGTCCATGCCGTCATCCAGAAGGGCCTGGATCGGGTTGCCGTTGGTCAGGCCCTGATCCGTGTCGCGCAGGTCGAAATGGGCGTCCAGCGTCAGCACGCCGACGCGGTTAAGGCCGAGGGCGTGGACGCCGGGCCGGGTGACGGCGTTGTTGCCGCCGACCAGGATGGTCAGGGCGCGATGGGCCTGAGCGGCGACCGCGTCGCGCAAGGGCTCGAAGGCGTCGAACGGCGAGACGGCCTTCAGCGCCACATCGCCGGCGTCGTGCACCAAAACCTCCAGTTCCAGCCCGGTCTCGACGTCATAGGTGGACAGGCGCGGCAGGACGGCGCGCAGGGCCTTCGGGCCGAGGTCGCAGCGGCCCGGCGTCAGCGACCGCTCATTCAGCGGCGCGCCGATCAGGGCGACCGGGGCGTCGGGGTGGTTCCCCACCAGATCGCCGACAGAGCGCCACCCCAGGGCTTCAGACGGTTGGCTCATCGGGGTCATCCTTTAGTCGGGGAAAAGCGGGCGACCAGATCATAGGCCGCGCCGGGGAAAATCTGTGAGGCCCGGGTCACGCCCTGACCGTCGCGCCAGGTGCGGCGCTCCAGCCGCAGGCAGGGCGCGCCATCGGCCAGACCCAGCCCCGCCGCCGTCTCGCGATCAGCGCCGACCGCCGAGATACGATGCTCGGCCTCGGTCCAGGGCATGTGGGCCAGCAGCCAGCCGCCCGGCGGCTGGGTGGTGAAGTCGGCGGCCTCGGCCTCGGGCGCGGCGCTCAGGGAGATCAGGCGGCGCTCGAAGACGAAAGGCAGGTCGTCGGCCAGGTGCAGGGTCTCCAGCTCGACCACCCGCTCGCCCAGCCCCTCGTCGGGCCGCGCGGGGCGCACGATCCGGCCCAGCAGGCGGTGGGAGTAGGCCAGTCCCCTGCCCTCGACCTCGGACTGAATGTCAGGGATGGCGACCAGAGCGGACGAGTGAACCGGCGGATGGGCCACCACCGTCCCGGCGCGGCGGCGCCGCACCACCAGCGCCCGCGCCGAAAGATCCGTCATGGCGCGCGACACCGTCATGCGGGCGCAGCCGTATTCGGCCATCAGCTCGGCCTCGGTCGGGATGCGGAAACCGGGCCGCCATTCGCCCGAGGCGATGCGGCGCTCGATGTCCCCGGCGATCCGTCGATGAAGCGGCTCTTGATCCATGAATCGAAACTGCCTCTTGCACGCGTTAATGTCTAGACATAACACTCCCCCAAACACGACGGCCCAACCCGCACTCTGGGCCGCATGGAGGAATCGATGAGCGCCACGCCCAACACCCGCATCATCCGCAGCCCGCGCGGGTCTGAAAAGACCGCCAAGACCTGGGCGGCCGAAGCCGCCATGCGGATGCTGATGAACAACCTGGACCCCGAGGTGGCCGAGCGTCCCGAGGACCTGGTCGTCTATGGCGGCATCGGCAAGGCGGCCCGCAACTGGCAGGCCTTCGACACCATCGTGGAACAGCTGAAAAAGCTGGAAGCCGACGAGACCCTGCTGGTCCAGTCGGGCAAGCCGGTCGGCGTCTTCCGCACCCACGCCGACGCCCCGCGCGTGCTGATCGCCAACTCCAACCTGGTGCCCAAGTGGGCGACCTGGGAGCATTTCAACGAGCTCGATCGCAAGGGTCTGATGATGTACGGCCAGATGACGGCCGGGTCGTGGATCTACATCGGCACCCAGGGCATCGTCCAAGGCACCTATGAGACCTTCATGGAGGCGGGTCGCCAGCACTATGGCGGCGACTGGTCGGGCAGGTGGATCCTGACGGCGGGCCTCGGCGGCATGGGCGGCGCCCAGCCCCTGGCCGCGACCATGGCCGGCGCGTCGTGCATCACCATCGAGTGCCAGCGCAGCCGCATCGAGTTCCGCCTGCGCACCCGCTACGTCGACGTCATGGCCGAGACCCTGGACGAGGCCCTGGCCCTGCTGGAGCAGTCGTTCAAGGACAAAAAACCCTTGTCGATCGGTCTCTTGGGCAATGCGGCTGACCTTCTGCCTGAAATGGTCAAGCGGGGTGTCCGCCCCGATCTGGTGACCGATCAGACCAGCGCCCACGACCCCGTCAACGGCTACCTGCCCTCGGGCTGGACCGTCGCCGAGTGGGAGGAAAAGCGCGTCAGCGACCCCGCCGCCGTCGAATCCGCCGCGCGTCAGTCGATGGCCGTCCACGTTCAGGCCATGCTGGACTTCCACGCCCAGGGCATCCCCACCACCGACTATGGCAACAACATCCGTCAGGTCGCCTTCGACGAGGGCGTGACCAACGCCTTCGACTTCCCCGGCTTCGTGCCCGCCTATATCCGCCCCCTGTTCTGCCGCGGCATCGGGCCGTTCCGCTGGGCCGCCCTGTCGGGTGATCCCGAGGACATCCGCAAGACGGATGAGGCGATGAAGACGCTCTTCCCCGACAACGCCGGCCTGCACCGCTGGCTGGACATGGCGGGCGAGCGCATCGCCTTCCAGGGCCTGCCCGCCCGCATCTGCTGGATCGGTCTGGGCGACCGCCACCGCGCGGGTCTGATGTTCAACGAGATGGTGGCCTCGGGCGAACTGAGCGCCCCCATCGTCATCGGCCGCGACCATCTGGACAGCGGCTCCGTCGCCAGCCCGAACCGCGAGACCGAGGCCATGATGGACGGCTCGGACGCCGTGTCCGACTGGCCCCTGCTGAACGCCCTGCTGAACACGGCGTCGGGCGCTTCGTGGGTGTCGCTGCACCACGGCGGCGGGGTCGGCATGGGCTACAGCCAGCACTCGGGCGTCGTGATCGTCGCCGACGGCACGCCGGAAGCGGCCAAGCGTCTGGAGCGCGTCCTGTGGAACGACCCGGCCACCGGCGTCATGCGCCACGCCGACGCCGGATACGACATCGCCAAGGACGCCGCGCGCGAACACGGCCTGAACCTGCCCTCGCTGGACCTGTAAGCCTATGACC
>NZ_DASWXW010000151.1:0-27756 GCF_036405315.1 Brevundimonas sp. | reverse complement strand
GGCCAGGGGCGCGGTGTGGTCATAGCGCAGGGCCATCCACTCGCCCGGCTCGTCCGACCCGGCGTCGTCCTGCAGGGCGAAGACGCCCTCGTTGGGGCGGTCGGCGTCGGGCAGGAACTTGCCCAGGGCGTCGGCGTATTCGAAGGCCGGGGTTTCCAGCGGCTCGAAGCCCCAGCGCTCATAGACCTCGGACACGCGCGCCACGATGCGGCGCTCGGCGGTCAGGTCGCGGCCGCGACGGTCGGCGAAGCCCCGGGGGGCGCGGGCTTCGGGGCGGATGGGGGCTTCGTCGGTCATGCCGGGCGATTAAGCCATCGGCGGACCGGCTGCAACTTGCGCCCGAGCCTCGGCCTCAGTCGGCGCGGCGCAAGGGCAGGTCGTGACCATAGCTCAGGCGGCGCCACAGCCACTCCAGCGGCCCCATGCGGAAGCGGCTCAGCCACAGCGGCGACCAGACCAGCTGCAGGGCCCAGACGGCGACGACAATGCCCCACTGGCCCGGATAGTCGACCTGTCCCATCAGACGCGGCCCCCAGGGCATGTAGAAGAGGCTGCTCATGATCAGGGTCTGGGTCAGGTAGTTGGTGAAGGCCATCTGACCGACCGGAGCGAAGATCCTGCGCATCATCCCCAGACCGCGCGTGGTCAGCAGGATCAGGCCGCTGGCGTAGGCCAGGGTGATGAAGATCGGATAGGCGGCCACGACCTCGGCCCAGCCGCCCGTCGCCTCGACGCCCATTCCTTCGATAGCTGGCCCGGCCATGATCTCGCGCCATTCCAGCACCCCCAGCAGGGCCAGAACCGTTCCGCCGACGGCGATCAGGGCCAGATACAGCCGGGTGGGCATGCGGCCGTGGAAGAAGCCGGCCTTGAACAGGCCCAGGCCCAGCATCATCAGCGGGATGGTGGTGAAGACGTAGCCGAACAGGCTGGCGCTCTGCAGGACGCCCCAGGCCTTGAGGTTTTCGATCAGGGCGCCGGGCCAGCCGCCGCGATAGGCGGCGAGGCTGGCGGCGACGGCGCCTTCGGTCAGGCTCATGGACTCGTCGCTCAGAGCCGCGACCAGGGCGGCGGGGCCGTTGACCGTCAGCCACATGGTCGCGGCCTGAAGCGTGGCCAGCCCCAGGGTGGCGGCCGCGCCGAACAGGATCAGGGAGCGGGCCGACATGGAGCGCATCAGCATGACGAACAGGCCGGACCAGGCGTAGAGCAGCAGGATGTCGCCGTACCAGAAGGCCGCGCCGTGGATCAGGCCGAACAGGGCCAGCCACAGCAGGCGGCGACGCAGCACCCGCCCGCGCGCCTCATCCCCGCGCTCGCCGCCGACCAGAAAGATCGACACGCCGAACAGCAGGGAGAACAGGGTGATGAATTTCTGATGGAAGAAGACCTCGACGACCCAGAGGGCGACGGCCGAGGACCCGATCAGGGGGAAGGGCGACTGGTCCGGCGCCATGGCCGCCGACATCGGCAGGGCGAAGGCGGCGGCGTTGACCGCCAGGATGCCGAGGACGGCCACGCCGCGCAGGACGTCCAGCGTCTGGATGCGGGCTGCGGCGGCCACGGGCTGAAGGCTGGTCTGGTCGGTCACGGCGTCGGCTCTCCCCAAACGAGCGGTCTGCTCATACGGCCTTGGGCCGGTCGGGGCGCCTTAAATCGCGGTAAGGTCAGCGCGGGCCGTTCTGCATCAGGCCCATGCGGTCCTTGACCACGGGGGCGGGCGCGAAGGCGATGAAGGCGGCGCACAGCCCGGCCCACAGGGCGTAGCTGACGCCCACCAGCACCGCCAGCGGCAGACCGGCGACGCCGAAGATCAGCAAGGTGGTCTCCAGCGCGCCCAGGCCCTGAACCAGGCTTTGCGAGGCGATCAGCGACAGCAGGGACATGATCAGGGCGATCAAGGTCTGCACGGCGGCCGCCAGCAGACCGCCGAACACCATGAAACGGCAAACCACGCCCAGACGGGTCGAGGGGCGGCCGGTGTCGGCGTGGCTGCGGTGCATCAGCCACAGGCCGATCGGCGCGGCGGCCATGCCGACCACCAGCAGGACCAGCCGCCAGTCCGTATCGACGCCCGACGCCCAGTTCTCGGGCGGCCAGACGGCCAGGGTGAGGATCAGCGGCGGCCAGGCGGCGGCGGCCAGGGCGGCCAGGACGAAGGCCCTGGTCGTGCGGCGGGGCGCGACGCGCTTCAGACCCGGCAGGTCCTCGATCCGGTCGAGGCGCATCAGCGGGTCGGGACCGGCGCGGCGCCGGAATAGTCGTAGAAGCCGCGCCCGCTCTTCTTGCCCAGCCAGCCGGCCTCGACATATTTCACCAGCAGGGGGCAGGGGCGGTACTTGCTGTCGGCCAGGCCGTCGTACAGCACGTTCATGATGGCCAGGACCACGTCCAGACCCATGAAGTCGGCCAGCTCCAGCGGGCCCATCGGGTGGTTGGCGCCCAGCTTCAGCGCCTTGTCGATCGAGGCGACGTTGCCGACCCCTTCATAGAGGACATAGATGGCCTCGTTCATCATCGGCACCAGGATGCGGTTGACGATGAAGGCGGGGAAGTCCTCGGACTCGGTGGTGATCTTGCCCAGGCTCTCGGCGAAGGCGACGGCGGCCTCGTAGGTGGCGGCCGAGGTGGCGATGCCGCGCACGATCTCGACCAGCTTCATCGTCGGCGCCGGCTTCATGAAGTGCAGGCCGATGAAGCGGTCGGGCCGGTCGCTGACCGAAGCCAGACGGGTGATCGAGATGGACGAGGTGTTCGACGCCAGAAGGGTGTCGGGGCCCAGGTGGGGCAGAAGGTCGACGAAGACCGACTTCTTGACCGCTTCGTCCTCTGACGCCGCTTCGATCACCAGATCGGCCTGGGCCGCCTCGGCGAGCGATGCGACGGGGCGGATGCGCGCCAGGGCGGCGTCGGCCTCGGCCTGGGTCGTCAGGCCGCGCGCGGCGCGGCGCGCCAGGCTGGCCGCGATCTCGCCCTGGGCCAGCGGAATGCGCTCGGCCGACAGGTCGTAGAGCCGCACCTCATAGCCGCCGGCCGCCACCGTCTGGGCGATGCCCGAACCCATTTGCCCGGCGCCGATAATGGCGACTGTCCTGATCGTGGTCATCTATACGCGCAATCTGCGGTCCCCTCGGGACCAGTCGCGGGCACCTTAGGAGCCCGCCCGCCGCGCGCAAGGGGCGGAATGGGGCGGGATTAAGATTCCTGACCGCCCGTGTCTCCGCCTCAACGTTTCGCCTCAGTAGCCGCCGGCCAGGCCCAACGCCGCCAGATGCAGCGGCGGCAGCAGATAGCCCTGCACGCCCTGGATGATCAGCAGGGCCACGATGGGCGTCAGGTCGATGCCGCCCAGCGGCGGGATCACGCGCTGCAGCGGCGCCAGGATCGGGCGGGTGAACCGATCCAGGAACTCGGCCACCTGGGCCACGAAACGGTTGCGGTAGTTGATCACGTCGAAGGCGAACAGCCAGCTGAGGATCGCATTGGCGATAATGGCGAACAGCAGAAGCTGCAGCAGCGCCCCCAGTACGAAGAAGATGAAGCCGATGACGCCGGCGCCGATGCCCATGAACCAATTCCCTTGAATGCAGACCCGTTTCTAGCGGGGCCTTTCGGGAACGCCAAGGATTCCTCCGCGACCCGTTGACACCCCCCCGCCGCGCCGCTTATCTCCGCGCCTGCCTGTCGGTCGGGGCCGTAGCTCAGTTGGTAGAGCGCGTCGTTCGCAATGACGAGGTCAGGGGTTCGACTCCCCTCGGCTCCACCAGGGCATTTCCAGACATTCTGAAGCATGACGACGGTGGCTGCACGCGCGCGCGCTCAGTTCTCGCGGTAGAAGTTGCAGTACCAGTCGACGAAGCGGCCGACGCCGTCTTCGACCGGGGTCGAGGGGGCGTAGTCGAGAGCGGCCAGGGTGTCGGTCACGTCGGCTTCGGTGTTGGCCACGTCGCCGTCCTGCATGGGCATGAGGTTCAGCTTCGCCTTGCGGCCCAGTTTTTCCTCCAGCACCTCGATGTAGCGCATCAGGGCGACCGGGCGGCCGGCGCCCAGGTTGAGGATGCGCCAGGGGGCGACGCCGCTGGTGGCGGGATTAGGGGCCTTGGCGTCCCAGGTCGGGTCGATGGCGGCGGGGCGGTCCAGGGCCGCGACCACGCCGGTGACGATGTCGTCGACGTAGGTGAAGTCGCGCGACATCTTGCCTTCGCCGTAGACGTCGATGGGCTCGTCTTTGAGGATGGCGCGGGTGAATTTGAACAGGGCCATGTCCGGGCGGCCCCACGGCCCATAGACGGTGAAGAAGCGCAGCCCCGTGGCCGGGAAGCCGAACAGGTGGGCGTAGGAATGGGCCATGGCCTCATTGGCCAGCTTGGTCGCCGCATAGACGGTCAGCGGGTGGTCGGCCGGGTCGCGCACCGAAAAGGGCAGGGCGGCGTTGGCCCCGAAGACCGAACTGGTCGAGGCGAAGACGAGGTTGGCGGCCTTCGTCGCGCGGCAGCCCTCGAGGATGCTGAGGAAGCCGACCACGTTGGAATCCACATAGGTCTCGGGCGCTTCGAGGCTGTAGCGGACCCCGGCCTGGGCGGCGAGGTGGACGACGCGGCGCGGTTGATGCTTGGCGAACAGGGCGGCGACGCCGGCCCGGTCGGCCAGGTCCAGGGTGTGATGGCGATAGTTCGGATGTTCTTGCAGCAGGGCCAGGCGGGCCTGCTTCAGCGCCGGGTCGTAATAGGCGTTGAGGTTGTCCAGGCCGATGACCGTCTCGCCGCGCTCCAGCAGCCGCCGCGCGGTGTGGAAGCCGATGAAGCCGGCGGAGCCGGTGACGAGGACGGGATCTGTGGACATGGGGCTGCGATAGACGTTCGGACGGATTTTCGCCAGCGGGCGCCGGTCAGGGCAGGGCCTCGGCTGTGGCGGGGGTCGGCTCGGCGAAGCGGGCGGCGAGGTTGAGGCCGCAGGCCAGGATCAGGCAGGCGGCCGCCCCGATCAGCACCGGACGGGTCGCGCCGAGCGTCGGGCTGAGCGGACGCAGATACAGCAGGGCCAGCAGGCCGATCATGGCCAGGGCGCCGGGCAGATCCATGCCGATGCCGAGGAAGATGAAATGGCCGATCCCCATCAGCCAGGCGCCGCCCAGGACGCCGGTGACGGCGGGCGGGATCAGGCCGGCGGGGCGCGTCAGGTCGGGGGCGACCAGAGCGGCGAGTGCCGCCGCGGTCGCCGCCAGCAGGGCGGGCCAGAGGAACAGCAGGGCGGCCTCGGGCGCGGCGGCCTGCGTCATGCAGCCGAGCAGGAAGACAAGGGCGATCAGGCCCAGCCAGCCGCCCCAGGTCGAGGTCGGGGTCTTGATCGGCCACAGCGACAGGGCGGCGGCGGCGACGCCCGCGCCCAGCATGATCGGGCTGAAACCGCCGATCAGCAGGACCAGAAGGGTCAGGACGGCTACGGTCCCGGCTGTCGTGCGCGGCCTTGTGAGGCGCGCGCCGGTCAGAAACAGCAAGGCCAGGGCCAGAACGGTCAGGACCGCGCCCGCCTCCATCCACGGCAGGCGGCGCAGCAGGACGTAGTAGGTCTCGGACGAGGCGGCGCGGCTGGACATCGGTCCGGCCAGCAGGCGCACGGCTTGGGCCAGCACCAGCCCGGCGGTCAGGAACCACAGGCCGTCCAGTATCCCGCGCCCCACCTGAGCGGCGGTCAGGCCGGTCGCGCGGCGGGCGCGCCAGGCGGCGAAACCGCCGAACAGGGCGGTCAGGCCCAGCAGGCCCCAGCCCGTCGCCGCCGAATGGCTGAGCATCCAGCGGCCGAAGACGTCGGCATAGACGGCGTTCGGTCCCTTGGCGGGCAGGGCGGGCGCGCGCAGCAGGGCGTCGGCGGATTCCAGGGCCTGCGAGCCGATATGCTGCAGCCCGCCCTGGTCGAGGTTGGCGGGGACAGCGTCGGGCGAATGATACTGGGCCGGGCGACCGATGAAGGCGAGGTTCAGCCCGCCGACGCCGCGATCCCTGGGGATGGTGAAGTCGGTGCCGTTGGGCATGCGCTCGTACATGAAGACGGCGAGCGAGGTGGAGGTGGTCCCGCCGTCGGCGCGGGCGGCGGCGCGCCGGAACAGGTCGATGGTGGGGCCGTTCTCGCGCCCGGTCTCGAACATGGCGGCGCGGCCGCCGCCCCCGCGCGCCTCCAGGTTGACCACGGCGCCGATGCGGTCGCGCAAGGGGTGCCCGCCGAAAAAGATGCGGGCGCCGTCCAGGTTCAGCTCCTCGGCGTCGGTCAGCAGGACGACGAGGTCGCGTGCAACGGGCCCGCGCGCCTTGATGGCGCGCACGGCCTCCAGCACGGCGCCGACCCCGGTGGAATCGTCAGCCGCGCCGGGCGAGCCGACCACGGTGTCGTAGTGGGCCATCAGCATGACGGCGGGTTGGCTGCGGTCTTCTCCGGGCAGGACGCCGATCAGGTTGATCGCCTGATTATCCGCCGCGTCGGGATCGCCGCCGGCCTTCTTCAATCGCTGGATTGAGCCGGGCGACAGGGGGCCGGCCTGTTGCTGCGGCGACAGGCCCAGCTGGGTCATGCGGGCGGTCAGATAGGCGCGGACGCGGGCGTGCTCGGGCGAGCCGACGGGATGCGGGGCGCGGGCGATCTGTTCGATGTCGGTCATGGCCCGCGCGGCCGAGAAGGCGGCGACCGGGGCGTCGGCGGGGCGGGGCCTGGGGACCTGGGTAGTCCAGACCGCCAGCAGGAAGGCGAGCGTCAGCGATCCGAACAGCAGGGCCAGCCGCATTTGAAAGATCCTCCCCGATCCGGGAGGCAGTAGGGGGCCAGAGCGCCCCGGATGGCAAGAGGGCGGCGACGGGTCTCCCCGCCGCCGCCCTCGGATGGCCTCAGCCTGATCGGCTTAGAATCGCTTCGACAGCTCCACGCCGTACATGCGCGGTTCGTTGACGAAGGCCGTCAGGTTGTTGAAGTCGATGGCGCCGATGACGTTGGCTTCGTCCGTGAGGTTGCGGACATAGGCCGCGGCTTCCAGGCCACGGTTCAGGTCGCGCCAGCCTGCGCGCAGGCCGCCCTCGAAGGCGGTGTCCTGCATGAACTCGACCGATTCATAGAGGAAGAGGTTGAAGTCCTTCTGCATGACCCAGTCGGTCGAGGCGAACAGCTCCTGATCGTCGCCGAGGGGGCGGACGTAGGAGAGGGTCAGGTTGGCGGTGTATTCCGGCGCCTGGGGGAAGGGGTTGCCGTCGACCTTGGCGCGGCGGGCCGTGCCGACCATGACGATGGGATCGACGACAGTGCAGCCGGCGCCGCAGACGGCGACCAGCAGGTCGCTGTCCTTGATCTCGGTGTGGTTCCAGGCGGCGCCCGCCGCCAGGCTGAAGCCGGCGCCCAAGTAGACGTCGCCGTCGATTTCCAGACCATAGCCCTCGCCCTTGTCGGCGTTGATCAGGCGGTTGGAGTTGTCCGCCCCGCCGATGGCGGTGAACTGCATGTCGCTGACCTCATACAGGTAGGCGGTGGCGTTCAGACGGGCCCGGCCGTTCCACAGGCGCGACTTGAGGCCGGCCTCGTAGGACATGACGGTTTCGGAATCGGCCGTGGTCAGGACCGGCAGGTTGCGACCCTGGATCGACGGGCCGCGATAGCCGCTGGCGACGCGGGCGAACAGGTTCAGGCTGTCGTTGACCTCATAGAGGGCGCTGACGTCCCAGCTGACCTGTTCGTCGCCGACCGAGACATCGCCTTCGGCGTTCGCCGGCGTGCCGATGACGACCTTGCCGTGATAGTCGCGGCTGTCGTCGGTGTAACGCACGCCCGCCGTCACCTTCAGGGCGTCCGTGACCTGGTAGTTGGCCTGGCCGAAGACCGACCAGGAGTCCGATTTCTGGGTGATGTCGGTCGCCTTGATCGGGATCAGGCCGCCCGTGCCGTTGAAGGTGCCGGACACCAGGTTGATGCGCTCGTCCCAGTAGAAGGCGCCGACCTGCCAGCCGAGGCGACCCGCGCCGTTCGAGGCCAGGCGCAGTTCATAGGTGTTCTGCAGCAGATCGCTGGACAGGGTGCCGCTTTCCGAACGGAACGGGATCGAGCCGCTGTTGACCGGATCGTTCAGGACGCCGCCGTCGATGTCGCCGTCGCCCTGGCTGGAGCCGCGATAGGAGCCGATCACGCCGGTCAGGGTGGCGGGACCGAAGTCATAGGCGACCTGCAGCGACTGCGAGGTGGTCTGCTGCTTCTGGAAGTTGTTGCGGCCGCCGTCGTAATAGACGGTGTCGCGGTCGAAGCGGTCGTTCAGCTTGTTCGAGCCCTTGGTCAGGACGTTGGCGCGGTTCAGCGTGCCCGTGCCTTCATAGTCGCGGGCCTGCAGGGTCAGCAGGGCCGACAGGCGCTCGTTCGGGGTCCAGGCGACGTGGACGCGGCCGGCGATGTCGTCGAAGTTGCCGAGGTCCTTGCCGTCCTTCTTGGCGAAGGGAGCGTCGTAGGCGTTGTCGACCCAGTCGTCGCGGTGGTTCCACAGGCCGGCGACGCGCACCGACAGGGTGTCCGACAGCGGCATGGTCACGCCCCCTTCGGCGCGGCTGGAGCCGTAGTTTCCGTAGGTCAGGGAGCCGTAGCCGGTGAAGTCCTGGCCGGGTTTGGCGGTGTCGATCTTGACCACGCCGGCCGGGGTGTTGCGGCCGAACAGGGTGCCCTGCGGGCCGCGCAGCACTTCCAGCTGCTTGACGTCGAACAGGGGGAAGCCCTTCAGGTAGACGCTCTCCAGCACGATGTCGTCCATCACCACCGAGACCGGCTGCGAGGCGGTGAAGTCGAAGTCCACGTTGCCGAGGCCGCGGATGTAGAAGCGCGGGGCGTAGCGGCCGTTCGAGCTTTCGACCTGCAGGCTGGGCACGCGGCCCGACAGGCTGAGGATGTCGGCGCCGCCGGCCGAGACGGCGTTCAGGGTTTCGGTGTTCATCGCCGTGACGGCGAAGGGCACGTCGCGGATGTTTTCGCTGCGGCGCTGGGCGGTGACGACGATTTCGTCGACGCCGACGGCCGGATCGGCGGCAGCAGCGGTTTGCGCCACGGCCGGGGCGGCGATCAGAAGGGCGAGGCCGCTGGCCGAGGCGGCGAGGGCGGCGAGACGACGGGACATGGGGGAGGATCCTCGTTGAGATTGGGCGAGGGACTAGGTCCACGGCGACGCTTTTTCCAGCATCGAGGATGCGTGCTCGATGAAGCTTTCGCGACACGGACACGGTGGGCGAAAACTCGACGTTTCGCCCGGCGCTGAAAGGGTTTTCGGGCGTTTCCAGGGATTGTGCGCCGCAATATGTCGTGCGAAACGGCAGGGCTGCGCCGCCGTTTCGGTGAGGGTCTCTCGACGCGCCGGGCGCGGTCTGACAGGGACCAGGGCATGACCATCACCCCGCTGCACCGCCGCCGCCTCTTCCAGCTTCTGGCGACCGCCGCCGTCGCGCCGGGTCTGGGCGCCCTGGCCCCGGCGCCGGATGCCCGCGTGCTGGGCCGGGTCCTGGCCATGTCGGACCTGCATTCCGCCTATGAGCGCACCGGGCAACTGCTGGCGGCGCTGGAGGCCGAGGTGGCCGGATCGGGCGCGCCGCACCTGATCGCCGTCGACGGCGACAGTTTCGAGCACGGCAACGTCGTGTCGGTGCGCTCGGGCGGAGCGATCGACTGGGCCTTCCTGGGCGAGTTGCCGAAGCTGGCGCCGACGGTGGTCAACCTGGGCAACCACGACAACGACCTGACGCCGGATCTGCATGAGATCGTGGCGCGGATGCGGTCGCTGGGGATCGTCGTGGTCAGCAACATCCTGGATGCGCGCACCGGCCGGCCCTACGCCGAGGCCGCCGTGACCGTGCCGTTGGGCGAGCGGTCGTTGCGGATCGTCGGGGCGGGGACGGATTCCCTGAGCACCTATCCCAGGGCCAGCCGCGACTGGCTGTCGATCCCGGCGCCGGGCGACTGGGCCAGGGCGAACCTGAGCCGGCTGCTGGACGGCGCCGACCTGATGCTGGTGATGAGCCATGCCGGGGTGGCCGGGGATCGCGACATCCTGCCCCTGCTGCCCGACGGCGCCCTGATGATCGGCGGTCACAACCATCTGCTGTTCCAGCATCGGCAAGGCCGCAGCGCCTATGCCCACACCGGGTCGTGGAGCAACGCCTATACGACGGCGACCCTTTACGACGACGGGCGGATCGCGGTCGGTTCGACGGCGGTGGCGCTGGACGCCGCGCCGTCGCCGCGCATCGCCGACCTGATCGCCTCGACCCTGGCGACCCATCTGACGGACGAGGAGACGGTCGTGCTGGGCGTCAGTTCGCGCGCTCTGACCCTGGGCGAGACGGGGCGAGCCGTCGCCGTCGCCATGGCGCGCGCGGCGGGCGCGGACGCCGGCTTCATCGGTCACACCACGCTTGGGACCGGCCTGCCCGCCGGAGCGGTGACGCGCTACGCCTTCGACGCCGTGGTGCGGTTCGACGGCAAGCTGATGGTCGCCGAGGTTCCGGCCGAGCGGCTGGCGGGCTTCATGGCGCAGGCCAATCAGGACCGGCCCATGCCTCTGGCGGAGCGTGGCGGCGACTTCCTCTATGGCGCTGCCGAGAGCGTGGCGGGCAAGGCGACCGTGCGTCTGGTCACGACCGACTGGTGCGCGATGAACCAGGCTGAATATTTCGGGACGACGGATCTGGCCTTCGCCGAGGTTGCCGAGGCGCGGGTCAAGACGACGGCGGTCGCCGGCCTGCTAGGCCGCGCGGCGTAGGGCGGCGGGCGCCTTGACGTAGAGGCCGGGGCGACCGGCCACGGGACGGAAGGCGATGCTGTCGCCTTCGGGGCGTTCGTCCACGCCCAGGAACAGGCAGCCGTCATCGACCAGGCGGCGCTCCAGTCCGTCCAGAACCCGGGCGCGGCGCGCAGGCTCCAGATCGCTGAGGACATGGCGGCAGAAGATGACGTCGAAACGCCCGTCGTCGACGGGTTCGTCCAGCAGGTTGGCGCGCTCGAAGGTGACGGCGGCGCGCAGTTCGGGGCGGGCGCGCCACTGGTCGTCGGCCTGCTCGAACCAGCGCAGCATGGTCCGCGCCGACAGGCCGCGCTGAATCTCGAAGGAGGTGTAGAGGCCCGAGGCCGCCTTTTCGACCGACAGGCGCGACAGGTCGGTGGCGACGATCTCGACGTCGGCGCGGCTTTCCAGCGCGGCGATGGCCAGGGAGTAGGCTTCCTGGCCGGTCGAGGCGCCGGCGGACCAGAGGCGCACCTTGCCGCCGGGGCGGGCGGCCGTCAGGGCGGGCATCAGTTCGCGGGCGAAGCTGTCGAAGACGGCGCGGTCGCGGCGGAACCAGGTCTCGCCGTTCAACAGGGCCTCGATCACCGCCCAGCCGAGCGAGGCGACGGGCTTGCTCCACAGCGACGCCAGCATGGCCTCGACGTTGTGATAGCCCTCGCGCCGTGCCACCGGACCCAGCCGGTGCTCGGCCAGATGCATCCGGTCGCGCGTCAGCCGGAAGCCGGCGCGCGTCGCCAGCAAGGTCTGAAGGCGATCGAAATCTTCCGGCGTCATGACGGCGACTGAACAGCTCCCACTTCGGCGAGTTTGGATTGCAGGATCTCGCCGTCGAAAGGCTTCATAACATAATCGTCGGCCCCTGCGGACAGGGCTTCTGCAATCCGGTCGGCGCGAGTCTCAATGGTGCAGAACAGGACCTTGGGGCCTCGGCCGCCGGGCAGGTCGCGCAGACGCCGCAAAAAGGTCAGGCCGTCCATCACCGGCATCTGCCAGTCCAGCAGCACCACATAGGGCATGGCGCCCATGCAGTAGCTGAGGGCCTCGGCGCCGTCGGCGGCCTCGTCCACCTCGAATCCCAGGCCCTCGACGATGCGTCGCGCGACCTTGCGGATGATCCGGCTGTCATCGACGATCAGGCAGGTTCTGGGGTCCAAGGGTTTTGTCCCGTTAGGCGCGAGCGGCGATCGCCGTTCGCGTCATGATCTTTTGTGGCGGTTAACGGACGGTTGGGCCCGTGTAAACTCAGGCGACTGCGGCGGGGGTGGGCATCCGGGCGACCAGGCCGACGCGGCCCTCCTCGGTCGCCAGATCCAGCCGGCCGCCGGCGTCGCTCACCGTCAGCCACAGCCAGTAGGGCTGGATCCACTGCCCGGCCAGACCCTCGGTCAGACGTTCGCCCTTCAGGCCGACGACGGCCTCGGCCTTGAGCCGGGCGCGGGCGCCCTCGGCCGAGCCGATCAGCAGGACGCGGCCGTCTTCGCGGCGGGCGGTGACGGTGGCGGTTCCGCCCATCGGCAGGGCCGACAGGGTCATCCAGGCCAGATTGATCAGGGCGCGGGCTTCGGGCTTGGAGAAGACCTCGTCGGTCATGCGCCAGTCCAGGGTCGCGCGGCCGCCCTCGGACAGGCCGGCGACCAGGCCGTGCAGTTCGGCGGCGGTGAACTGTTCGCTGGTCGTGGCCGCGCCGAAGGCCACGCGGGCGAAGTGGACCAGGGCGACCATCTTCTTCGCGCTTTGACGGATCAGGCTCATGGCGTCGTCGCGCATGTCCTGGGCCGTGGGGTCTTCCAGCAGGTCGAGGCCCGACATGATGGCGCCCGCCGGGCTGATGAAGTCATGGCACAGCTTGCCCGCGATGAAGGCGGCCAGGTCGGCGCTCTCGACCGGCAGGTCGGCGACGGAGAGCTCGGCCGAGGGCGAGGCGGCGGAAAGGTCAGGGAAGGTCATCGTTCGGGCGGTCTGCTGGCGGGAATGGTTAAGGCTGACCTGATTTGCCGGTTCTTGAAACCGGGCGCATGGGCTATCGAGGCGGCGACATGACCGATGCCCTTGAGACCGACCTCGCTTCCGGCGCCCTCGCCGAGACCATCGCCGACATCGCCGAGGAGGCCGCGCGCCTCATCCTGCCCTACTGGCGGGTGAACACCGCGGTCGAGACCAAGGCCGACGCCAGCCCCGTGACCGAGGCCGACCGCGCCGCCGAGGCCCTGATCCTGAAACGGCTGGCCGAGCATTGGCCCGAGGTCGAGGCCGTGGCTGAGGAGGCCGCCGCCGCCGACGGCGTTCCGATCTCGGTCGGGGAATGGTTCTGGCTGATCGACCCGCTGGACGGCACCAAGGGCTTTGTCCAGGGCCGCGAAAGCTTCACCGTCAACATCGCCCTGATGCGCGGCGACGCGCCGGTCGCGGGGGTGGTGACGGCCCCGGCCTCGGGCGTGACCTGGGCCTCGACCGCGCCGGGCAAGGGCGCTGTGCGTCGCGCCTTCGGCGAGGCCTGGCGGCCGATCAAGGTGCGCGACCGTTCGGCGGAGGGCATCGCCCTGCTGAGCCACAGCATGACCGACGAGGAGGCCGCCCGTCTGGCGGCGCGTCACGGCTGCACCCAGTGGCAGGGCATGGACTCGTCCCTGAAGTTCTGCCTCATCGCCGAGGGACGTTTCGACGCCTATCCGCGCACCGGCCCGACGTCCGAGTGGGACACGGCGGCCGGGCAGGCCGTGCTGGAGGCCGCCGGCGGCCGGGTTCTGGGCGCGGACGGGGCGCGGCTGGCCTATCGCAAGCCGGGCTTCCTCAACGGCCCCTTCGTGGCCATGGGCGGCTAAAAGGCGGGGCGTCAGGCCGCGGCCGACGCCGACCCCACGCGGGCCATTTCGATCTGGGCCGACAGACCGGGCGGAAGATTGCGCTCGGGCACGACGGCCAGGGCCTCCATGCGCTCGGGATTGACCGCGCGGACCAGGACGCTGGCGATGGCCGGGTCGGTCAGGGTGAAGGCCAGACAGATTTCTTCGGCCTTCCAATTCGGCGTCTGGTGCAGGAAGGCGAAGGATCCGGCGTTGGCCAGGCCGGCGTCCGCCGTCTTGCCGCCGAAGCCGAACAGGCCCTTCTTCTTCGGGGCCGCGCCCGCGCCTGCGGCCTTGCGCTCGGTCGACAGGCTCTCGGGGAAGTAGTCGTAGGTGAAGATGGCCATGTCGCGCTCGCGCGCGGCCCGCATGCGCGAGCGGATGCGCCATTCGACATTGGCGTGGAAGGGCGTGAACAGGACGTCGAAGGCCCCGGTCGAGACATAGATGTCCATCACCGGATCATCGCCCGACACGCCCAGCAGCCGCACATGACCCGCCTTGCGCAGGGCCTTGAGCGCGATCAGCGAGGCCTGGGGCAGTTCGTCGTCGGCGGGTTGGTCGAGCACCGCCAGATCGAACCAGCCCAGGCTGGAGGCGTGCAGCGCCCGGTCGATGGCGCCGCTGAGACCATCGGCGGAAAAGTCGCGGAAGCCCTTCTTGCGGCCGTCTCCGACGCCCAGGGTGATGCTGACGCAGACCAGCCGGCGCTCCACGTGGCCCAAGGCTTCGCCGACGATCTCCGCCAGGACCGGGTCGGCGTTCTCGAGATGGTAGCTGTTCACCCCCGCTTCCAGCGCGGTGAAGATCAGTTCCTTGAGGGCGGAGGGGCCGCGGGCCAGGGCGTCAACGCCCAGGCCCAGGGTCAGGTTGGACACCGCCGCGCCGGTGGTGCCGAACGGGCGATATCGCATGCTCAGCCTGCCTCGACGGGGGCGGAGGTCTCCAGCGCCAGGGCGTGCAGTTCGCCGCCCATCTGGCCCTTCAGCGCCCCATAGACCAGTTGGTGCTGACGCACGCGCGGCAGACCCTTGAAGGCGGCGGAGACGATCCTGGCGCGATAGTGGTCGCCATCCCCGGCCAGATCCTCGATGGCGATGTCCGCATCGGGAAAGGCCTCGACCAGATGGGCGCGCAGGACGTCGGCGGACATGGGCATTGGGGGGCTACTCTCGAAAAACGCGGGACAAGTCTGAACTGTAAAACTTAATGAGCGGCGCCGGCTCTGTCAGCCCGTGACCGTGCGCGGCCGTTCGAAAAGGGTCACGGTTGAGCCCTTGTAGTCGGCCTCGGCGTAGGGGCGGTAGCCGACCCGCTCGGCCAGCTTCAGGGAGGGTGCGTTGTCGGGCGAGATCATGCAGACGGTGCGCGGCTCCAGCCGATAGGCGTCGGTCCAGGCCAGGGCGGCCTGCAGGGCTTCGTGGGCCAGGCCCTGGCCCTGGAAGGCGGGGGCGACGCCCCAGCCCAGCTCCGGGGCGTCGAACGCCGGCGTCATCTCGCGGCGATAGTCCAGCACCCCGACGCTGCCGACATAGGCGCCCGTCTCCGTCTCGCGGATCGACCAATTGCCGTAGCCCTTGGCCTGCCAGTGGCCCAGATCGCGCAGGCAGCGGAACCAGACCTCTTCTTCGGACAGGCCGCGTCCCATGATGTGACGGGTGAAGGTCTCGTCGGCCCACAGGTCGATCAGGTCGTCCATGTCGCTCGCGGCGACGGGGGTCAGGGTCAGGCGGTCGGTGGTCAGGACGGTCACATCAAACCCAATTGCTTGAAACTGGCCACGCCCTCGCGGCCGACGATGAGGTGGTCGTGGACCTGGAGCGAGAGCGAGCGGGCCGCCTCGATCACCTGCCGAGTCATGTCGATGTCGGCGCGGCTGGGGGTCGGGTCGCCCGAGGGGTGGTTGTGGACGATGATCATGGCGCTGGCCGACAGTTCCAACGCCCGACGCACCACCTCGCGCGGATAGACGGGGGCGTGGTCGACCGTGCCCCGGTTCTGGATCTCGTCGAGGATCAGCTGGTTCTTCTTGTCCAGATAGAGGACGCGGAACTGCTCGCGCGGCTCATGCTGCAGGCTGAGGCGGACATAGGCCAGCAGCGCCGTCCAGGACGAGATGACGGTGCGCTTGTTGGCCTCTTCCTTGGCCACGCGGCGCGACACTTCGTGCAGGGCGGCCAGGTCCAGGGCGGTCTCGGCGCCGACGCCTTTGGAGCGGCCGCGCGAATCCTCGGCGCGGACGGTCATCAGATCCTCGACCGAGGCAGCCAGCACCGCCGCCAGCGAGCCGAAGCGGGTCAGCAGGGCCTTGGCGATCGGCTTGACGTCGCCCTGGGGCTGGCTGCGGAACAGAAACAGCTCCAGCAGCTCATAGTCGGGCAAGTGGTGGATGCCCGCGCCGCGCGCACGCTCGCGCAGCCGCTCGCGATGACCGGCGTGGTGCGGCTTGGCCTTCGGCTGTTCCGTCGGTTGATCGAGCATCAGCCTCCCCCGAAGGGGAGACTAGCTCAGAATTTCGGGCGGAACAGGCCCTTCGGCGAGGCCGAGAAGATTTCCAGCCCGTCTTCCGTCACGCCGATGGTGTGTTCGCACTGGGCCGACAGGGATTTGTCGCGGGTCACGGCGGTCCAGCCGTCCGACAGCACCTTCACCGCCGGCTTGCCCAGGTTCACCATCGGCTCGACGGTGAAGAACATGCCGGGCTTCAGCACCGCGCCCTCGCCGCGGCGGCCGTAGTGCAGGACGTTGGGGCTGTCGTGGAAGACGCGGCCGATGCCGTGGCCGCAGAAGTCGCGCACCACGCTCATGCGCTGGGCCTCGACGAATTTCTGGATGGCGTAGCCGATGTCGCCGAAGGTGTTGCCCGGCTTGACCTGGGCCAGGCCCAGTTCGAGCGAGTCATAGGTGACGTCGATCAGCTTCTTGGCGCGGGCGTTGATCTCGCCGACCGGATACATGCGGCTGCTGTCGCCGTGCCAGCCGTCGACGATGACCGTGTGGTCTATGTTGACGATGTCGCCTTCCTTCAGAACCTTGTCGCCGGGAATGCCGTGGCAGACGACGTGGTTGATCGAGGTGCAGATCGTCTTGGTGTAGCCCTTGTAGCCCAGGCAGGCGGGGACGCCGCCGCGCGCCAGGGTGAACTCGCGCACCAGATCGTCCAGCTCGCCTGTGGTGACGCCGGGCTTCACGTGTTCGCCGATCATGTCCAGCGCCTCGGCCACCAGGCGGCCGGCCTTGCGCATGCCCTCGAAGGCCTCCGCGTCGTGGATGCGGATTTCGTGGCTGCGGACGAAGGCGTCGTTATCCAGGTCGGGAGTCTCGTACATGATCTGCTTTCGGGCGCCGCGAAACGGGGGGAGCGGCTGGGCTGTGGTCTTGGGCGTCAGATGGCGAGACTAGCACAAAAGCTCAACCCCGTCAGGCGGCGACGATGACGCGGCGGAGGGCGGCGCCTATCATGAGGTCCATGACCGATCATGCCGCCCCCACCGCCGCCGTCCTGATCATCGGGGATGAAATCCTGTCCGGCCGGACCCGGGATGTGAACCTGAACACCATCGCCCGCTTCCTGGCGACGCTGGGCATCGACCTGTTGGAGGCGCGCGCGGTCGGCGACCGGCAGGATCAGATCGTGGCGGCGCTGAACGCCCTGCGCGCGGCCCATGACTATGTCTTCACCACCGGCGGCATCGGCCCGACCCATGATGACATCACCGCCGACGCGGTCGGCGCGGCCTTCGGCGTATTGGTGGTCGAACATCCCGAGGCCTTGGCCATCCTCGAGCGGCGCTACGGACCGGGCGAGTTCAACGCCGCGCGACGGCGCATGGCGCGCATTCCTGAGGGCGGAAGCCTGATCGCCAACCCCGTGACCGAGGCGCCGGGCTTCCAGATCGGCAACGTCTTCGTCATGGCGGGCGTGCCGAAGATCATGGAGGCCATGCTGCAGGACGTGGCGCCGCGCCTGCGCGCCGGGGCGGTGGTTCATGTCCGCACGATCCGCGTGGTCGGGGTCGGGGAAGGCGCGATCGCGGACCTTCTGAGGGCCGCCGCCGAGGCCCGGCCCGACCTGTCGTTCGGCAGCTATCCCTTCGGTTTCGGCCGCGACGGAGAGGCCGGAACCCAGCTGGTGATTCGTGGTCGCGATACGGCCAAAGTTGACCTCGCGGAACATGATCTTTCTCGCGAACTGCGTTCTGCGGGCATTGATATTGCCGTAACGTAACCTCACCAAGGTGTGAAATTGTGCGACTTCATCGCCACGGTTTCGCCGATTTGCGGTCCGAGAGGGGTCTTGGAGGCAACGCTTTCATGACATGGGCGCTGTGGCTGTTAGCGTCGCCTTTCTCCCCGGACAACGACCCGCCGCTAAGCAAGGACGGGTCGACTTACATAGGTGAAACAGTATGAACCCCAGGAACATGGCTCGCTTCGGCGGCCTGGCTCTGACCACGGTCCTGATGGCCGGCGTCGCGGCCCCGGCCCTCGCCGGCTCCTTCTATCTGCAGGAACAGTCGGTGCGCGGCATCGGGCGCGCCAATTCGGGCGAGGCCGCGGATCGCGGCGTCGGCTCGATGTGGTGGAACCCCGCCTCCATCGCCCGCAGCGGCCGCGAACTGTCGTTCGGCCTGCACGCCATCAGGATCGATTCCGAGGTCAAGAACGACGGCTCCTATGTGACCTATCCGGGCGGCGCCAACGTGCCGGTGGTCAACCCGCGCAACACGACCGTCGATCCGATCGAAAGCGGCCTGGCGCCGAACTTCGCCTTCGCCACGCCCATCGGCGAGCGCTTCGCCGTCGGCGTCTCGGTCGCGGCCCCCTACAATTTCACGACCAAGTACGAGAAGGCCTCCTTCACCCGCTACGACGCCCTGACCTCGGAGCTGCGCTCGGCCAACGCCGGCGTCACCGTGGCCATGAAGGTCAACGACTGGCTGGACATCGGCGCGGGCCTGGACGCCCAGTTCGTCAAGGCCAAGCTGACCTCGGCCCTGCCCAACCTGTCGCCCCTGCTGCCGGACGGCTCCAACACCCTGGAAGGCGACGGCTGGGACTACGGCTGGAACGTCGGCGCCCAGGCGCACAAGGGCGCGTGGGACTTCGGTCTGAGCTACCGCTCCAAGATCGAGCATGAACTGGACGGCGACATCACCATCGCCGGCCTTCTGGGGCCGCTGGCGGGCGCCAATGTCGCCACCGCCGGCAAGGCCAGCTTCAACACGCCGTGGTTCGCCTCGGCCTCGGTGCGCTACGCCGTCACTGACAAGCTGACGCTGAACGCCCAGGTCAACCGCATCGGCTGGTCCGAGTTCCAGGCCATCGACGTCGAATACGGCGCGGGCGGCGACTCGATCCATCAGAACTACAAGGACGTGACCACGGGCGCGATCGGCCTGGACTACGCCCTCAGCGACAAGACCATCCTGCGCGCCGGCGTCGGCTATGATCCGACCCCGACCCGCGACAGCCTGCGCACGGCCCGCATCCCCGACGCCGACCGCCTGCTGTTCTCGGTCGGCGGCTCGACCGAGGTGACGCCCGGCGTGACCTTCGACGCCGGTCTGACCTATGTCGCCTTCAGCGACTCGGACATCTTCGACGACCGTACCTTCTATGCGGGCACGCCGGCGGCGACGACCTCGCACCTGCGCGGCACGGCCGAGGGTTCCGCCCTGGTCGCCTCAATGGGCGCGCGCTGGGCCTTCTGATCCAGCGACACGGCTGACATGGAAACGGCGGCTCCCTTGCGGGAGCCGCCGTTTTTGCGTCGGGGAGGTCAGGCGAAGCGCGGGCTCAGCCGGGCGGATGGACGCATCAGGCACAGGGCGGTCACGCCGATCCACGGATAGACGGCCAGGCCGTAGAGGCGTTGCCACAGGCCGAGGTTGTCGGGGCCGACCAGATTCCCGACCCCGAACATCACGGCCAGGGCCAGGTTGACGACGAGCAGGTTGAAGACCAGGAAGCCCTTGAGCCCCGCATGGCCCGGCGTCTTCCAGAGCGCCCAGAGCGTCAGCAGGGGGGCGATCTGCGCGGCGTAGCCCAGGCCCCAGGCCATGTGGCGGGGGTCCGGCAGGGGGAAGACGCCGCCGATCAGGATGGAAATTCCGAACGTCGCGATCGCCAGGGCGGCGAGAAGGGCGCCCAGCCAGGCGCCGCCGCGCAGACGCAGAAACAGGCCGGCGGCGCCCAGGAGGGTCAGGACGCCCGCCGCCATCAGGCCGAGGTTGAACACCATGGGATGCGGCGCCTCAGGGCCGCCCAGTTCGCTGATGACCTGGGCGGCATGATCGTAGCCGGGGAACAGCAGGCCGCCGCTCGCGGCCAGGCCCACATAGATCAGGGGTGCAGCGACGCCGCATCCCAGCAGGATATTTCGGTTCATAGGAGTCCCCTCAATGGGCGCAAGCGTCGCGCCCCCATGCTCGATGGAGCCTTCGGGCCGCGTCAGCGGATGCGGACGGGGAGATTAAAACTTGTCCATGCGGGCAATTGAAAACGGCGGCCTCCTTGCGAAGGCCGCCGTTGTCGAGGTTGCTGCGTCGGGCTGAAAATCAGCCTTGCGAGCCGTAGCCCTTGCCGCCGTTGGACGGGCGGCGACGAGGGCGGCGCTTCATTTCGCCGACCGGCTTGGGCTCGGCAGAGGGCTGGGCGCGCGGCGAGGACTTGGGACGTTCGCCCGCCATCGGGTCATAGACGGCAGCCGGACGCTCGGCGTGGTGCGTGCGGTCGCGGTTGGCGCCGCCCTTGCGCTGACGGTGCGGCTGACCGCCGCCCTCCGGCTTGACGCCGTCGCGACGCGGGTTGCGGGCGCGGCCTTCGCCGCCCTCGCCGCCGCCACGTCCGCCGCGACCGCCCCGGCCTTCACGCTCGGGCAGGGTGGCTTTCTGCTTGACGCCGGCCGCCATGATCGAGGCGTCCAGCTGGGCCAGGGCCTTGTCGTTGCGGCGGTCAACGGCCGGAATCTTCTGGCGCGTGACCTTTTCAATGTCCTTCAGCAGCTTCATCTCGTCGCCGGCGACGAAGCTGATGGCCGTGCCGTCGGCGCCCGCGCGGGCCGTCCGGCCGATGCGGTGGACATAGGCTTCCGGCACATAGGGCAGCTCGAAGTTGACCACGTGCGTGACCTTGTCCACGTCGATGCCGCGGGCGGCGATGTCGGTGGCGACCAGGACGCGCAGCTTGCCCTGCTTGAAGGCTTCCAGCGCGCGTTCGCGTTGCGACTGGCTCTTGTTGCCGTGGATGGCGCCGGCTTCCACGCCGCCGGCTTCCAGATAGGCCGCCACCTTGTCGGCGCCGTGCTTGGTCTTGGTGAAGACCAGGCAGCGCGTATAGGCGGCGTCAGAAAACAGCTCGGTGAGCAGGGCGCGCTTGCGGCCTTGCTCGATGTGGACGACCGACTGCTTGATGCGCTCGACCGTGGTCGACTGCGGCGTGACCTGGACCTTGACGGGGTCTTTCAGCAGCTCGCCGGCCAGCTTGCCGATCTCCGACGGCATGGTGGCTGAGAAGAACAGGTTCTGACGCTTGGCCGGGATGCGGCTGACGATCTGGCGGATCGGCTTGATAAAGCCGAGGTCCAACATCTGGTCGGCTTCGTCGAGGACGAAGATTTCCGTCGACGACAGGTCCAGCGTCTTCTGTTGCAGGTGGTCCAGCAGGCGGCCGGGGGCGGCGACCAGGACATCCAGACCCTGTTGCAGGGCGCGTTCCTGCGGGCCGTATTTGACGCCGCCGAAGATGACGGCGACGCGGAAGCCCAGGTGGGCGCCGTATTGCTTGAAGCTGTCGGCGATCTGGGTGGCCAGTTCGCGGGTCGGCGACAGGATCAGGGCGCGCGTGGTGCGCGGCTGGGGCGCGACGCGGTTCTCGGCCAGACGATGCAGGATCGGCAGGGCGAAGGCCGCGGTCTTGCCGGTGCCGGTCTGGGCGATGCCCAGCAGGTCCTTGCCGGCCATGACGTCGGGGATGGCCTTGGCCTGGATCGGGGTCGGCTTTTCATAGCCGGTCGAGGCCAGGGCCTGGAGGAGGGCCTTGTTCAGGCCCATGGATTCAAAAGTGGTGTTGCTCACGGAGCGTCTTTCGCTTGCGGCGATGCGCATTCTCGACGCGTGCGGTCAGAAGGCTTCGCCTTCTCGACCCGACGCACGCCAAAGAGACGCCTCGCCAGTCCCGATAGAGCTTCGGAATGAAGCCGTCGGGGTGGATCGGGCGCCGCCCCGCGTGTCCGGACGACGTAATGACTCTGAGGTCTGGCCGGCTGCGTCTGCAATCAGGTCTTCGGGGAGGAAGACCCACACGCGTTGCAGGAAACCGGATACCGCGATTGTGCGGTGCAGCGCAGATGGGCCTCAATAGCGGCCAAGTCAAGGCGAAGGTGCGGATAAGCCTAGAGCAGGCCGACGGCCATATTGACCGCCAGGGCCAGGATCACCGTGTTGAAGACGAAGGCGATCAGGCTGTGCAGGGTGGCGATGCGGCGCAGTCTCCGGCTGCTGATCTGGATGTCGGCGGTCTGGCTGGCCACGCCGATGATCAAAGCGAAGTGCAGGAAGTCCCAGTAATCCGCCTCGTCTTCGCCGGGGAAGATCAGGCCTCCGCGGTCGCCCGCGCCAGCCTCCGCCGGGGCGTAGAACTCGTGAGCGTAGTGCAGGGCGAAGATGACGTGGACGAACAGCCATGAGACGGCGATGGTGCCGATGGAGAACAGGGCCTCCGCCATCGTGGGTCTCCCGCCGTCCGCCGTCTCCATGACGATGACGAAGACGCTGGCCGCCGCCGCCAGCAGGCTGAGGGGCATCACCGCGCCGCCGGCCTGATCCAGGGCCGCCGCGCGCCGCCGGATGGCCGCCGTCGATCGGGCGCGCCGCAGCCGCTCAAAGGTCAGCAGCAGAAAGAGGCTGACGCTCGTGTCCCAGGCCACCGCGATCCGTATGGGCCAGTTCCAGGCGGCGGGGGTGACGATGACCGCGGCGATCAGGACTCCCAGGCCCAGCCATAGGGCGGCGTGCAGTCGGAACGAGCGGGCGATCCAGGTCATGGGCGGATGATTACGCCGTTCGGCGGCGGGGGCCAGCCCAACTGAACCTATCCCCGCTGCACCCGTTCGATCAGGCGCAAAGGAGCCGATCATGGCCGCGCGACCCAGTTGGCAAGGACATCTGAAGCTGTCGCTCGTGACCTGTCCGGTCGCTCTCTACACCGCGACCAGCAGCGCCGGGGACGTGCGCTTTCATCTGATCAACCCCGCCACCCACAACCGCATCCGCATGGTGACGACGGACCCGGACACGGGGCCGGTCGAGCGGTCCGATCTGGTCAAGGGCTATGAGGTCTCGGCGGGCGAATACGTCCTGTTCGACGAGGCCGACTTCGACAAGGTGCGCCTGGAAAGCACCAGGACCATTTCCATCGACCAGTTCGTCGACGAGGCGGAGATCGACCGCCTCTACTGGGACGATCCCTTCTATGTCGTGCCGGAAAAGGGCGTGGGCGTGGAAGCCTTCGCCGTCATCCGCGAGGCGATGAAGACTGCGGGCAAGATCGCCCTGGGCCAGCTGGTGCTGCGCGGCAAGGAGCGGCAACTGGCGCTGGAGGTTCACGGCAAGGGGTTGGTCGCCTACACCCTGCGCGCCCACGACGAGGTGAAGGACGCCGACGACTTCTTCGACGACATTCCCGAGGCGAAGGCAGACCCCGACATGGTCGAGATCGCCGCCCGCATCATCGCCCAGAAGGCCGCGGCGTTCGATCCGACCCGTTTCCACGACCGCTATGACGAGGCCCTGCGCGAGATGATCGCCGCCAAGCAGAAGGGCGGCGTGGTCTCGGCCCCCGAGCCGGACGACACGAACGTCGTCGACCTGATGGCGGCGCTGAAAGCCAGCCTGAAGGGCGCGGCCAGGCCTGCCGCGAAGAAGGCCGCGCCGAAGAAAAAGGCGGGCTAGAGCTCGGTCGTGGCGACCACTTGGCCGAAGTGGTGCCGCCACAGCCGGGCGCCCAGTTCGCCGGAACGGTCCAGCGACGAGCCGACGGTCAGATCACTGATCAGGGTGGGGGTCAGGCCGGCGTCGAACAGGGCGAAACCGGCGGTCAGGACGCAGGTGTCGGTCTGGATGCCGCAGACCAGAACCCGCTCCGGGTTCAGCGCCTTCAGATGGGCGACGGTCGCGGGCGTCGGCGCATAGCCGTGCTTCACATGGATGATGTCGGCGGCGATCAGGCTGTGATCGTCGGGGTCGGGGGTCCAGCCGAGCTGGCGTTGGAAGGGGGTGACGGCCTGGTCGTGCCGTTCGACCGTGGCGACCGAGGGCATGGTTCCGATCAGCCGTTCGATCCCCTGAACCAGCCATGGCGGAGGGCTGAAACTGGGTTGGGCGTCGATAACCAGAAGCGCTGTCTCATGGCGTCTCCTAGCGGCCGTCGCCGCGCAGGGCCAGCCTAACGCTTCTTGCCCAGTTCGGCGGCGATGTCCTTGGTCATGCGGCCGACCTTGCGGTGGGCGGCGGTGATCTGGTCGCGGGTCACGCCCCAACGCTTCATCCAGTATTCGACGGCCTGACGCTCGGACAGGTCCAGCCGGTCCTTGTCGATGAAGCCGCGCTTGTCCTTCAGGCCCGCCATGGGAATGTCCTTGATCCGCAAAGAGCAAGCCTAGCACATCAGGCGCGGCAAGACCTCAGCCCAGCTTGCTCAAGACAGGCTTCAGCGACGCCGCCGAGGCGCGGAACCCCGCCCACGGATCGGGCGCTTGCAACAGGTCGACGGCGGACGACAGGTTGAAGGCCTTCGGGTCGAGCCCCGGCTTCACCTGATTCCAGGACAGGGGGCAGGCGATCCCGGCGCCGGGCCGGGCGCGGGGCGACCAAGGGGCGACGGCGGTGGCGGCGCGGCCGTTGCGCAGATAGTCGAGGAAGATCTTTCCGCCCCGCGCCTTCTTGGCCAGGGTGGTGGTGAAGCGGTCGGGATGGTCGGCCTTCATCGCCTCCGACACCCCTTTGGCGAAGGCCTTGGCCTGATCCCAGTCGATGCGGCTGCGGGCGTCGGCCTTGATCGGGACCACGACGTGCAGGCCCTTGCCGCCGGTGGTCTTGACGAAGGGGGTCAGGCCCAGGGCCTCGAGGCGGGGTTTCAGCAGGTTGGCGGCGGCGACCACGGCGTTGAAGTCGAGGCCCTCGTCGGGATCGAGATCGAAGGTGATCTGATCCGGCGTCTCGGGATCGCCGGGCTTGCAGCCCCAGGGGTGCAGCTCCAGCCCGCCTGACTGACCCACGGCGATCAGGCCGCCGAGGCCGGTGACGGCGAGGTAGGGCCTGCCTTCGCCGACGTCGATCGCCGTCAGGCCCGGATGTCGGCCCGCCAGGGCGTGGCGCTGGAAGAAGCGTTCGCCGTCGATGCCGTCGGGGGCGCGGATGATGGAGACCGGCCGGTCGACCACGTGGGGCAGAAGGCGCTCGGCCACGGCCTCGTAATAGGCGATCAGGTCGGCCTTGCTGACGGCGGCGCGGTCGCCGGTCGCGGGCCACAGGATCTTGTCGGGGTGGGTGATGTTCACGCCCGCGACGGTCAGCCGGCCCGACTTGGCGGCGGGCGCCGGCGGTTGCGGCGCGTCGGTCACGTCGGCGGGCGCCTTGTCCTCGCGCAGGCCCTTGAAGGCGGCCTGGCGCAGGAGGCCGTCTTTGGAATAGCCGGCGTGTTCGATCTCGGCGACCAGGACGGGCGCGACCCAGTGCAGGACGTCCTCGGTCTCGGCGTCAGGCAGGGCGACGAAGGGCGAGCGATCGGCGGCGGCGGCCTTCAGGGCGGGCAGCAGGGTGCGGGTCAGGGGCGCGGAATAGCCCGTGCCGACGCGGCCGAGGTAGCGCAGTCCGCCCCTGGCCCCATTCCCGGCTTTGACCCCCACCAGCAGGGAACGGAAGCGGCTTCCATCCTCCGACGACCAGCCGCCGATCACCACCTCGTCGCGGCCCCGGCACTTGGACTTGACCCAGGTCGCCGACCGGCCCGCGCGATAGGGGGCGTCCAGTTTCTTGGAGATGACGCCCTCCAGATTCATGCGGCAGGCGCTTTCCAGGATGGCCCGGCCGCCGGCGCCGAAATGCTCGACGTAGCGCAGACGGCCGGCGGCGGTCTCAGGCGTGCAGTCGATGAGGGCCTGAAGCCGCGCCTTCCTGTGCGACAGCGGCAGGGGGCGCAGATCCTCCGGGCCGTCGAACAGCAGGTCGAAGGCGAAGTAGATCAGGCGCTCGGTCGCGCCCTCCGCGATGGCGGTCTGCAAGGCCAAGAAGTCCGGCATGTCGTGCGCGTCGAGGGCGCACAACTCGCCGTCGAGCACGCCGTCGGGCCAATGGGCGGCGTCGGCGGCCAGTTCGGGAAAGCGTTCGGTCCAGTCCAGACCCTTGCGGGTGCGCAAGGTCGCCCGCCCGCGGCCGACGGCGACCTGAATCCGGTAGCCGTCGAACTTGATCTCATGCACCCAGCCTGGGGCCGAGGGCGGGTGGTCGGCGACCTGGCACAGCTGGATCGGGACGAAGGCGTGGGGGCGGGCGACGGGGCGGGCGGCCCTGGTCGGCTTGGGTTTGGGCGGGGCCTTGCGGCCGGCCGGTTTGGAGGCGGTCCATTGCGTTTCGCCCTCGGCGATCTGGGCCAGGCTGCGACCGGTGACGACCGAGGCGTCGATCTCGGCCAGGGCGTCGCCTTCGCCGTCGACGGCGTATTCGTCCTTCTCCTTGACCAGCAGCCAGTTGGCCCTTTTGGCGGGCTTGCCGCGATCGGACTTGAGCCGGATCAGGGCCCAGCCGCCTTTCAGGCGTTCGCCGTCGAGGGTCAGCTTGACCACGCCCTTCTTGAAGGCCGCGTCCAGATCGGCGTCCTGCGGGCTCCATTCGCCGACGTCCCACAGCTGCACCGTGCCGGCGCCGTAGTTTCCGGCGGGGATGGTCCCCTCGAAGCCGCCGTAGTCGAGGGGGTGGTCCTCGACCTCGACCGCCAGCCGTTTGACATGGGGATCGCGCGACGGGGCCTTGGTCACGGCCCAGGACTTCAGCACCCCGTCGTGCTCGATGCGGAAGTCGTAGTGCAGGCGCGACGCCGCATGGCGCTGGATCAGATAGCGCAGGCCGCTTCGGCGCGCCTTCGCCTTGCGGCCCCTCGGCTCCGGCGTGACGCCGAAGTTACGTTTGGCCTGATAGGTTTCCAGTTCGCCGCGCGCCGCCATCCGGTGGAAACGCAGAGGGGCGGGGAAGGCTTCATGCCTCCCCTCGCCGTGCGGCCCTAGTGCATGGCCTCGCCGTGCTGGCTGTAGTCCAGGCCCTCGATCTCGGCCTCCTTCTCGACGCGCAGGCCGACGGTGTATTTGCAGATCATCAGCACCACGAAGGTGCCGACGGCGCTCCAGGCCATTACGCCGCCCAGACCAATCGCCTGCTTCCAGACCGTCGCGCCCTCGGCCAGGGGGTTGATGGCGGCCTTGGCGAAGACGCCGGTCAGCAGGGCGCCGGCGATCCCGGCCACGCCGTGCACCCCGAAGGCGTCCAGGCTGTCGTCATACTTGAGCTTATGTTTCAGCCAGACCGCGCCGACATAGGCGATCGGACCCGAGATCAGGCCGATCAGGAAGGCGCCTTTCGGGTCGACGAAACCGGCGCCGGGGGTGATGGCGACAAGGCCGGCGACCACGCCGGTCAGCAGGCCCAGCAGGGTCGGCTTCTTCTTCAGCGTCCACTCGACCGCGATCCAGCCGACGGCGGCGGCGGCGGGGGCCAGCAGGGTGTTGAAAACGGCGACGGCGGCGATCTCGTTGGCGCCCGCGGCCGAACCGCCGTTGAAGCCCATCCAGCCGACGAACAGCAGGCCCGTGCCGATGGCGGTGAAGGCCAGGTTGTGCGGGGCCATGTTGTCGCGACCCCAGCCGTGGCGCGGGCCCAGCACGATGGCGCAGACCAGACCGGCCACGCCCGCATTGACGTGGACCACGGCCCCGCCCGCGAAGTCGAGCACGCCCAGTTCGCCCATCCAGCCGCCGCCCCAGACCTGATGGCAGATCGGCGCATAGACGATCAGGTGCCACAGGGTGAAGAAGAGGACGCTGGCCGAGAACTTGATCCGCTCGGCGAAGGCGCC
>NZ_DASWXW010000150.1:0-5683 GCF_036405315.1 Brevundimonas sp. | reverse complement strand
CCGTGGACGTGGGTTCGCGGCGTTTTCGTTCGAAGGTTTTTACCCGATGGCCAACAATGCAGGCGCCCGCAAGGCGATCCGCAAGATCGAAGCGCGGACCGAAGTGAACAAGGCCCGCCGTACGCGCGTTCGCACCTACCTGCGCAAGTTCCAGGAAGCCCTGACGGGCGGAGACGTCGAAGCCGCCAAGAGCGCCTTCATCACGGCTCAGTCGGAACTGATGCGCGCCGTGTCGAAGGGCGTGGTTCACAAGAACACCGGCTCGCGCAAGGTTTCGCGCCTGGCCGCCCAGCTGAAGAAGCTGTCGGCCGCCTGATTTAGGCGACGTCGGGACGGGCTTTCACGCCTTTGTCAAACGACGTCATCTAACGCGTTCGGATGACCCGTAACGGGGTTGTCGCAAGAAAATCTAACGATTTCAACGGCGAGGAAGCGCAAGCTCCCTCGCCGTCTTGCTGTTCGGCGCTAAGTCGCCGACGGAATCCAGCGTTAGGAAATGGGGCGAAATCGCCATTTTCCCAAGCGGTGCCGGGGTTTGCCGGAGTCAAACAATTTAAGTGCGAATCTCGACTCGAATCAGCGTTGATCTCCGCTCCGCTGTGCGTAAGTTCGAGGGGTAACGCACTTCCATCCAATCTGGATGAAGGCGAGGGAAATCAAAGGTTTCCCTCGGCGGGAGATGTCTGTCTGTGAGTACGACCCCACTCGCGAAGCCTGGCTTCGCGGGACAGGAGAAGTCGTCCCGGATTTGGCTGCTTCGAAGGGCGTTCGTTCGGTGGACTAACTTAACTCTGGCGGGTGTCTGAGAATGATCGGGGGCGCACTAATGACGGGCATGACGGATCCTGACCGTATCTGGACCGAGGCGGCGGGTCGCCTGAAGGCCGAGATCGGCGATGGGCCCTTCAGCAGCTACATCGCGCCCTCGGCCGTGAGGCTGGACGCTTCGGGCAATCTGATCCTGGTGACGCCGACCGCCTATGCGCGGGACTGGGTGCGCAAGAACGCCCTGCGTCGCATGAACGAGCTGTGGCTGGGTCTGGACGGTCTGTCGCGCCGTCTGGACGTGCGCTGCCGCGCCGAGGTGGGCTCGCCCGCCCCGGCCACCGCCTTCCCCGCCGGCGAGGCCCCGCGCCTGGCCTCGGTGGGCGGCGTGATCGCCCCCGCTCCTGTCTCGGCCATGGCCGCCTCGGCCTTCGCCCCCTCGACCGACGGCGCCCGCGCCGTCCGCGCCGCCGGCCTGCAGGAACGCCTGACGTTCGACAGCTTCGTGGAGGGCCAGGGCAACGCCTTCGCCCTGGCCATCGCCAAGCAGGTCGCCAGCTGGGCCGACGGCCATTTCAACCCGGTCTTCTTCTGCGGCCCCTACGGCTACGGCAAGACCCACCTGCTGAACGCCATCGCCTGGGAGGCGCAGCGCCTGCGCCCGGACGCCAAGGTGGTCTATCTGACCGCCGAACGCTTCCTCTCGACCTTCGTGCGCGCCATGCAGGACCGCTCGACCGCGGCCTTCAAGGAAAGCCTGCGCTCGGCGGACATGCTGCTGCTGGACGACGTCCAGTTCGTCGGCGGCAAGACCTCGACCCAGGAAGAACTGCTCAACACCCTGACCGCGCTGATCGAGGACGGCAAACGCATCGTCCTGTCGGCCGACCGCGCTCCGACCGCCCTGACCGACGTCGAGCCGCGCCTGCGCAGCCACCTGGCCGCCGGCCTGACCTGCCCGGTCGAAGCCGCCGACCGCAGCCTGAAGGTCGCTGTGGCGCAGGCGCGTCTCAGCGCTCTGGCCAAGCTGGGCGTCGTCTCGGGCGAGGCCCGCGCCGAGGTGCTGGAGCATCTGGTGGACCGCACCCCCGGCTCGATGCGCGAGCTGGAAGGCGCCGTGAACACCCTGGCCGCCGTCGCCGGCGCCCGCCTGTCGGCCCTGACGGTCGACGAGGCCCAGGGTCTGCTGGGCGTCGCCCTGCGCGGCGGCCCCGAGCGCCGCATCACCGTGGACGAAATCCAGAAGACGGTCGCCGACCACTTCAACCTGAAGCAGGCCGATCTGCTGAGCGAGCGCCGCACCCGCGCCATCGCCCGCCCACGCCAGATCGCCATGTATCTGTGCAAGCAGCACACGACCCGCTCCTATCCCGACATCGGCCGTCGCTTCGGCGGACGCGATCACACGACCGTCCTGCACGGCGTGCGCAAGATCGAGGAGCTGATGCCGAAGGAGGAGCAGATCGCCCGCGACGTCGAGGCCCTCACCCGCAAGCTGCGCGGCTAAACGCCTTCTCCGCTCACCCCGGCGAAGGCCGGGATGAGCGGGTTGGGGGGATCAGGCCTGTGGATAGCGGGGGCAGACGTCGTCGGATGTCGGCCCCCCGTTGCCCCCGCCGCTCAATGCGCTAGTGTTCCAGCCCATCCTTACGGCGACGCTGAAAAGGCGTCGCGGCCCGGGCGAGACCACATGCAGCTGACCATCGAACGTTCCGCGCTCCTGAAGGCCCTCGGGCACGTTCAGAGCGTGGTCGAGCGCCGCAACACCATTCCGATCCTGTCGAACGTGCTGCTGAGCGCCGGGCGCGACCGCCTGTCCTTCGCCGCCACCGACCTCGACATGGAGATGGTCGACGAGGCCGAGGCCCAGGTGAACGTCGAGGGCCAGATCACGGCCCCGGCCCACACCCTGTATGAAATCGTCAAGAAGCTGCCGGACGGCGCCGAGGTCTCCCTGACCTATTCGGGCGAGGATCCGCGTCTGGTGATCTCGGCCGGACGTTCGCGCTTCAACCTGCCTGTCCTGCCGGCGGGCGACTTCCCGGTCATGTCCACCGAGACCTCGGGCGCGCGCTACACCCTGCCCAAGGAAGACCTGGCCCGCCTGATCGACAAGACCCGCTTCGCCGTCTCGACCGAGGAGACGCGCTATTATCTGAACGGCCTCTATCTGCACACCGTGGCCGACGGCGGCATTCCGCTGCTGCGCGCCGTGGCCACCGACGGCCACCGCCTGGCCCTGGCCGAGACCCCGGCGCCGGAAGGCGCGGCGGGCGGCCCCGGCGTCATCGTGCCGCGCAAGACCGTAGATCAGGTCCGCCGTCTGCTGGACGACGGCGTCGGCTCGGTCGAGGTCCAGGTCAGCCAGCAGAAGATCCGTTTCGAGTTCGGCCACGCCAGCCTGACCTCCAAGGTCATCGACGGCGCCTTCCCCGACTATCTGCGCGTCATCCCCAAGGGCAACGACAAGCAGGCCGACATCGACAACGCCCTGTTCGCCAAGGCCGTCGACCGCGTGGCCACCATCTCGGCCGAGAAGAGCCGCTCGGTGAAGCTGGCCTTCGACAACGACCGGGTGAAGCTGACGGTCCGCAACATGGAAGCCGGCCAGGCCGAGGAAGAGGTCGAGATCGGCTATTCCGAGGAGCCGTTCGAAATCGGCTTCAACGCCCGCTATCTGCTGGACGTCGCCGGCCAGATCACCGGCGAGACCGCCCACTTCAAATTCGCCGACCCGGCGTCGCCGACCCTGGTGCTCGACCCGGCCGACGTGGGCGTGCAGTACGTGCTGATGCCGCTGCGAGTGTGATTTGACCGACGGCGAGCCGCGTCTGGTTTTTCGGGGGGCGGCGTGGAAGTCGGGGCTTCGGACGCTTGGAGCGATCGCAGGCGTGGTGGTCGCTGTCTGGACATTGGGCAGCGACTTCGAGTCTCAGAGGTATTCGAAAGAAGCGGGCGATGTCATCGCGATCGGCGGCATTGTGGGGTTCGGTTCGGCCGGTCTTCTGTCCTTCCTCAGGCTGTGCCTGCCCCCCGAGCTTGTTCTGACCCGGGAGGGGTTCAGCGTTCGGGGTCTGAGAAGGGGCCGGTTGATCCGCTGGGAAGACATTCAGAGCTTCGAGTTGGTTGAGCTTCGCAGTGGGGCGACCGTGGCGGGGTATGTCCTCACGCCGGACGCGAGGCTTCGTGCCCGACGCCTGCCGTCGCTCAGGGCAGGAGTGGATGGAGCAATCGCCGTATCTCCCGGGGAGTCGCCGGGCTATGTCGTCAAGGTTCTGAATGACTGGCGTCGGTGCTATGGGCCGCCGCCCCGACCCTAGCGCCTTGTGATCACCTCTCTCGCCCTCACCGACTTCCGTTCCTATGCGAGCGCCAGCCTGCCGGTTTCCGGCGGGGCCGTGGTGCTGCATGGGCCGAACGGGGCGGGCAAGACCAACCTCTTGGAGGCCATCAGCCTCTTGACCCCCGGCAAGGGCCTGCGCGGGGCGACGGCGCAGGAGATGGGGCGGCGCGAGCCGGGCGAGGCCGTGGGCCGGGCCTGGGCCGTCATGGTGACGCTGGATGAAGTGGGCGAAGAGGTGCGTCTGGGCACGGGCGTGCAGACGCCGGGCGCGGCGCGGCGCATCGTCCGCATCGACGGCGAGACGGCGCCGCCGGGACGGCTGCTGGACCACCTGCGCCCGGTCTGGGCCACGCCCGAGCAGGACCGTTTGTTTTCCGACGCGCGAGCGGCCCGGCTGCGCTTTTTCGACCGGCTGGTCTTCGCCGCCGATCCCGACCATGCGGCCACGGTCTCGACCTATGAAAAGGCCCTGCGCGAGCGGCTGAAGCTGCTGACCGACGGGGCTGAGGGGCGGCCCGCCGATCCCCTGTGGCTGGATGCGCTGGAGGCGCGGCTGTCCGAGGCCGGGGCGCGGGCCGCCTTGGCGCGGACGCGGGCGCTGAGCGCGCTGCAGGCGGGCATCGACGCGCGCGACGACCGGCCTTTCCCCCAGGCCGATCTGGGCCTGAGCGGCCCGGCCGAGGAGCTGGCGGCGACGGGGGCGGACGAGGCGGATATCCTCAGCATGCTGGGCGAGGGCTTCATGCGGGCGCGGGCGCGCGACGCGGCGGCGGGGCGCAGCCTGTTCGGGCCGCATCGCTCGGACCTAACGGCGCTGCATCGCGAGAAGAACCGGCCCGCCGCCGAGGGGTCTTCGGGGGAGCAGAAGGCCCTGGTGCTGAATCTGATCCTGGCCCAGGTCGGGCGGCTCGCGGGCCAGAAAGCGCAACCCGTCCTGCTGCTGGACGAGGCCCCGGCTCACCTCGACAAGGCCCGCCGCGCCGCCCTGTTCGACGAGATCGAGGCGCTTGGGCTGCAGGCCTTCATGACCGGCACCGAGCGCGGCCTGTTCGCGGCCCTGGAGGGGCGGGCGCAGTTCGTGAGCGTAGAGGGCGGGGCGCTCCTCTCTCCTTCTCCCCTTGAGGGAGAAGGTGGCAGGCGAAGCCTGACGGATGAGGGGTGACGGCGGCGCCTTCGGCCGGTTGTTCCGCCTGTGCCGCCGTATCTGAACCTCGCGCTGACACCCCTCATCCGGGCGCCTTCGGCGCCCATCTTCTCCCTCAAGGGGAGAAGGACAAGAGGTGGCTTTTCCCTCCGAATTTCCTATATGTTATCGGCGTCGGGGCGCGTTGAATTGCGACCTGATGCGGACGGCTGAGAGGCCGTCTTTTCCCTGTCCGTCCGCGGACCCTGAGCCGACGTTTTCATGACCGATCAGACTGACGCCTCGCCGGAATACGGCGCCGATTCCATCAAGGTTCTCAAAGGCCTGGACGCGGTGCGCAAGCGCCCCGGCATGTATATCGGCGACACCGACGACGGCTCGGGCCTGCACCACATGGTCTATGAGGTGGTCGACAACGCCATCGACGAGGC
>NZ_DASWXW010000149.1:0-18886 GCF_036405315.1 Brevundimonas sp. | reverse complement strand
GCAGGTCGTCAAGGACGAGCGCGGCGCCAAGGGCGCGGCCCTGACCACCTGGCTGTCGCTGGCCGGCCGCTACTGCGTCCTGATGCCGAACACCGGCAAGGGCGGCGGCATTTCGCGCAAGATCACCAACACCTCGGACCGTCGCCGCCTGAAGGCCGCCGCCTCGGCGCTGAAGGTGCCGCAGGGCATGGGCCTGATCATCCGCACGGCCGGCGCCAAACGCACCAAGGCCGAGATCAAGCGCGACTACGAATACCTGCTGCGCCTGTGGGAGACGATCCGCGAGACCACGCTGAAGTCGAACGCCCCGGCCGTCATCTACGAAGAAGAAAACCTGGTCCGTCGCGCGGTGCGCGACATGTACGACAAGGACTTCGACGGCATCCAGGTCGAAGGCCTGGAAGGCTTCAAGGAAGCCCGCGACTTCATGCGCGTGCTGATGCCGTCGCAGGCCAAGAAGATCCACCTCTATCAGGGCTCCAAGCCCCTGTTCGCCGCCAACGGCATCGAGGAGCTGCTGACGCAGATCCACCAGCCGGTCGTGCCGCTGAAGTCGGGCGGCTATCTGGTCATCAACCAGACCGAAGCCCTGGTCGCCATCGACGTGAACTCGGGCCGCTCCACCAAGGAGCGCAATGTCGAGGCCACCGCCACCAAGACCAACCTGGAAGCCGCCGTCGAGGCCGCCCGCCAGCTGCGTCTGCGCGACCTCGCCGGCCTAATCGTCATCGACTTCATCGACATGGATGAAGGCAAGAACAACCGCGCCGTCGAAAAGGCGCTGAAGGACGCCCTGGCCAAGGATCGCGCCCGTATCCAGATGGGCCGCATCTCGGGCTTCGGCCTGATGGAGATCAGCCGCCAGCGTCGTCGCCTGGGCGTGATCGAAGGCGCCACCGAGGTCTGTCCGCACTGCCAGGGCGCCGGTCGTATCCGTTCGGCGGAAAGCGCCGCCCTGACCACCCTGCGCGCCGTGGACATCGAGGCGGGCCGCAACGGCGCCGGTTCGGTCAACCTGCGCGTCTCGACCGCCGTCGCCCTCTACATCCTGAACCACAAGCGCAGCTATCTGCAGCGCCTGCTGGAGCAACGCGGCCTGAACGTCGTCATCCAGATCGACGACAGCCTGGCACAGGGCGAGCACGCCATCGAGCGCACCGCGACCAACGAGGACTTCATTCCGGTCGTCACCCACATCTCGGCCGCCGAGTTGGATGACGGCTTCGACGACAGCGCCTTCGACCATGAGGACGAAGACGAGGAAGACGAGGTCATCGAGGGCGACGACGAGGACGAATCCGACCTCGAGCGCGAAGACAGTGACGACGACGAGGCCCGCGAACGCGCCGAACATCACGACGGCGAAGGCCGCGGCCGTGGCCGCCGTCGCCGTCGTCGCGGCGGTCGCCGGGACGAGGAAACCGCCGACGAATCCGGTTCGGCCGACGTGGTCGCCGCCGACGACGAGGACGACGACAGCGAGGCCGGCCGTCGCCGCCGTCGCGGCCGTCGCGGCGGTCGCCGGATGCGTGAGGACGGCGAACGCGACGCCTTCACCTGGGTGCGCGGGCGCACGCCGTCGCTGGACGATCCCTACGTCTGGTTCGACCCGATCAATCCCGCCCCGCGCAGCGAACGCGCCCCGGTCGAGGCTTCGGAAGCCCGCGACGTCGAAGCCGTCGCCGGTGAACGTGGGGAAGGCGAACGCGCCGAGCGCGAAGGCGGCCGTTCGCGCCGCCGTCGCGGTCGCGGTCGCGGTCGTGATCGCGGCGGTCTGCCCCACGAGGCCAAGGTCGAGGACCGCGCCGTCAACGAGGGCCTGCCCCCCGTCGGCTCGCCGGACACCCCGATCGCCACGATCGTCCCCGCCGAGGAAACGGCCGCCGACGCGCCTGAACCCGTCGCCGAAGCCGTCGAGGCCCCCAAGCGTCGCCGCGTGCGTCGCAAGGCCAGCGCCGACCTCGCCGCCGAAGCCGTGATCGAAGCCCCGGTTGAAGCTGAAGCCGAAGCCGTCGCGATCCCCGCCCAACTGGACGTGGAGCCTGTGGTCGCGGCCAAGGTCGAGGCCGCCATCGAACAGGCTCTGGCTCCCGAGCCGGAACCCACGCCCGAGCCTGTCGTCATCGCCGAGCCGGCGCCCGCGCCGACGCCCGAAGTCGATGTGGCCGCCATCATCGCCGAGGATCCCAATCAGATCGTCGCACCGCCCGCCAAGCCCAAGCGTGGCTGGTGGCGCCGTTGATCGGACACGATTAGGCTTGAAGACACGGGGGAGACTGTCGCTCTGGAGCACGCCATGACCAGGCTTCCCCGTGTCGCATCACGTGTCGCATCCCGCATCCTCGTCTCCGCCACGGCTGCCGTGGCGGTGCTGGCGACGGCGGGATCGGCCTCGGCCCAAAGCCTGATCCGCGACACAGAGGTCGAGGGAATCATCCGCGAATGGTCCGACCCGGTCTTCACGGCCATGGGTCTGGAGCCGTCCGAGGTCGAAGTCCTGCTGGTCAACGACAACGAGTTGAACGCCTTCGCCACGCGCGGGCGGATCATGGGGCTGAACACCGGCCTGATCCTGCAGACCAAGACCCCCAACCAGCTTCTGGGCGTGATCGCCCACGAGGCCGGCCACATCAAGAACCGCCACACCCTGCGCGACGGCGCCCAGAACGCCGGCATGCAGCCGATGATCATGACCATGGCGCTGGGCGCCCTGGCCGCGATCGCCGGCGCGCCGGACGCGGGCGCGGCGCTTCTGGCCTCCAGCCAGTATTTCGGCACGCTGGGCGCCCTGCGCTACATGCAGAGCCAGGAGGGCGAGGCCGACATCACCGGCGCCCGCGCCCTGGAACGCGCCGGGGAATCCGGCAAAGGCATGGTCGAGTTTTTCGAGAACTTCCGCGCGCAGGAAATCTTCTCGGACCAGCGCCGCTATCCCTATTTCCGCAGCCACCCGCTGTCGTCGCAGCGCATCGAGGCCCTGCGTCGCCCGGTCGAGGCCGCCCCCCACTACAGCCATCAGGACAGCCCCCAGCGGATGGCCCAGCACGCCCTGGTTCTGGCCAAGATCCACGCCTTCATGGACGCGCCGAACGCGACGCTGCGGGACTATCCGTCGTCCGACACCTCCCTGCCCGCCCGCTACGCCCGGGTCATCGCCTGGTATCGCGACGGTCAGACGCAGAAGGCCCTGGACGCGGCGGACGTGCTGCTCACCGAGCAGCCCGACAATCCCTACTTCTGGGAGCTGAAGGGCCAGATCCTGTTCGAGGAAGGCCGTCCAGCCGAGGCCATCGGCGCCCATCAGAAGGCCGTCGAGTTGAAGCCTGATGCGCCCCTGCTCAAGATCAACCTGGCCCACGCCCTGATCGAGACCAATGACGCCGCCAATCTGGACGCCGCGATCGACCAGTTGAAACGCGCCATCGCTCAGGAGAAGGACAACACCCTGGCCTGGCGTCTGCTGTCCCAGGCCTACGCCAGTCAGGGCAAGGAGGGCGAGGCGCGGCTGGCCTCGGCCGAGTACTGGTTCGCCCTGGGCCGCACCGAACAGGCCACGCAATTCGCCATGCGCGCCCGCGACATGCTGGACCGCAACTCCATCGAATGGCGCCGCGCCACGGATATCGTCTTCGCCTCCGGCGCCTCGCAGAGAGACATCGACGACGCCGAGCGCCGCAACGAGCAGCGCAACAGTCGCGGCGTCATCCTGCCCAACGGCTGACGCCGCATTATTTCCGATATCGAGACCTTCATGACCGACGACGCCCGCCCCGACGCCCCCGAGACCCCGACGCCCGTCGCCCCGAAAGGCAGCGCCCTGTCGTCGCTGTCCGGCAAGACGCTGGGCGGCGCGGCCCTGGCTGTTTCGCTTCTGGCTCTTGGAGTTTCAGCCGCGCCCTATCTGACCGGCGGCGATTTCGGCGGACGCGTGCGCGCCTACCTGATCCAGAACCCGCAGGTGCTGGACGAGGTGCTGGCCGCACGTCAGGCCCACGAAGAGCAGTCGCGCGTCCAGACCATCAACGCCGCCGTCAAGGCCAACCCGGCCCTGCTGGCCGCCGACGCGCGCGACCCCAGCTTCGGCCCCGCCGACGCCAAGGTGACGGTGATCGAGTTCTTCGACTTCCGTTGCCCGGGCTGCAAGGCCGTGGCCCACGACTATCGCGCCCTGATGGCCGCCCATCCCGAGGTCCGCTTCGTCTTCAAGGACTGGCCGATCCTGGACCGTGGAGACGACGTCACCTCGCAATACGCCGCCCGTGCCGCCCTCGCCGCCCATCAGCAGGGCAAGTATCTGGAGGTCTACGACGCCCTGATGACCGAGCGCGCCCTGGACCGCGCCGCCATCGACGGCATCCTGGCCGCGCACGGCGTCGACATGGCCAAGGCCCAGGCGGCCATCGCCTCGCCCGAGATGACCCGCCACGTCACCGACATCCACACCGTCGCCGCGACCCTGGGCCTGCAAGGCACGCCGACCTTCTTCATCAACGGCAAGGCCAGCGCCAGCATCGAACCGGGCGAAGTCGCCAAGATGATCGAAGCGGCGAAGCGTTAAACACTGCCGCGAGTATCTGAGTTTGAACGCGATCGCGTCCAAACTGTTTTCGCTCTAAGCCGCCGCCAGCGTCCGTTCGCCGCCGATCCATTCGACGTTGGCGCGTCGCATCGCCTCGGCGGCGGCGGCGGCGTTCCCCAGCGTCTTCTCGGCCTCGGCCAGAACGAAGTAGCTGTAGGGATCGCTGGGCCAGTCCTTCAGCAGGTCCTCGATCTTGGCCTTGGCCCCGGCGGCGTCGCCGCTGGCCAGCAGGGCCGCCGCCAGACTGCGGCGCGTCGGATACCAGATAATCGGCGGATCGCCGCCCTCGTCGTCCATGGCCTGAATTTGCGCGGCGCGGGTGAAGGCGGCGACGGCGGCGCTCGCATTGCCCTCGATCATGGCCGCGCGGCCTTCCAGAATGCGCTGGGACAGCTCGGTGAAGACCGCCCTCTGCTCGGCCATCGGCCCGGTGAAGGGCGTGGCTTCGCGCAAGGCCTTGATGGCGTTCGCCTCGGCCCGAACGACGGCGGCGTCGCCCGCTCTCGCCGCCGCCTCGCCTCGCGCATAGCGCCAGCTGATCCTTAGCAGCGGATGGGTCGCCGGCGGCTCCTTCAGCGCCGCGACCTGTTCCGGCGCGCCGAAACGGCCGTAGAGGGCGTAGGCGTTGTTGGCGACGATCTGACGCCAGTAGTCCTGGGCGCCGATGTTCGGATAGGTGGTCAGGAACCAGTCGGCGAGCTTCAGCCCCTCCTCGCCGCCCCCGGCCATCAGGGCGCCGCCCATGCCGAAGTGGATGTTGTGGGCGTGCAGGCGCATCGCCGGCACCCCGCCCGGCGGCTTGGCCAGGGCGTCATAGCGCCGGTCCAGCGCCACAGCGTTGACGTTGGACATCATGGCGTCGCGATAGCGTCCGACGCGGTAGTAGGTATGCGACGGCATATGCACCAGATGACTGGCCGCCGGGGCCAACAGGGCCAGCCGCTCGCCATAGGGAATGGCCTTGTGCGGGTCGTCCGACCATTCGGTCAGATGGATGTAGAGGTGGATCGCGCCCGGATCGTTGGGATTCCTGGCCAGCGCCTGTTCCAGCAGGCCCATGGCGCGTGGGATGGCCGGATCAGCCGCCTTGCCCTCATCGTCCCACCATTCGTCGGCGGCCAGCAGCCAGGCGTCGGCGGTGATATTGGCGATGGCGACGTCATCGGGATTCTGACGCGCGATCCGGTCCATGCGCCGGGCGAAGCGGTCGGCGCGACTCTTTTCCGAGCCGGAATAACGCTGGATCAGGGCGTCGATCATCTGGCGCTGAACCGGCGTGGCGTCGCGGGCCAGACGGCGGGCGTCGCGGGCGGCCTTGTGCGCCGCCTCGATCGAGGCCTTGTCCTGACCCCCGCCGTTCAGATTGGGGCCGATGGCCCAGGCCTCGCCCCAGGCGCACATGCCGCAAGACGGGTCCAGCGCCCGCGCCTTGCGGAAGGCCCGCACCGATTCGGTATGCTCGAACGCCCAGCGCAGCCGCACGCCGTGGTCGAACCAGGCCTGGGCCTCAGGATTGGCCGTGTCGATCTTGAACCCGCCGGTTCCAAAGCCATCGACCATGACGATGTCGCCGGTCGGCGCAGCCTCAATGGCCGAGCCGACGGGGCCGCAGACCTGGGGCTGCTCCAGCAGGTCGCGCACGGCCTTGTCCGCCGTCGCGTCCGCCACCGCCATCGGCCCGATCATACAGGCCGCCATGGCCGTGCAGGCCATCAATCCGAAACGCATCATCCCTCTCCCGCTGTCACCGGAAGAGTGCGCGCCAGAGCCTGAGGCCGCAAGCGGCCTCAGCGTCGCAATAGCCTAGATCAGGCCCGCCAGCGGCGACGACGGATCAGCATAGAGGCGCTTCTTCATCCGCCCGGCCAGATAGGATTCCCGCCCGGCGATGACCGCGTGCTTCATGGCGCTGGCCATCAGCAGCGGGTCGCGCGCCTCGGCGATGGCGGTGTTCATCAGCACGCCGTCGCAGCCCAGCTCCATGGCGATGGCGGCGTCCGAGGCCGTGCCGACGCCCGCGTCGACCAGCACCGGCACCTTGGACTGCTCGACGATCAGGCGGATGTTGATGGGGTTCTGCACCCCCAGGCCCGAGCCGATCGGCGCGCCCAGCGGCATGATGGCCACCGCGCCGGCGTCCTCCAGCTTGCGCGCATAGACGGGGTCGTCGGTGCAATAGACCATGACCTCGAAGCCCTCGGCGGTCAGCAGCTTCAGCGACCGCAGGGTCTCCTCCATGTCGGGGAACAGGGTGCGCTGGTCCGACAGAACCTCCAGCTTCACCAGGGTCCAGCCGCCCGCCTCGCGCGCCAGACGCAGGGTTCGCACCGCGTCCTCGCCGGTGAAGCAGCCCGCCGTATTGGGCAGGTAGGTGTATTTCTTGGGATCGATGAAGTCCGTCAGCACCGGCTGGTTCGGATCCGTCAGATTGACCCGGCGCACCGCCACGGTGACGATCTCGGCGCCCGAAGCCTCGGCCGCCGCCGCGTTCTGGGCGTAGTCCCGGTACTTGCCGGTGCCCACGATCAGGCGCGAGTTGAAGGTGCGGCCGGCGACGGTCCAGCTGTCGGTGCGGGGGGCTGTATCGGTCATGCCCCTGACCTAGCGCCGCCGTGCGCCGGGGGGAAGCGCCGTTGCCGGATTTGATAACCCGCGCCCCACCCTTCCGCTCATCCCCGCGGAGGCGGGGACCCAGTAAGAACCCCATCCTCCCCCCTGGGCCGTCAGGCTTGTCGCCAAAGAACTGGGTCCCCGCCTCCGCGGGGATGAGCGGGTTTTAGGGAAACGTCACCCGCCCCCGACGAACTGCACCAACTCGATCCTGTCGCCCTCAACCAGCGCCGTTTCGCCGTGCAGCGAGCGCGGCACGATCTCCAGATTGCGCTCGACCGCCACCTTCCTGGGGTCCAGCGACAGCTCCTGAACCAGGCCCAGAATGGTCGTGGCGGCGGTGCCCCGCACCTCGCCGTTGACTTCGATACGCAACTGTTCGCTCCAAGGGTGCACGAGGAGGCTGACCTCTCTCCAGTGGCGTCGATAATGGGGCTTCGAACCAGAGACATCAAACCCCTGCGTCGATGACCGCCCCCTGTTGCGGACGGTTTGCAAATCAGCACACTGACGCCTTCTTTGACGGGATGGGCTGCGACGCTGATGAAACCGGCCGTGTTGATGGTGGATGTCGATGGCGTGGTGGTCCGCCACCCCGACCCATCAGGCTGGTCCGCGCGCATCGAAGATGATCTGGGTGTTCCGCGCCTGGCGCTGCAAGCTCGCTTCTTCAAACCGTGGTGGGACGACGTCGTTCATGGTCGCGCAACGCTTCGGGACAGATTGACGCCCGCGCTCGCGGAAATCGCGCCGCATGTCAGCTGTGATCAGTTGATCAGCTACTGGTTTGAAGGCGACGCCCACCTGGATGACGCCCTGCTGTTTCAACTGGCTGAGGTTCGGGGCTCAGGGGTTCCGCTGCATCTGGCCACCGTTCAGGAGCATGAACGCGCGTCCTATCTGTGGAATGCGCTCAGGCTTTGCGGCCGATTTGACGACATCCACTATGCCGCGCAGCTCGGCGTTTCGAAGCCGTCACAAGATTTCTACGCGGCAGTCGAGCAGCGTGTGGCTCTGCCCGCCTCGGCCATCGCTTTCATCGACGACACCGAGAAGAACGTCGAAGCCGCAATTGCGCGCGGGTGGCGCGCGGCGCTTTGGACACCCGGTGCCACACTCAGGAGTCTCATTCCGAAACTGTACGACTAGCCCCAACCTCCGCTTTCCTCCCTGCTCCGCCCGCCCCATCCCTGCCGCGGCGTCAACCTTTTCACCCACCCGCTTTGCGCCGCGCCACACCTGAGCTACAACGCGCGCTCGATTCCGCGCGGACACGGCGCGCCTGTTTTGCGAGCGAATGCCCGAAACCCTCACCCTGTATGTCCTGAACGGGCCCAACCTGAACCTTCTCGGGGTTCGGGAGCCGGACATCTATGGCCACGAGACCCTGGCCGACGTTCAGGCCATGTGCGAGGCGGCGGCCGACGGCGCGCGCGTGGTGTTCAAGCAATCCAATCACGAAGGCCAGCTGGTCGACTGGATCCATGAGGCGCGCCTTGAGGCCAGCGCCCTGGTCATCAATCCGGCGGCCTTCACCCATACCTCGGTGGCCCTGCTGGATGCGCTGAAGACGCTCAGCATCCCCGTCGTCGAATGCCACCTGTCGAACCCCGCCGCGCGCGAGGACTTCCGGCGTCATTCCTATGTTTCGCTGGTTGCGACCGGCGTCATTTCGGGCTTCGGCCCCCACAGCTACGAACTGGCCGTCAAGGCCGCCCTTCGGCTTGCGCGGGAACGCGCCAAGGCCGGGGCTCGTTCGCCCAAGATCTAAAGAGAGACGCAACATGTCCGACGACAAGCACAAGAACGAAGGCATCGACGCCGGCCTGATCCGCAGCCTGGCCGACATCCTGAACGAAACCGACCTGACCGAGATCGAGGTCGAGCGCGGCGAACTGCGTATCCGCGTCGCCCGTGAAGTCACCATGACCGCCGCCGCGCCGATCCAGTACGCCGCCGCTCCGGCCCCGGTCGCCCACGCCGCACCCGCCGCTGCTCCGGCCTCCATGCCGTCGGACCCGGCTGCCCTCGTTTCCCGCAAGGGCGAAGAGGTGAAGTCGCCGATGGTCGGCACCGCCTACCTGCAACCCTCGCCGGAAGCCCCGCAGTTCGTGAAGCCGGGCGACAAGGTCAAGAAGGGCCAGACCCTGCTGATCGTCGAGGCCATGAAGACCATGAACCCGATCCAGGCGCCGCGTGACGGCGTCGTGTCGGAAATCCTGGTCGGCGACGCCCAGCCGGTCGAGTTCGGCGAAGCTCTGGTTATGCTGGAAGCCTGAGACCCGATATGTTCACCAAGGTCCTGATCGCCAACCGCGGCGAAATCGCCCTGCGCATCCACCGGGCGTGCAAGGAGATGGGCATCTCCACCGTCGCCGTGCACTCCGAGGCCGACCGCGGCGCCATGTGGGTGCGCCTGGCCGACGAAAGCGTCTGCATCGGCCCCGCGCCGGCGGCCAAGTCCTATCTGAACATCCCGCAGATCATCGCGGCGGCGGAAATCACCGGCGCCCAAGCGATCCACCCGGGCTACGGCTTCCTGTCGGAAAACGCCCGCTTCGCCGAGATCATCGAGGCCCACGGCCTGACCTTCATTGGTCCCAAGCCCGAGCATATCCGGGTCATGGGCGACAAGATCACCGCCAAGAAGACGGTTATGGAAGCGGGCATCCCCGTGGTCCCCGGCTCTGACGGCGAGGTCGAAACTGTCGAGGCCGCCATCGAGGCGTCCAAAACCATCGGCTTCCCGCTGATCGTCAAGGCCGCCGCCGGCGGCGGCGGTCGCGGCATGAAGGTCGCCCTGACCCCCGATGATCTGGTCGAGGCCGTGCAGACGGCCCAGACCGAGGCCAAGGCCGCCTTCGGCAACGGCGCCGTCTATATGGAGCGTTACCTCCAGAAGCCCCGCCACATCGAGATCCAGGTCATCGCCGACAGCCACGGCAACGTCGTCCACCTGGGCGAACGCGACTGCTCGCTGCAACGCCGTCACCAGAAGGTGCTGGAAGAGGCCCCCTCGCCCGCCCTGTCGGCCGAGGGTCGCAAGAAGATCGGCGAGACGGTCAACAAGGCCATCGCCGCCATCGGCTACCTGGGCGTCGGCACCATCGAGTTCCTGTGGGAAGACGGCGAGTTCTTCTTCATTGAGATGAACACCCGCCTGCAGGTCGAGCACCCGGTCACGGAAATGATCACGGGCGTCGATCTGGTCCGCGAACAGGTCCGTATCGCCGCCGGCCTGCCGCTGTCCTTCACCCAGGACGACATCCATTTCGAAGGCCACGCCATCGAGGTGCGGATCAACGCCGAGAACGCCGAGACCTTCACCCCGTCGCCGGGCACCATCACGGATTTCCACGCCCCGGGCGGCCTGGGCGTGCGTCTGGATAGCGCCATCTACGCCGGCTATTCGATCCCGCCCTACTACGACAGCCTGATCGGCAAGCTGATCGTCCACGGCCGCGACCGCGAGGAGGCCCTGGCCCGCCTCAAGCGTTCGCTGAACGAGATGGTCATCGGCGGCGTCGACACCACCATTCCCCTGTTCCAGAAGCTGTTGGCCGAACCCGACATCCTGTCGGGCGACTACGACATCCACTGGCTGGAAAAATGGGCCGCCGCCCAGAAGGCCAAGGCCTAAGGTTTGGACGAACCCGAGTTCAGCGCCAGCAGCCCCTCCAGTGTCTTCGGAACCGAGGAGTTGCTGGCCTGCTACGCTCGCGGCGTCTTCCCGATGGCCGAGGCGCGCGACGATCCGCGCGTCTTTCTGGTCGAGCCGGACCAGCGGGGCGTCGTACCGCTGGATCGCTTTCATATCCCCGCCCGTCTGCGCCGCACCGTCCGGAGCGAGCCGTTTCAGGTGCGGGTCGATACGGCCTTCGACGCCGTCCTGAACGCCTGCGCCGCGTCGGCCGCCGGGCGTGAGGACACCTGGATCAATGATCCGATCCGATCGCTATATCTCCAGCTGCATCTGCGCGGCTACGCCCACAGCATAGAGTGCTGGCGGGATGAGGTTCTGGTCGGGGGCCTTTATGGCGTGACCCTGGGCGGCGCCTTCTTCGGCGAGAGCATGTTCAGCCGGGCGCGCGATGCGTCCAAGGTCGCCCTGGTGCATCTGGTGGCGCGGCTGCGGCAGGGCGGCTGGGGTCTGCTGGACGCCCAATTCCTGACCGAGCACCTGAGCCAGTTCGGCGCCGTCGAGACGCCGCAGGCGGCCTATCTGCGGCTGCTGAAGCCCGCCCTGCGTCTGACGCCCGACCAATCCGTCCTGACCGCGCCCATGACCGGCGCACAGGCCGTGGACTACGCCTTACAGCCGATCACCCAAGCGTCGTAGATCGGGTGCTGCAGGCCGCTGACGGCGGGCGACGAAGCAAACATCCAGCCCTTGAAGATCTGGCGCGCCTCGGTCGGCACGGCGATGCCGCGCGGTTGAATCCCGACCTCCAGATAGGCGATGGCGTCCTCGGTCTGCTCGTCCGAGGCGGACACCTCGCAGGCGCGGGCGCTGAAGATCAGGGTCTTGTTGAAGCGCACCGGACGCCCCCCGACCTCGACCTCGAACTTCATCGATTCGGCCGTGACCTTGTCGATGGCCTGAATGATGGCCACAGGGCGGCGCTGGCGGCGGCCCGGAACGGCGGCGGGTTCAGTCGCCGGTTTCGGAGCCTCGGCCTCGGCTTCCGGCGGAACGTCTTCCTGAACGGCTGCAATCTCGGCCTCAGGCGTCACCACGATCCCGGGCGTTCCGGGCGCGGCGGTCGGCCCGGTCGAGGGCGTCGTAGAGCCTTGCGCGGACGTCGCAGGGGTCTGCGGCGCCGTTGCGGGCGGGTTTTGAGGCGCACGATTGGTGTCCCGCAGCAGATCGCCCACTGTATCCTGAACCGGAACGGCGTCCTGCGGCAGATCCATCAGGGCGCTGGTCGTGCCGGCGCCCGCGACCGCCAGTCCCGCTGCGGCCACGCCGACAAGCAGGAGGCGGCGTGCGGTCATTCCGGGCTCCAGGCCTGATAGTCGCCGGTGGCGGCGGGACGCTTGCCCTCGTTGGCCAGCGAACCCTGCGGACGCCACGCCATCGGCGTGCCGGTCAGGTTCGGCAGGTGGTCCTTTTCCCAGGCGCGACGCGGCAGCGGCTTCTCGGCCGGCGATTCGTCATAGGTGTAGCGCAGCCAGCCCTGCCATTCCGGCGGGACCTTCGACGCCTCGGCGTAGCCGTCATAGATGACCCAGCGACGCTTGCGGCCGTCATAGCTGACGTTGTCGCGCGACTGGTAATAACGGTTGCCGAACTCGTCCGTGCCGACCAGCTGGCCGCGTTTGCCGACGGTGAACAGGGTGCCGATCGTGGCGCCGTTCCACCAGGTGAAGATCTTGCTCAGCACGTCGTCGAACTCACTTGAATTCCACCGCCCGGGGAGGTCCGGCGGCGCAGCGCGATCATAGAAACCGCAGCCGCCCGCGTCCAGCCCGCGCGCGGAACCGGACGCCGCCGCTCATCATCAACATCTTGGGGGTAAACCGCCTTCTGCACCCAAGATTTATTGAAACGCCCTCGGAGGCGTCGTTAATGTCGCGATCAGGACACGCGCGGAGACGTCTGATGCGCATCAAGCCCCGTTTCGCCGCCCTCGCCGCCGCCGTGGCGCTGGAGCCCCGTCTGATCGAACGCCCCGGCGTCATGGCGCCGACTTTGGCGCCCGCCGCCTGGTCCGACGCCCGCGTTGAAGCCTGGCTGGACTGGGCCGAAGCCCTGTCGACCGACCTGCCGCAAGACGCCGCCGCTCTGGACGATCACGCCGCCTGGCTGGACGGCGCCGCCGACCGCTGGGCGCACCGCCTCGGCGCCTGGGGGCGCGCACAGGGCGTGTTCCCGACCGCATCGGCCGCCGCCGTCTTCGCTGAGGAGTTGTCGGCGTCCCTTCTGCTGGGACTGGCCGCGCCGAGCCTGGTCCTGAACGATGGGGTTCGCCCCGACGGCGCGGGCGGTCACGCTCCCGGCGCCGCCTTCATTTCCCTGAGCGAGCCCGGCGCAAGACGCCGCCTGGCCGATCTGACCGCCGCCCGACGGGGCGAACGACTGGCCCAGCGCGCCGCCGAGGCCCTGTCCGATGCCTTGCGCGCCGTCGCCGACGCCGTGGACCGCTGCGAGGGCCCGCGTGAGGCCTGCGCCGATCCCGTCGCCAACCCCGCCTTGGCCCGCGCCGCCCTGATCGCCCGCCGCTGCGGCGCGAGCGACGCCGACATCGTCCGCGCCGCCGAGGGCGAGAGCCCGGCCGTCTCCCTGCCCGCTCGGCCCGTTCGCGCTGTGACGCCTGTGCTGGCCCCGCGCGACAGCGTCGCCTCGGGCGGCCCCGAAGCCCTGGCCGTAGGCGAGGCGGCGCTGGAGGGCGGCCTGGCTCTGACCTTCAACCCCCGCGACGCCGAAGCCCTCGCGGACGCCGGGGTGGAAGCGCGCGCCGCCTTGCACCTGCCCCTGCTGGCCACGCTGGCCGGCGACGCCTTCGACGAGGCGCTGGACGACCTGGTCCGGCTCTGGGTCGTGGCTCTGGAGATCGAGACCGCCGTGGGCTTCTGCCCCGACGCCGCCTCGGCCCGCCGACGCGACGCCGCTCGCCCCATCGCCCTCGGCCTTTCCGGCCTGGCCGACTGGGCGGTGGCGACGAATGCAGAGGACACGAAGACCCTCGCCGCCTCCATAGGCGCACGCATCTCGGCGGCCGCCGGCGCGGCCTCCAGCGAGTTGGCCGCCCGCCTCGGTCCCTGCGCCGAATGGGACGCCGTCAAGGACGAGGCGGCGGATCTGGCGACCCAGCGCGGTCAGGACGCCTCCTCCGTGGCGCGTCACGGCCGTCGCCATGCGGCCATCAGCCTGTTCGCAGCCGACGCCGAGATCGAGCTGCGCCTCGGCGCCTCGCCCTTCGCCGCGACCGACCTGTTCCAGACCGAGGACGGCGAGACCGAGCGTCGCCTGCGTCCCTCGCTGGCCCGCGCCATCGCCCGCGCCGGCGGCGACGTGGAAGACGCCGAGCGCCGCCTGTTCGGCCGCCGCACCCTCATGGGAACGCCGGGGCTCAATCATTCGGCCCTGCGCGACCTGGGCTTCACCGATCTGGAGCTTGAGGCGGTCGAGGGCGCGTTGGCCCGCACGGATCAGTTGTCAGCCGTCTTTGCGCCGCCTGTGCTGGACGCCGGCTTCATCGGCGACGTGCTCGGCCTGTCGGCGGAGGACGGCGGCGATCTGCTGCCGCGCCTGGGCTTCGACGACGCCGCCATTGAAGCGGCCCGCGCCGCCGTCTTCGGTCATGCCGACCTGTCCGGCTGGACCGCCGCACCGGATGTCCTGCGCGACCTGCTGGCGCGCGATCCCGCTGACTTCGAGGCCGACCTGCGCCGCGCGATCGAGCCGTTCAGCGACGCGCCGGACGCCGCGCCCGACCTGATCGACTGGCGCGCGGGCCCGCTTCAGGCCGCCCGGGTCCTGGGCCAGGCCGCCCGCGACGGCCGTCGCGCCGTCGTCCTGCGCCGCGCCGCGCCGCCCGCCGACTTCCGCCTTGACCTGCCCGAACCCGATGCGCCGCCCCAGCGTCGTCTCGAGCCTGAGGCCAAGACCGTCGAACGGGTGGTCGAAAAGGTCGTCGAGCGCGACCGCACCCGCCGCAAGCTGCCGGACCGTCGCAAGGGCTATATCCAGAAGGCGGCCGTCGGCGGCCACAAGGTCTATATCCACACCGGCGAATACGAAGACGGCGAACTGGGCGAGATCTTCATCGACATGCACAAGGAAGGCGCCGCCTTCCGCAGCCTGATGAACAACTTCGCCATCGGCATCTCGATCGGCCTGCAATACGGCGTGCCGCTGGACGAGTTCGTCGACGCCTTCGTCTTCACCCGATTCGAGCCGGCGGGCCGCGTCACGGGCAACGACTCGATCCGGTCGGCGACCTCGATCCTCGACTACATCTTCCGCGAACTGGGCGTCTCCTATCTGGAGCGTCAGGAACTGGCCAACGCCGAGCCCGAGGGACTGAACCCCGACGGCCTGGGCGCCGCCGCGACCAACGACGCCGAGCCCGTCCCGGCGGCGCGATTCATCTCCAAGGGGTTCGCGCGCGGCGCGGCGCCTGACAACCTCGTCGTCGTCCCGTTTGGACGCAAGGCCGAGACGCCGCGCCCCAATGCGCCCACCGAGGCGGTCGCCTGTCCCGAATGCGGCGACTTCTCGCTGCAGAATCGGGGCGGCGGCTGGGTCTGCGACACTTGCGGAGCGGCGCCGCAGATGCAGGGCTGATCCCGAGGTTTTCCGGCCCGCTTCTTGCTTGAGGGACGACAAAGCCCCGGAGCCTTCGCATGAACCGTCTCGCTATCGCACTCGCCGCGACCCTGATCGCCGCCTCCGCCGTGCCTGCGGCCGCCCAGAACGTATCGCAGATCAACCGCGTGCGCGGCGGCGCCAACTGCCCCGGCTGCAACCTGTTCCAGGGCGACTTTTCAGGCATGGAGGTGCGCGGCCTCAACCTGGCGGGCGCCCGCCTGCGTCAGGCCGATCTCAGCCTGACCGTGATGAACCGCACCCGCTTCTCGCGCGCCGACATGCGGGACGTGGAGGCCTACGGCGGCGTCTTTTCAGGCTCGAACTTCGCCGGAGCGGATCTGACCAACGCCAGCTTCGTCGGCGCCTATCTGGACGGAGCCGTCCTGTCCGGGGCGCGACTGAGCGGGACCAACCTGTCGGGCGCGCAACTGGGGCGCGCCGTCGGCCTGACCCAGGGCCAGCTCAATCAGGCCTGTGGAGATGAGGCCACGGTCCTGCCGTCGGGCCTGCGCATTCCCGCCTGTTGAGAGCCGCCTTCGTTACCACGATTTAAGTAGGGTTTTTCGGGCGATGGGCGCATCTAGGTAACGTGATGAAACGCTCGCTCGCCCTCCTCCGCCGCCTGGCGCCCGCAGCCGCAGCCCTGTCGGGCCTGCTGGTCGCCGCCCCCGCGCTCGCTGGCGTGGTGGACATGGCCCAGATGCAGGATCGCGACGTCGCCCGCATGGTTTCCCTGGGCGGCAGCTGCAACCGTTGCGAACTATCGGGCCGCGACCTGTCGGGCGCCACCTTCACCGGCGCCAGCTTCACCAACGCCACCCTGGTCGGCGCCACGCTGCGCGGGGCGGAACTGGTCGGCTCCAACTTCGCCGGCAGCGACTTCAGCCGCGCCGACATGCGCGGTGTTGAAATGCTCGGCGCCAACTTCCTCGGCAGCACCTTTGTCAGCGCCAACCTGACCGGCGCCGAAGCCACGGGCGCGAACCTGATCCAGACCAACCTTCAGGACGCCAACCTGTCCTCGGCGGAACTGAACGGCGTCAACTTCAACCGCGCCGTCCTGGTCCGCGCCAAGTTCAACAGCAGCGAGATGTTCGGCTCCACCCTGGCCAATGTCCGCGCCACGGGCGCCGACTTCTCCAGCGCCGAAATCAACGCCTCCAACCTGACCAACGGCGTCTTCGACCGGGCCTCGTTCCGCAACGCCTCGTTGGACAGCGCCCGCCTGACCGGCGCCAGTTTCGACGGCGCCAACTTCTCCGGCGCCTCAATGCGGCGGACCGACATTCGCGGCGCGGACCTGTCCGGCGCGCGCGGCCTGACCCAGGATCAGGTGCATGAGGCCTGCGGCGACGGCGCGACCCGCCTGCCCAGCGGCCTGACGGTGCGCTCCTGCGGCGGCATCCGCGTCATCCGCACCCCCTCGGCGCCGCCGGCGCCGCCTATCCCGCCGCGCCAGCGCAATCTGGTCATCGCCTCCGGCAACTAGGCGCGAATATCCAAAAAAAAGGGGCGGCCCTCGCGGGCCGCCCTATTCAATTCAGCGCCGCGACGCCGCCTACTTGAGCGGCAGGGCCGTGCGGATCGACAGTTCCTTGAGCTGCTTGTCAGCGGCCTCGGCCGGCGCGCCCATCAGCAGGTCCTGGCCCTGCTGGTTCAGCGGGAAGGCGATGACCTCGCGGATGGCGGTCTGATTGGCCAGCAGCATGACGATCCGGTCGATGCCCGGGGCCAGACCGCCGTGCGGCGGGGCGCCGAAGCGGAAGGCGTTCAGCATGCCGCCGAACTGCTCCTCGACCACCGAGGCGTCGTAACCGGCGATCTCGAAGGCCTTCAGCATGATCTCGGCCTTGTGGTTCCGGATCGCGCCCGAGCACAGCTCATAGCCGTTGCAGACGATGTCGTACTGATAGGCGCGGATGGACAGGGGGTCCTGGGTCTCCAGGGCCTCCATGCCGCCCTGGGGCATAGAGAAGGGGTTGTGGCTGAAGTCGACCTTCTTCTCTTCTTCCGACCATTCGAACATCGGGAAGTCGACGATCCAGCAGAATTTGAACTGCTCTTCGTCGACCAGCTTCAGCTCCGTGCCGACGCGGGTGCGGGCCAGACCAGCGAACTTGGCGAAGACAGCCGGATCACCGGCGGTGAAGAAGGCGGCGTCGCCCTTGCCCAGACCCAGAGAGGTCATCAGGGCCTCGGTCGGCTCCTGGCCGAGGTTCTTGGCGATCGGGCCGCCCCACGACTGCTGGTCGTCCGACCAGAAGATGTAGCCCAGACCCGGCTGGCCTTCGCCTTGCGCCCAGGAATTCATGCGGTCGCAGAAGGCGCGCGAACCACCGGTCGGCGCCGGAATGGCCCAGACAGCGTTCTTGGCGTCGGCGCCGAGGATCTTGGCGAACAGGCCGAAGCCGCCGTCGCGGAAGTGCTCGGACACGTCCTGCATCTTGATCGGGTTACGCAGGTCCGGCTTGTCCGAACCGTACCACTTCATCGACTGGGCATAGGTCAGGCGCTCGAAGCCCTTGTGCTCGAAGGTCTGACCGGAGTCGTTGGTGAAGACGTGGGTTTCGTCGATCGGCGAAACCGGCTTGCCCCCGCCGAACTCGTTGAAGACGCCATGCATCAGCGGCTCGATGGCGGCGAAGACGTCTTCCTGGGTGACGAAGCTCATCTCGACGTCGAGCTGGTAGAATTCCAGCGAACGGTCGGCGCGCAGGTCTTCGTCGCGGAAGCAGGGCGCGATCTGGAAGTAGCGGTCAAAGCCCGAGACCATCAGCAGTTGCTTGAACTGCTGCGGGGCCTGCGGCAGGGCGTAGAACTTGCCCGGATGCATGCGCGACGGCACCAGGAAGTCGCGCGCGCCTTCCGGCGACGAGGCCGTCAGGATCGGGGTCTGATACTCAAGGAAGCCCTGCTCGACCATCCGCTGGCGGATCGAGTGGATGACTTTGGAGCGCAGGACGATGTTCTTGTGCAGGGTCTCGCGACGCAGGTCGAGGAAGCGGTTCTTGAGGCGGATTTCCTCAGGATATTCCGGCTCGCCGAAGACCGGCAGCGGCAGTTCGGCGGCTTCCGACAGGACCTCGACCGACAGAACGCGCACTTCGATCTCGCCGGTCGGCAGGTTGGCGTTGGTGGTTTCGGCCGAGCGGGCCACGACTTCGCCGTCGATCTTGATGACGCTTTCGGCGCGCAGACGCTCGACGGCCTCGAAGCCCGGGGTCTCCGGGTGCAGCACCAGCTGGGTCAGGCCGTAGTGGTCGCGCAGGTCGATGAACAGCAGGCCGCCGTGGTCGCGCTTGCGGTGAACCCAGCCCGACAGACGAACATTCGCGCCCGCATCCGTCGAACGGAGGGCGCCGCAGGTATGGGTGCGATAGGCG
>NZ_DASWXW010000148.1:0-29702 GCF_036405315.1 Brevundimonas sp. | reverse complement strand
ACCATGCTGCTGACGGACCGCAACTTCGGCACCAGCTTCTTCGATCCGGCCGGCGGCGGCGACCCGGTGATGTACCAGCACCTGTTCTGGTTCTTCGGCCACCCCGAAGTCTACATCATGATCCTGCCGGGCTTCGGCATCATCTCGCACATCGTCTCGACCTTCTCGAAGAAGCCGATCTTCGGCTACCTCGCCATGGCCTACGCCATGGTCGCCATCGGCTTCATCGGCTTCATCGTGTGGGCGCACCACATGTACACCGTGGGCATGAGCATCAACCTGCGCGCCTACTTCGTGGCCGCGACGATGATCATCGCCGTGCCGACGGGCGTGAAGATCTTCAGCTGGATCGCCACCATGTGGGGTGGCTCCATCACCTTCAAGACGCCCATGCTGTGGGCGATGGGCTTCATCTTCCTGTTCACCCTCGGCGGCGTGACCGGCGTGGTCCTGTCGAACGCCGGCATCGACTACAGCCTGCACGACACCTACTACGTCGTGGCCCACTTCCACTACGTGCTGTCGCTGGGCGCCGTCTTCTCGATCTTCGCGGGCTTCTACTACTGGTTCGAGAAGATGTTCGGCGTGAAGTACAACGAGTTCCTCGGCGCGACCCACTTCTGGATCATGTTCGTCGGCGTGAACCTGGTCTTCTTCCCGCAGCACTTCCTGGGTCTGCAGGGCATGCCGCGTCGTTACATCGACTATCCGGAAGCCTACACCTACTGGAACCAGATCTCGTCGCTCGGCTACCTGATCACCGTCGTCGGCGTCGCCGTCTTCCTGGTCATGCTGCTGGAAGCCGCCGTTCGTCGTCGCAAGGGCGAGGCCAATCCGTGGGGCGAAGGCGCCACCACCCTGGAGTGGACCCTCTCGTCGCCCCCGCCGCACCACCAGTTCAACGAACTGCCGGTGGTCAAGGCGGACAACCACTGACCCGAACCGGATAACCCTTGAGAGGCCGCCCTTTCGTCACCGGAAGGGCGGCCTTCGGCTTTTTATGACCATGACCGACCGCCCCACCCGCGAGACCCCGCTCGTCACGACCGCCCAGCCGGAAGACTTCTTCCAGCTGCTCAAGCCGCGCGTCATGTCGCTGGTGGTCTTCACCGCCGTGACCGGCCTGGTGGTCGCGCCGGGCCAGCCCAACTTCCTTCTGGCCGCCATCGCGGTGCTGTGCATCGCCGTGGGGGCAGGGGCCGCCGGCGCGCTGAACATGGCGCTGGAGGGCGAGACCGACGCCCTGATGCGGCGCACGCGCGGACGTCCTGTCGCGGCGGGCCGCGTCCGGAAAAATGATGCGATGGCCTTCGGCGTGGTCCTGTCGATCTTCTCGGTCATGCTGCTGGGCATGACGACAAACTGGCTGGCCGGGGGCCTGCTGGCCCTGACCATCGTCTACTACGCCGGATTCTACACCCTGCTGCTCAAGCGCCGGACGCCCCAGAACATCGTCATCGGCGGCGCCGCGGGCGCCTTCCCGCCAGTAATCGGCTGGGCCGCTGTCACGGGCGACGCGCCCTGGCAGGCCTGGCTGCTGTTCCTGATCATCTTCCTGTGGACCCCGCCGCACTCCTGGGCGCTGGCCCTCTATTCGGCCGGCGACTACGCCAAGGCCGGCATTCCGATGATGCCGGTGGCGCGCGGCGCCAAGTCGACCCGCCTGCAGATCCTGATCTACACCCTGATCTTCGTGCCGGTGGCCATCGCTCCGGCCTTCCTGGGCCTGGGCGGCGTGGTCTATCTGGCGGTTTCGATCGCCGGCGGGCTGTTCTTCCTGGCCCTGGCGGTGCGCCTGTGGCGCTCGCGCGCGGGCGACCAGCCGGACAAGGCCGAGGCGGTGGGGCGAGAGGCCGCATTGTATGATGTCCGGGCCGAGGCCAAACCGGCCCGCAACCTGTTCGCCTTCTCCATCCTGTATCTGATGGCGCTGTTCTCGGCCCTCCTGGTCGAGCAGTTGCCGGGCCTGGGAGCCTGACCGCGTGACCCGTCCGAATTTCGTCAAACTGACCGAAGAACAAGTGCGCGCGCGCAAGCGCCGCAACGTCGCCATCGCCCTGGGCCTGGTCGGCTTCATCGTCCTGGTCTTCATCGTCACCGTCGCGAATCTTCAGCGCAACACCGAGGCCCGCAAGGCGGCCGAGGCCGCCGCCGCCGCGACTGTCGAGCGCGCTGATCCTGCTCTGCCCGCCCCCGCCTCGGAGGCCTCGGTCGCGGAGCCGACGCCGTGAAGGACCGCAAGAACCTCGTCGCCCTGATCTGCGCCGCGGTGGTCATGGGCATGACCGGCGCGGCCTTCGCCGCCGTGCCGCTGTATCGCCTCTTCTGTCAGGTGACGGGCTTCGACGGCACGGTGAAGAAGGCCGAGGCGGCGCCGACGCAGGTTCTCGACCAGAGCGTCCTGATCCGTTTCGACACCAACGTCCGCAACCTGCCGATGACCTTCAAGGCCGAGCAGGTCAGCCAGCGGGTGCGAATCGGCGAAACGGGCATGGCCTATTTCAGCGTGACCAACACCTCGGATCAGCCGATCCACGCCACGGCGGCCTACAACGTCGTGCCCGAGCGGGCCGGACCCTACTTCCAGAAGCTGCAGTGCTTCTGCTTCGAGGGGCAGGAAATCGGCCCGGGCGAAACCAAGGAATTCCCCGTCCAGTACTTCGTGGCGCCCGAGATCGCCACCGACGCCGAGTCCAAGGGCGTGCGCGAAATCACCCTCAGCTACACCTTCTTCCCCACCAAGGGGTTCGAGCAGGCCGCTTCCGGCCAATCCCCTACTGGCAAAGCGGGATAGCGGGCGCTATAGCCCCTGTTATAACGATCTCTCGCCTTAATTCAGAGACCCTGGAATGGCCGACGCGCACGCGAAACCGCAACACGACTACCACCTGGTGGACCCGAGCCCCTGGCCGCTGATCTCGTCCATGGCCTCCGTGGTCATGTTCGTCGGCGCGGTTATGTGGATGAAGGGCCTGTTCGGCCTGCCGGAAGGCACCAAGTACGTCTTCTTCGCTGGTCTGGCGGGCGTGCTCTACGCCATGTTCGGCTGGTGGTCGGACGTGATCAAGGAATCCAAGAAGGGCGACCACACCCCGGTCGTCTCGATCGGCCTGCGCTACGGCATGGTGCTGTTCATCGCCTCGGAGGTGATGTTCTTCGTCGCCTTCTTCTGGATGTTCTTCGACATGGCGATCTTCAATGAATCGCGCGCCATCATCCCGGAAGTCGGCAACTGGATGGACACGGGCAAGGCCTGGTCGACCTGGCCGCCCAAGGGCGTCGAACTGCTGGATCCCTGGGGCCTGCCGCTGCTGAACACCGTCATCCTGCTGCTGTCGGGCACGACCGTGACCTGGGCGCACCATGCGCTGCAAGTCGGCGACCGCAAGGCCGCCAAGCTGGGTCTGCTGATCACCGTCCTGCTGGGCGTGCTGTTCACCGGCGTTCAGGCCTACGAGTATCAGCACATCCTGCACGAGCACCTGTTCTTCAACGAGGCCGCCGCCAACTCGAAGCTCTATGGCTCGATCTTCTTCATGGCCACCGGCTTCCACGGCTTCCACGTCGCCGTCGGCACCATCTTCCTGGCCGTCTGCCTGCTGCGCCTGCAAGCGGGCCAGATGACCCCGCAGAAGCACTTCGGCTTCGAAGCCGCCGCCTGGTACTGGCACTTCGTGGACGTGGTCTGGCTGTTCCTGTTCGCCTTCGTCTACGTCACCTTCGGGTGAAGCTGAGCGAACCAGCCACTGCACTTCAAACGGCGCGGGACGAACAGTCCCGCGCCGATTTGCTTGGCGGGCAGGCGATCAGAGCCGGGGTCCTGGGCCGCTGCCCCAACTGCGGGCAGGGGCGGCTGTTTCAGGGCTTTCTCAAGGTCCGCCCGACGTGCGAGGCCTGCGGCTATGACCTGGCCTCGGTTGAGACGGGGGACGGGGCCGCCACCTTCATCATGCAGATCGCCGGCTTCCTGGTCGGCTTTACGGCCCTGGCGGTCGAGATCGCCTGGCATCCCCCCATCTGGCTGCACCTGATCATCTGGCTGCCGCTGGTTACGGCCCTGGCCCTGGGCCTGATGCGCCCCGGCAAGGGATTGATGACCGCCCTGCAGATGCTGCGAACTCGAGACCCGAAATGACCGCTGCCGCTCGTCCGCGCTTCCCTGTCGTCCTGACCGTTCTCGCCGTCCTGCTGCTGGGCGTCCTGCTGGCGCTGGGCGTCTGGCAGGTGCAGCGGATGCAGTGGAAGGAGGGCCTGATCGACGGGGCCGAGGCCGCCGCCGACAAGCCGCCTGTGCCGTTGGCCGAGGCGCTGAAGGCCGGGAACCCCGAGTTCCGCCGCGTGATCCTGACCTGCCGCGGCCTGTCGGCGGCGCCCTTCGTCGAGCTTCAGTCGATCGAGAACAGCGACGCGGGCGTGCGTCTGGTCTCGGCCTGCGCGGTCGAAGGCGGTCCGACCCTGCTGGTCGATCGCGGCTTCGTCTCCGCCGAGGTCTCGGCCCGCCCGCCGGTCAATGCGGCCGACGCCATGCCGGTCGTCATCGCCGGCGTCCTGCGCCGCGCCCCGGCCCCCAGCGCCCTGACCCCGCCGCCCGCCGAGGGCCGCTTCTACGGCCGCGACGCCGAGGCCATGGCCCGCGCCCTGAAGGTCGAGGGGCCGATCGCGACCTTCACCGTCTTCGCCACGACCTCGACCAATCCCGACTGGGCCGCGCTGAAGCCCTCGGCGCCGCCCGCCGCCTTTTCGAACAACCACCTCGGCTACGCCCTGACCTGGTTCGGTCTCGCCGCCGCCCTGATCGCCTTCTATGTGGTGCTGCTGCGCCGCCGCATGACCCGCAAGGACACCGCATCCTGACCGCTCGCCTTCACACCTTGTCCAACGGCGTCCGCGTCGTCTGCGACCCCATGCCCGGTCTGCGGACCTTCGCTCTGACCGTCGCCGTGCGCGGCGGGGCGCGGATGGAGGACGAGGCCCGCTCCGGCTGGTCGCACTTGCTGGAGCACCTGGTGTTCAAGGGCGCCGGCGACATGGGGGCGCGCGACATCGTAGAGCGGATCGAGGCCGAGGGCGGCTCGATCAACGCCGCCACCGGCTATGAGCGCACCAGCTTTGAGATCCGCGCCCTGCACGGCTCCTTGCCTCTGGCCATGCAGATCGTCTCGGACCTGGTCTTCCGGCCCACGCTCGATTCCGCCGAGATCGTCCGCGAAAAGGATGTCGTGGCCCAGGAGATCGCCGAGGCCTTCGACACCCCCGACGATCACGTCTTCGAAATGGCCCAGACGCGGGCCTATGCGGGCCAGGCCCTGGGTCGGCCCATCCTCGGCACGGTCGAGAGCCTGAAAGCCGCCGATCGCGCCGCCGTGGCCGACTGGCGCGCCCGGCTTTATTCGCCCGACCGCATGGTGGTCGCCGTGTCCGGCGCGGTGGACGAGAACGAACTGCTGGCCCTGGCCGAGCAATGGTTCGGTCAGGAAGCGGCGACCCCGCTGGACGCCCTGGCGCCCGCCGTCTTCGTCGGCGGCGAGGCGAAGCTGACGCGCAAGATCGAACAGGCCAATCTGGTCTTCCAACTGCCGTCGATGAGCGCGCTGGACCCGCGCCTGCCGGCCCTGCGCCTGTTCACCGAAATCCTCGGCGGCGGCATGGCCTCGCGCCTGTTCCAGAGCGCACGCGAGGCCCGGGGTCTGGCCTACGCCATCGACGCCTATCAGGAGGCCTATGAGGACGCCGGTCTGCTCGGCATCTATGCCGGCGCGGCCGCCGACCGCGCGGTCGAACTGGCCCAGGTCAGCGCCGCCGAACTGCTGGACCTAGCCGAAAAGGGCCCGAGCGACGCCGAACTGTCACGCGCCAAGGCCGTGCTGAACGCCACCCTGTGGATGGCTGACGAAAGTCCCGCCAGCCGGGCCGGCCGCAACGCCGCCCAGACCCTCATTTTCGGCGCGCCGGTGTCGTCCGAGGACAGCGCCGCCCGCATCCTGGCCCAGAGCGGCGACGATCTGCGCGCCGTCGGCCGCGACATGGCCTCGGCCGGACGCTCGGCCACGGCCGTTCTCGGTCCTAGGGCGGCTTCGCTTGCGGGGGCGGCCTTCGCCGCGCGTCTGGCCGGTCGTTAAGTCGTGGCTGGCGTCGGCGACGCTTCGCGCTAATCTGCCGCCATGGCCCTGTTCGACTGGATGGCCGAGGCGACCGGACCCGTCCTGCATGGACAGGGGGTCTTGCTGCGTCCGCCGCGGCCTTCGGACTATGCGGAATGGGCTGAACTGCGCGGTGGGTCGCGCGACTATCTTCAGCCGTGGGAGCCCGCCTGGGCCGAGGATGACCTGACCCGGGCGGCGTTTCGCCGGCGTCTGGGCGTCTATGCCCGAGAAATGGAGCTGGGCACGGCCTGGCCCCTGTTCATCTTCGACCCTGATGAAGAGACCCTGATGGGGGCTATGACCCTATCGAACATCCGGCGCGGCGTGGCCGAGACGGGAACCCTCGGCTACTGGGTCGGCCAGCCCCATGCGGGGCGGGGCGTGGGGACGGCGGCGGCGCGGGCCATGCTGGGCTTCGCCTTCAGGACGCTGAAGTTGCACCGGGTTGAGGCCGCCTGCGTGCCGTCCAACGACGCTTCGCGTCGCGTCCTCGAAAAGGCCGGCTTCAGGCACGAGGGATTGGCGAAAGCTTATTTGAAAATTAACGGCGCATGGGCAGATCATCTGCTGTTCGGCGTCATCGAGGACGAGTTCGTCCCTGACCCGGTCGCGTCTAGTCTTGGCATCCGGGAAACGCTTTGAACACACGATCCAGAGCACTGGCCTGGGACCCGACGACGGCGATCGAGGCGCTGGCCGCCGCCGACGCCGCCTTGTGGATCTGGACCCCGGCCGACGACCAGATACGCTTTACCGGCGCGACCCGCTCGCTGGGGCTCGGCCCGCTGGCGCCGGAATGTTCGGGCGCCGCCTTCGCCGCCCTGGCCATGCCTCAAGACCGCGCCCTGGCCGACCGCCTGCTGAAGCCCCAGGCCGAAGGCACCGAGATCGCCGTGCGCCTGCGGATGCGCGGCTGCGAGACCTGCCTGTGGCGTGGCGTCTGGCTCGAGGACGGCCTGCGCGCGGCCGGCGTCGTGGCGCTGGAGACCAAGTTCGCCGGCGCCGACCGGGACACGCTGACCGGCCTGCTGGACCGTCGCACCTTTCTGGTGCGCGCGGCCGAAACCTTGGCCGTGCCGGGGCAGTACGAACTGGTGGTGGCCGACGTCGACCGGCTGCGTCGTCTGAACGAGGCTCTGGGGCATGAACGCGCCGATCTGGTGCTGTCGGCGCTGGGCTCGCGATTGTCAGGGGCCTTCGCCCAGGACAGCTCGCCCGCCCGCATCGGCGAGGACGAGTTCGCCATCCTGACGCGGCGCGGCGCCACCGGGGCCAGCGAACTGGTGCGCGAGGCGCTGGAGCAGCCGCTGCGGGTCGCCGGCTTCGACATCTACCCGACCGTATCCATCGGCGCCGTCGCGGCCGAGGGCGGGCCGGACGCACCCGATCCCGCCGAACTGCTGCGTCGGGTCGAACTGGCGGTCGAGCAGGCCAAGTCGGCCGGGCGGGGCGGGGCGGCGGCCTATGGCCGGGCGCTGGAGTCCGACAGCCTGTCGCGGCTGGCGCTGGAGGCGGACCTGCGCAACGCCTTCGTGCGCGGCGAGATCGAGGCCTTCTATCAGCCGATCGTCAACCTCGATAGCGGCGCGGTCGCCGGGTTCGAGGCCCTGGTGCGCTGGCGCCATCCCCGACGCGGCCTGGTGCCGCCGGACGAGTTCCTGACGCTGGCCGACGAAATGGGCCTGATGAACGAACTGGGCCTGTTGATGATGACCCAGGCGGCGCGCCAGCTGGCGGAATGGCTGCAGCGCCACCCCAGCGCCGGCAAGCTGTTCTGCAGCGTCAACCTGTCGGTCGGCGAGATCGAGCGGCCGCATCTGGTCGAGGACGTGGCCCGCATCATCAAGGAGACCGGCCTGCCGCGCGGCGCGCTGAAGCTGGAAGTCACCGAGGGCGACATCATGCGCGACACGGCGCACGCCGCCGAGGTCCTGACCCAGTTGCGCGAGGCCGGGGCCAGCCTGGCGCTGGACGACTTCGGCACCGGCTTCTCGTCCCTGTCGTATCTGGCGCGTCTGCCCTTCGACACGCTGAAGATCGACCGCTACTTCGTTCTGACGATGGACAAGGACGAAGGCTCGGCCAAGATCGTCAAATCGGTCGTCAATCTGGGCCGCGACCTGTCGCTGGAGGTCGTCGCCGAGGGGGTGGAGAACGCCGGTCTGGCGCGCCTGCTGCTGGACGCCAGCTGCCACTATGGTCAGGGCTTCGGCTATGCGCCCGCCCTGCCGGCCCAGGAAGCCGAGGTCTATCTGAACGAATCCCTTGCTGACGGCGCCGCGCCGATCAAGGCGCGGTCGGCCTGAGGGGTCAGGCTCGACCGCTCTGGGCCGACAGGCGGGCGGCGTCGACGCCCAGTCCCGCCAGAGCCCGGCTCCACTTGGTCTGATAGTCGGCGTCGAAGATCAGCTCGGGATCGGCGTCGGCGGTCAGCCAGACGTTCTCGCCCAGTTCCTCCTCCAATTGCCCCTCGCCCCATCCGGCGTAGCCCAGCAGCAGGATGGACTGGCGCGGCCCGTCCTCGGCGTCGGTCATGGCCGTCAGGGCCTCGCGCGTTCCGGTCATGGCCAGGCCGTCGCCGAAGGTCAGGGTGGAGTCCTCGCTGGCCCAGTCGTCAGTGTGCAGGACGAAGCCGCGTTCGCGCTCCACCGGGCCGCCGATCAGCACCGAGCGGTCCTGCATGGCGTCGGAGCCCGGCGTGTCCAGCTTCTTGAGCACTTCGGACAGCGAGACGCCGGGCGCCGGCTGATCCAGCCGCAGCCCCATGGCGTGCTCGTCGTCGTGGGCGCAGATCAGGATGACGGCGTGGCGGAAGCGATCGTCGTCGATGCCCGGCATCGCCACCAGAAGACGCCCGGTCAGGGGGGAGAAGGCGGTCATGTTCCTATCATCGGGGGATGAGGCCCCCGGCGCAAGATGCGGCGCAAGCGTCGAGACGACGCGGCCCGCCTTGGCGATCGCCTCGACGCTCTCTATCTGACGGTTGAACGCCGCCCGGATTCCCCGGGCCTTCAGCCCGGAGCCTCCGCATGACCATCCAGATCGGCGACCGCATCCCCGACGCGACCCTGACCACCATGACCGCCGACGGCCCCAAGCCGGTCAGCACCAGCGAGCTGTTCGCCGGCAAGACCGTGGCCCTGTTCGCCGTGCCGGGCGCCTTCACCCCGACCTGCTCGGCCCGTCACCTGCCGGGTTATGTCGATAACCGCGCCGACCTGGCCGCCAAGGGCATCGACACCGTCGCCTGCCTGTCGGTCAACGACGCCTTTGTCATGGGCGCCTGGGCCCAGGCCAACGACCTGAACGGCACGGACGACATCATCATGCTGGCCGACGGCAACGGCGACTTCACCCGCAGCGTCGGCCTGGCCCTGGACGCCAAGGGTTTCGGCATGGGCGAGCGTTCGCAACGCTATTCCATGCTGGTCAAGGACGGCGTGGTCGACCAGCTGAACATCGAACAGGGCGGCGAGTTCAAGGTGTCCTCGGCCGAGCACCTGCTGGCCCAGCTCTGATCCGGTCTGTCATGGGCTGAACCATGACGGACGTCTTCACCCCGGAAAAACGCAGCGCGGTCATGCGCCGGGTGAAGGGGCGCGATACCGCGCCCGAATGGAAGGTCCGGCGGATGCTGCGCGCCGCCGGGATCGGCTACCGTCTGGGCGGCTGCGGCCTGCCCGGACGGCCCGACGTGGTGATGAAGGGGCGCAAGGTCGCCGTCTTCGTCCACGGCTGTTTTTGGCACGGCCACGACTGCCCGCGCGGCGCGCGAAAGCCCCAGGCCAACGCCGACTACTGGCGCAACAAGATCGAACGCAATCGCGCCCGCGACGCCCGTGTCGAGGCGGAGCTGACGGCCGCCGGCTGGCGGGTGCTGACCGTGTGGGAATGTCGCCTGCGTCAGCCTGGTTTCGCGGAGGCCTTATTGGCCGAGATCAGGGACGATCAGGCCGCCGCGCTCTCGGCGGCGTCAGCGGCCTCGCTCAGCACCTGAGACAGGGCGCCCAGCAGGGATCCGGGCGTCAGGGGCTTGGACACGAAATAGTTCATGCCGGCGGCGGTGCAGGCGGCGATGTCCTCGGGCGCGGTGTCGGCGGTGACGGCGATGACCGGGGTCGCGGCGTTGACGCCGCCCGCCGCGCGCAGGCGACGCGTGGTCTCGCGACCGTCCAACTCGGGCATCCGCACATCCATGAAGATGACGTCGAAGGGCGCGCCTTCACAGGCCTGGAGCGCGGCTAGACCATCCTCGGCCATGGCGATCTCGCAGTCCACCGATTGAAGGATCAACTGGATGGCGCGCCGGTTGATGGCGTGGTCGTCCACGACCAGAACCCGCAGCGGGCGCTCGCCGTCCGACGCGGGCGCGTCCTCGGCGGTCGCGCCGGCGAGGGCTTCCGGTTGCAGCTCCGGTTCCGGCGTCGGCGGCGCGGCGGGCGCGGCGCGGGGCAGGGGCTTGGCGACCAGACCGCGCGCCTCGGGCGTCAGGGCGGTCTGGATCTCCGCGCTCGAACCGCGCGGCAGGACCAGGGAGATGGTGAAGACGGCGCCTTCGCCCGGCGCGCTGCGCACGGTCAGGCGTCCGCCCATCAACTGGATCAGATCGCGGCTGATCGCCAGTCCCAGGCCCGATCCTCCGTAGAGGGCGGCCACGCCGTCGGTCGTCTGGTCGTAGGGGGTGAACAGGCGGGCCAGCTGATCGGCGCTCATGCCGGGGCCCGTGTCGGCCACGTTGATCAACAGCACATGGGCGCCATGCTCGTCCGGCCAGGCCTGAAGACCCAGGGTGATCGATCCCGCCTCGGTGAATTTCATCGCGTTGGAGATCAGGTTGTTCAGCACCTGACGCAGCCGCATGGCGTCGCCCCGCACCATGCGCGGCAAGGTCCGGGCGCCCGCCAGGCGCAGGCGCAGACCCTTGGCCCGCGCCGGGCCGGCCCACAGGCGGGCCGTCTGGGACAGCAATTGCCGCAGGTCGAAGTCGCGGCTTTCGACGTTCATGCGCCCGGCGTCGAGCCGAGCATGATCCAGAAGGTCGTCCAGCATGGCCTTCATCATCAGACCGGCGTCGGTGATCAGGGCGATCTGCTGGCGCGCCGAGGCGGGCTTGGCGGCGTTCTCGAGCTCGCTGGCGCCGGTCAGGATGGCGCTGATCGGGGTGCGCAGGTCGTGACCGACCGCCGCGAGGAAGGCGCTGCGGTTCGTCATGGCGGTCTCCGCCTCTTCGCGCTTGACCTCGGCGTCCAGGCGCGCGCGGCTTTCAGCCACGCCGACGCGGAAGATATGACGGCGCGTGTTCAGGCAGAAGACGGTGTAGGACAGGACGCCGATGGCGACGGCGGTGACGAAGTGGGGCGGCGCGCCCCACTGGATCATGAACAGCGGCGTGACGGCCAGATAGGCCAGCTGCGGAAGCACGGTGCAGGCGAAGACCCGCATTGAGCCTGACGACATGACCACCGAATTGACCGTGCCGGCCGACAGGAAGACGGCCGCCGCCACGCCGCCCATCGGGCCGCCGACCAGCCACAAGGGGATGGTCAGACTGCCCAGGAAACCGGCGTTGAGGACCAGCACCAGGTCGCCGGCCAGTCCGCGCCACCCGGTCGGCGCCTTGATCCGGCCCGCGACCACGGGTGCGAAGATCGCCGCCTCGAGGAACTGGATCAGAAAATAGACCGCCAGCCAGGCTGCGCTGAACACCCAGCCCAGCACCGGACTGAACACCAACGCCGTCGCCGCGCCCATGACGAGGCGTTGCAGCATCGACTTGCGTCGCTGGCGAATGGCGGGCGCCCATACGGTCAGGGCGTCGGCGGCGGTTTGCGTCATGCGTCCTTCCGAGCAGGCGGAGTTCCGCCGATCGAGAGGATGATGCGCGGTTTGCCCTAATGCTCCGTCAACGGCCCGCGCCGACCGCTTCGGACAGCGAGGCGAAGCCTTCGGCCCGCAGACGCGCGGCCAGGTCGCGCTTGATCGCCCCGATCAGACCCGGCCCCTCGTAGATGAGGGCGGAATAGACCTGCACCGCCGAGGCGCCGGCGCGGATGCGCGCCCAGGCGTCGGCGCCGCTCTCGATGCCGCCCACCGCGATCAGCGGCAGACGTCCGGCCGAGGCCTCTGCGGCGGCTTCCAGCGCCTTCTGGGCGAAGGGCTTGAGCGGCGCGCCCGACAGACCCCCGGCCTCGCCGGCGAAGGCGGATTTCAGCGAGGCCGGCCGTTCCAGGGTGGTGTTGGACACGATCAGGGCGTCGATTTCATGCGCGATCGAGGCCTCGACGATCATGCCGATCTCTTCGCCGATCAGGTCCGGCGCGATCTTCAGGAAGACGGGCGCGCCCTCGGCCGGTCGGGCCTCGTTGATCCGGCCCAGCAGGTCGTCCAGCGCCTCGCGCCCCTGCAGGGCGCGCAGGCCCGGCGTATTGGGCGAGGAGATGTTGATGGTGAAATAGTCGGCCAGACCCGCCAGACGATTGAGGCCTGTCACGTAGTCGGCCGCCTTGTCCTCGGTGTCCTTGTTGGCCCCCAGATTGGCGCCGATGGCGGTGCGCCTGGGCCGGCGCGACAGACGCGCGGCGAAGGGCTCCAGCCCCTCGTTGTTGAAGCCCATGCGGTTGATGATTGCTCGGTCCTCGGACAGGCGGAACAGGCGCGGCTTGGGATTGCCCGGTTGCGTGCGCGGCGTGACCGAGCCGCATTCCACCGCGCCGAAGCCGAGGCGCGACAGGCCCTCCAGCGCCTCGCCGTTCTTGTCCAGCCCGGCGGCCAGGCCGACGGGGTTGGACATCTCGAGGCCGGCGATGCGGGTCTTCAGGATGGGATCGTCGCCGCCCGGCGCGGGCAGGGGCGTGACCTGAAGCGCGCGGATGGCCAGCCGGTGCGCAGTCTCGGGATCCATCTGGCGCAGGATGACGGCGCCGAGGTCGGTCAGGCTCATGGATTTTCGCTCAGGATCATGTCGCCGTCGGCGCTGACCGCCAGGGCGCGCGCGCCGCGCGTCGCCGCGACGGGCAGGGGGCCGTAGATATGGGGAAACAGGGCGCCGCCGCGCGACGGCTCCCAGACCAGGGTCTCGCCCAGGGCCTCCAGATCGACCTCGACCAGCATCAGGTCGTCCTGACCTGCGTAATGCTTGGCGGCGGTTCCGGCCAACTGGTCGGCGGCGGACAGGTGGATATAGCCGTCGGCGTGATCGACGGGCGAGCCGTCATAGGCGCCCTCGGCCAGGGTCAGACGCCAGTCGGCGCGGCTCAGGATCTTGAAAGCCGTGGTCGGCGGGGCGTCGGTCATTTTTCCAGATCGTGCGGGGTCAACCAGCCCTCATAGGAAGGGCGACCGGCGACATCGACGGTGAAGATCGCCGCCGCTCCGGTGGGGAAGCCGCCGCTCATCTTGTCCAGAACGCTGGGCGAGGCGGCGCTCTCGATCAGGTATTCGACCGCCAGTTGGTGCACGCCGGGATTGTGGGCCACCAGCAGCAGGCAGCCGGCCTCGTCCTCTGCGGCCTCGACCGCGCGACGCAGCGTGTCCGCCGAAGCGTTGTAGAGGGCGGGCAGAAGATGAACCTCGACGTCGCCCATGGCTTCGCTGACCGCGTCCCAGGTCTGGTGCGTGCGGCGCGCGCTGGACACCAGGGCGGTGTCGGGACGCAGACCGCGTTCGGCCAGCGCCCGGCCCATGGTCAGGGCGTCGTCCTTGCCGTGTCTGGACAGGGGGCGGTCGATGTCGCCGCCCGGGGCGCTCTTCTCCGCCTTGGCGTGGCGCATGATGATCAGTCGCTGCATGGGGCTCGCCTTAAGGCCGTTTGCGCTCGCCGACCAGAGCATGGGCGGGCGGTCCGTGGTCACGCGAGGCGGGCGAGGGGGTCAGGGCGGGGCGTCCCGCCAGCACCGCCTGGGCCAGGCCGTGCGGCCGGATGCGGGCGTAGGACTGACGCGTGGCCTCCAGCATGATCAGGCCCGCCGCGCCGGGGAAGACCCAGCGGCCGATCTGCTCCAGTCCGTCGGCCAGCGGCAGCATGGGCCGCCACGGCGGGACGTAGAGGGCCTGGGACCAGGCGGCGGGCTCCAGCCCCACCTCGCGCACCAGCCGCTCCAGTTGGCTGCGGGTGAAGGGGCGGCCATGACCGAAGGGGGTGGTCTCGGCCCGCGCCCACAGGCCGCCGCGCGCCGCCGTGGCCAGGATGATCCGTCCGGCCGGGGCCAGGGCCCGCACCGCCTCGGTCAGCAGGGCCAGGGGATCGTCGGCTTCCTCCAGCGCATGAACCAGCAGGATGCGGTCGAAGGTTCCGGCGGCGAAGGGCAGGCGTCTTTCATCGACCAGCAGGGTGCGGTTGCGTCCCGCCGCCGCCCACTGTTCGGCGCCCTGTGCGCCCGGCATGGCGGCGATGGCGCGCCGCGCCCCGACGAAACCGTCCAGCCAGGGCGTGGCGTAGCCCAGGCCCAGAACGTCGCAGCCTTCGGCCTCGCCCCAGGCGTCGTCCAGACGTCGCGCCAGCATGCGCCGCACCAGCGCGCCGGTCGGCTCGCCGTAGAAGGTGCGAAGATCGTCGATGCTGCGCCGCATAGGAGCATTATGGCTGAAATCGCGGGGAATGTCGGCCCTTCCTCCTCCAATCCATCTGCGGGGATGAGCGGGTCTTGATGGGCGCGCGCCGCTCACTTGCCTGCTAGAATGGCGCTCATGACCTTGACCGTGCGCCAGTTCGCCTGCCTGTCCGACAACTACGGCTTCCTGATCCGCGACGAGGCGACGGGCCTGGTCGCCGCCGTGGACACGCCGGACGCCGAGGCCGTCCTGGCCGAGATCGAGGCGTCGGGCTGGGGCCGGCTGGACCTGATCCTCAACACCCACTGGCACCCCGACCACACCGGCGGCAACGAGCGGCTGAAGGCCGAGACGGGCTGCGAGATCGTGGGCCCCGAGGAGGTGCGCCGCGCCGCGCCTCTGGACCGCGTCGTGGTCGACGGCGACGTGGTTCGGCTGGGGCAGACCGCGTTCGAGGTGGTGCTGTCGCCTGGCCACACCCTGGGCCACGTCGTCTATCGCGCGGTCGAGGACGACCTGGCCTTCGTCGGCGACGTCATCTTCGCCCTGGGCTGCGGCCGCCTGTTCGAGGGCACGGCCGAGCAGATGCGGGACAGTCTCAGCCGCATCGCCGCCTGGCCCGAAACGACCACGCTCTATTGCGCCCACGAATACACGGCCTCCAACGCCCGCTTCGCCCTCAGCCTCGACGACCGGCCCGAGATGCGGACCCACGCCGAGGCCGTCTTCGCCGCCCGCGAACGCGGTCAGCCGACGGTGCCGACCACGGTGGCGACGGAGCGCCGCTTCAACCCCTTCCTGCGCGCCGCCGACGCCGCCGACTTCGCCGCCCGGCGCGCGGCCAAGGACGGGTTCCGGGGTTAGGCGCCCTTCGCCTTTCCGTCGATCAGGACGGCCTGCTGCCAGCGGCTGGGCGCCTTGTCGGTGCGGTGGATGCAGCCGACCCAGCAGCAGGGGCGCTTCTTGCCCTCCAGCAGTTCCTCGACCGCGCGCTCGATCCGGCGCTGGCGCGTCTTGGCCTGCTTGGCGTCCTCCACCCAGCAGATGAACTCGTTGCGCCCCAGCGGCGTCAGGGCCTTCCACAGGTCGAAGACCGCGGGATCCGCCCGCAAGGCCGCCTGAAGATCCGCGCCCGCCTCATGGACGACGCCCTGCGGAAAATCGCTCGCCATGAAGCCTCCGAGTTATGCAGCCAGTCGCCGTCCTCAGAGCTTGTTCGCGGGCCGACAGAATGTCCACTGCCGGTCGTGAAGCGCGGGTCGCCTAAGGGTGGTTAGAGGACATTGGCTATCGGTCCCGCTGTATCTCGGCGCGACAGCAGCAAACGAAAATGGTGATGTTGGCATAGGCCATGCCCAACAGCGGTATAACGACCCCGGCGATCACTAGCCATCTCAGAACTTCAGGGTCTGCGAACCGAAACACAGCATTCGCCGCCGGGTTGGACTGGAGAGCCGCGAAGGCCAAGCTTGGAAGTGTGGCGACCAACCAAGGGAAAGAAGCAATGGGTGTGACGTAGGCCAGTCGGGAAATATCCGTGGTCGCGCCGATTTGGCAAAGCCTCTGGTGATAGCGACGTGCGAGCGTGCTTAGCATGTTCCCCTCGATATCTCCGTCGATCTTACCCTCTGCCTGAGGGGCAGCAATGGGTCGAACGCGGTTCTTCGTGTGGTCCGCTTCCAGTCGTGGCCTAGCCCTCAGCCCTCGTCGCTGAACGGCGGCGGCAGTCGGCCGGCCTTGAAGAGGATCGTCGGCTCTTCGTCGTAGTCGCCCAGTTCGGTGTCAGCCGAGACCGAGAAGGCCACGACGCCGGGCCGCAGTGGGGCCAGGCGCTCGGCCTTGCGGCGCGCTTCCTCGGCGTCCTTGCAGCCGACCTGGGGTTCAGCCCGCAGGGCGGAGCCTTTGCCCTGAACATAGGCCTGGACGATGTAGACGGTTTCGCTTGTCATGCCCGGTCAAGGGGCCTGTTCGGGGCGCAGGTCAACCAAAGACCTTGGCGCTATGGTCCTAGTCCTGCGGGATCACCGCGCGGATGACGCGGGCCGAGGAGGGGCGGCCGGCGATGCCGCGCTTGGGGTCGACCACGACGCGCAGGTCGCCGCGGGCGTAGCTGACCGAGGCGCGCGGGCCTTCGATGATGGTGATGCTGCGCAGGCGCTCGAGGAAGGGGCGGGCGCTGGGCGAGCGGGCGATGCGGATCACCGCGTCGGTGGTGACGATCAGGGCCTCAATGCACAGGGCTTCGGATTCGTCGCCGTCGAGGTTGATCAGGACCAGCCGCCCCATGGCCTCGCTGACCAGGCCGCTGCGCCGGGTCATCAGGTTGAACATCTGCACCGGGCCGAGGGTCGGCGGCTCCAGGCTGACGGCGGGGCCGGCCAGGGAGACCGGCGAGCCGCCGGGATTGCGCGTCGTATAGACGGTGACGCCGCCCGAGGGCGTGACGCGCAGCACCTGCTCGCCCGCGTCGTTGCGATAGATGGTGTCGCCGCGCGGGGCCGAGGACGGGCGCAGGGCCCAGGTCTCGGTCGAGCGTTCAAACCGCAACAGGGTCAGGGAGCCGGCGCGGTCCAGCATGAAGCTCTGACCCGCCTCGGACACGTAGCGTCCGGGGGGCGGCAGGGTGCGGGTGACGGACTGGTCGCGAATCACCCGGCTCTGTTCGACCTGGACGTTGGAGCGCAGCTGGGCCGAGGCCGGGGTCGCCGCGAGACAGCCGGCCAGCATCATCAGGGCGGCCAGGTCGAGGCGTGCGCCTCCGACCGCCCTGGCGCGCGGCGCCGGGACGGCGAAGCATGGCGGATTCTCCGCCTCAACCTCGACCGTAGCCATCATGAATGAAGTCGTGGAACGCCCGAACGGCGGATTTTAGGCAAAGCCGATTCAGCCAACCAGGTACTGGCCGCCGTTCAGCGACAGGGTGCAGCCTGTGACATATCCGGCACGCTCGCCCGACAGCCAGGACACCATGTCGGCGATTTCCTCGCCCTTGCCGAGGCGTCCGACGGGGATCTGGGCGATGATGCCGTCCAGCACCTTCTGGTCCATGGCGCCGACCATTTCCGTGTCGATATAGCCGGGGGCGATGCAGTTGACGGTGACGCCCTTGCGGGCGTTTTCCAGCGCCAGGGCCTTGGTGAAGCCGATCATTCCGGCCTTGGCGGCAGAATAGTTGGTCTGGCCGATCTGGCCTTTCTGACCGTTGATCGAGGAGATGTTGACGATGCGGCCGAAGCCCCGGTCGCGCATCCCGTTGATCACCTGGCGCGTCATGTTGAAGACGCTGTCCATGTTGACGCGGATCACGTCAGACCACTGATCGGCGCTCATCTTGTGGAAGAAGCCGTCGCGGGTGATGCCGGCGTTGTTCACCAGGACGTCGATGGGGCCCAGCTCGGCCTCGACTTCCCGCACGGCCCGCTCGCAGTCCTCGAACGAGCCGACATTGCCCTTGACCACCATGACGCCCAGTTCGCGCGCGGTCGCCGCCGCCGCTTCGTCATTGCCGGAGTAACCAGCGGCGACGGCCATGCCGTCTTCCCTCAATCGCTGGACGATCGCCTTGCCGATCCCCCGGGTGCCTCCCGTAACCAACGCCACTCGCGCCATGATGCGTTTCCCTGTCCCTTGATTTGAGGCGCCGTCGCCGACGACGCCCCACCCTCGAGACTACGCTTTAGCTTGGCAAGCGTTGCCGGAGAAGGCGCCGTTACGCGGCCCGATCAATCTGGGCCATATCGATGACGAAGCGATAACGGACATCCGACTTCTCCATCCGCGCATAGGCCTCGTTGATCTGATGCGGGGCGATGGTTTCGATGTCGCAGACGATGCCGTGGGCGGCGCAGAAATCGAGCATCTCCTGGGTCTCGCGGATCCCGCCGATCAGGCTGCCCGCGACGCTGCGGCGACGCCACAGCAGGGGCATGGCGAAGACCGGCAATCCTTCCGTGGTCAGGCCCAGCATGACCATGGTCCCGTCGCGCGCCAGCAGGTTCAGGTGGCTGGCGATCTCGTGGGTGGCCGAGACGGTGTTGATGATCAGGTCGAACTTCTCGGCCGCCGCCTTCATGGCGTCCTTGTCCGAGTTGATCAGGAAGTGTTTGGCGCCCATGCGCTCGGCGTCGGCGCGCTTGCGGTCCGAGGTCGACAGGACGGTGACTTCGGCCCCCATGGCGACCGCCAGCTTGACCGCCATGTGGCCCAGGCCGCCCAGGCCGACGACCGCCACCTTGGACCCCGGTCCGACCTTCCAGTGGCGCAGCGGGCTGTAGGTGGTGATCCCCGCGCAAAGCAGGGGGGCGGCGGCGTCCAGCGGCAGGCTGTCGGGGATGGACAGGACGTAGTTCTGATCCACCGTGATGCGGTCGGAATAGCCGCCCTGGGTGATGATCTGGCCGACCGCCTCGCCCTTGGGATCGGGCGAGCCGTAGGTCTGGGTCATGCCGGGGACGCAATACTGCTCCTCGCCCGCCTGGCACGACGAGCAGACGCGGCAGCTGTCGACCATGCAGCCGACGCCGACGCGGTCGCCTGCCTTGAAGCGGACGACATTGGCGCCGACCGCCGTCACCACCCCGGCGATCTCGTGCCCCGGCACGATGGGGTAACGGGTGCCGCCCAGGTCGTTGTGGACCACATGCAGGTCGGAGTGGCAGACGCCGCAGTACTTGATCTCGATGGCTACGTCGTCCGGGCCGGGATCGCGGCGCTCGAAGCTGTAGGGGCTCAGCGGCTGGTCGGCGGCGGTGGCGGCGAAGGCGCGGGTGGCGATCGGCATGGGGACGTCCTCAAGCTGGGCGGGAAGGCGCGCCGCAGATGGGACGCGCCCCGCGCCGCTGCAAGACGGCCCGGCCGCTATTTCAGTTTCGCGATCAGCGCCTGGGCGGCCGCCGGGTTCCGCACCTTGGCGCCCGAAATGAAGTAGGCGAAGACGTCGCCGCGCTCAGCCCAGCCGCGCGCCTGTTTCGCCACGGCGTCCAGTTCGTCCGAGGTCATGCCGGTCGGCTCGTCCTCGCGGCTGGACATCAGGCGGGCGTAGCTGAAGTCGGCGGTGGCCTCGTCGATCTGCGGCCAGGTCGGCTCCTCGTCATCGACCGCATAGACGATGGCCGCGCCGTACTTGGCCGCCAGATCATAGAATTCCTGACAGGCGAAGGTCGGATTGCGCACCTCGAGCGCGTGGCGCAGCCGCACCCCGTCCTTTTCTTTCGGCAGCAGCTTGAGGAAGCCCTCGAAGTCCTCGGCGTCGAACTTCTTGGTGCCCATGAACTGCCAGTTGATCGGGCCCAGCTTGTCGCCCAGCAGGGTCAGCCCCTGCGACAGGAAGCGGTCGAAGCTCTCGCCGCCCTCCGACAGCACCTTGCGGTTGGTGCAGAACCGGCTGGCCTTGACCGCGAAGACGAAGTCGGCGGGCGTCTCGTCGCGCCACTTCATCCAGCTGTCGGGCTTGAAGGTCGAATAATAGGTGCCGTTGATCTCGATCGAGGTCAGGGCCCGGCTGGCGAACTCCAGTTCGCGCTTCTGGGTCAGGCCCTCGGGATAGAAGACCCCGCGCCAAGGCTCGAAGGTCCAGCCGCCGACGCCGATGTGGATGGAACCTGTCATGGCCGAGCCTCCTGTCCAGCGCCCTTGATCGCAGGAATCGACGGCTTTCGCTACGGAGAGCGAACTCGCAACGGGGTGGGAAGCAGCCCCTCAGCGATCGGTTCGGCGCCGGAGATGCATGAGTGGATAGGGCCTTCCTTGCCCATCCTGAGCAGAGCGCCCGATACGTTCGAAGCCTAGATGTTCGTAAAAGCCGAGGGCCTTCGGATTCTGCTCGTTGACATCGACAGTCAGGCCGGGGTGAGCGGTGAGGGCCTTGTGGACAAGTGCTTTGCCAATACCTTTGCCGTGCTGATCGGGGGCAACGAAAAGCGCCTCCAAATGCCCTTCATGCAAGAACATGAAGCCGAGCGGCATATCAGAACTATCGACGGCAAGAAGCAGAGGCGCCTGCGGAAAAAAGCTAGGAAGCTCGGCCTCGATTGCATCACGGTCGTCTGGGGCAAGGAAGTCGTGGGTGGCGTCGACAGCCGCGCGCCAGATGTCCATGACGCGAGGAAAATCTGAAATGCTGGAAGGGCGAAAAGCTAACATGCCCTGTCTTACCCATGGCGGCCTTCGCCCGCCATGGGCGCGAAGGCGGACATAGCCTTCATGGCCCGTCAGCACGACGACGGTTGCGGTGGCGAAAGCCGCCCCTCCAGTCTATAGCGCCGCCGTCGTGGGAGTGTTGTGCGCGTGCCGGAACTGACGCCTGAGATCATCGCCCTGTTGGGCCTCGCGTCGGTGATCGCCGGCTTTATCGACGCCATCGCCGGCGGCGGGGGGCTGATCTCCTTGCCGGCCCTGCTGTCGGTCGGGCTGAACCCGGTGGCGGCCATCGCCACCAACAAGGTGCAGGGCAGCGTCGGCACGGCCTCGGCCCTGTGGAACTTCTGGCGCAAGGGCCGCGTGGATTTCCGCCTGATCCGCTGGCCTCTGGCCCTGGTCGGCGTCGGGGCGGGGCTGGGGGCGTTCGCCGTGACTCTGGTGGACTCGCGGTGGCTGATGATCCTGCTGCCGGTGCTGCTGATCGGCATCGCGCTGTATTTCCTGTTCGGCCCCAGGGCCTCGGACGAGGACGCCCACGCCCGGCTGACGCCGTTGGCCTACGCCTTCGTGGCGGGCGGGATCGGCTTCTACGACGGCTTCTTCGGGCCGGGCACAGGCTCCTTCTTCGCTCTCAGCCTGGTCATGCTGCTGGGCATGGGGCTGACGCGGGCCACGGCCCACACCAAGGCCCTGAACCTGATGAGCAACGTCGTCGGCATCGTGGTGCTGGCGGCGGGCGGCCATGTGGTCTGGGCCCTGGCCGGGATCATGGCCGTGGGGCAGTTCATCGGCGGGCGGTTGGGCTCGCACGCGGCGATGCGGTTCGGGCCGCGCCTGATCCGGCCCCTGCTGGTGGTCATCTCCCTGGCCATCACCGTGCGGCTGCTGTCCGACCCGGCCAACCCGCTGCGGGTCGTCGTGGCCGGCTGGCTGATCTAGGCTCAGTCCGGAACCAGCATGGCCAGGGCTGTCAGCAGGTCGCGGGCGGTGACGGGTTTGGCCAGATGCAAGTCGGCGCCGGCGGCGCGGGCGCTGTCGCGGTGCTCGGTCATGGCGTTGGCGCTCAGCATCAGGATCGGGGTGCGCGGGGTCGCTGGTCGGGCCGCCTCGACGGCGCGCATTGCGCGGGTCGCCGTCAGCCCGTCCATGCCGGGCATCTGCATGTCCATCAGCACCACGTCGAACGGCCGGGCCTCGAAGGCGGCGACGGCCTGGGCGCCGTCGTCGACGATGGCCAGTTCCGTCACATGCTCGGCCAGGATCAGCTGGACCAGGCGCTGGTTGACCGGATGGTCCTCGGCCAGCAGGACGCGCAGGGGGCGCGGCAGGGCGGTAACGGCGGCGAGGTCGCGCGCGGCAAAGTCGTCGGCGCGGGGCAGGGGCAGCTCGACGCGGAAGCGGCTGCCCACGCCCGGCGTCGAATCCCCCTCGATCCGCCCGCCCATCATCTCGGCCAGGGACCGGCAGATCGACAGGCCCAGTCCCGTGCCGCCGAAGCGGCGGGTGATGCTGCTGTCGGCCTGGCTGAACCGCTGGAACAGGCGGGCGGCGTGGTCGGCGTCGAAGCCCACGCCGGTGTCCTCGACCTCGAACGACAACAGGGTCGGGGCGCAATCCTCTTCGCTCAGGGCGAAGCGGACGGAGACGGAGCCCTCGGCGGTGAATTTCACGGCGTTGGACAGCAGATTGGCCAGGATCTGGCCGATACGGACGCTGTCGCCGACGAAGGCTCCGCGCACATGGGCCGGGCGCTCGACGCGGAAGGTCAGCCCCTTGGCCTCGGCCCGCAGTCGCAGGGTTTCGAGCGTCGCGGCCAGGGCCTCGTCCAGGTCGAAGGGACGCAACTCCAGCTCCAGCCTGCCGGCCTCGATACGCGACACGTCCAGCATGTCCGAAACCAGCCGCTCCAGCGTCACCCCCGAGGCGCCGATCAGCTCGACCATCTCGGCCTGATCCGGCGACAGCGGCGTGCGCGACAGGGCGTCGATGATGCCGATGACCCCGTTCAGGGGCGTGCGGATCTCGTGGCTCATGTTGGCCAGGAAGTCGGACTTGGCGCGGTTGGCCGCCTCGGCGGCGGCCTTGGCCTCGATCAGGGCCGTTTCGGCGGCGATCTTGGCGGTCACGTCGCGGGCCACGGCGTAGATGCGGTCGCCGAACTTCTGCGCTCGCCATTCCAGAGTGACATAGTGGCCGTCGCGGTGGCGGTAGCGGTTGACGTGGCCCCTCACCGGATCGCCGTGCCGGCGCGTCTCGACCTCGGCGACGCTGTCCAGGGTGGCGGGCAGGTCGTCGGGATGAACCAGGGTCAGGATGGCCAGGCCGATCAGGTCTTGCGGCTCATAGCCCAGGATCGCCGCCCAGGAGGCGCTGACCCGGACGATGACGCCTTGCAGATCGCGGATGACCAGCAGGTCCAGCGAGACGTCGAAGAAGGTCGCCAGGTCTGCGGCCTCGTCGCGCGCCGGCTGCGGTTTTCCCGTCAGCGGTGGAGCGGCGGCCGGGGCGAAAGTCATGGGCGATCCTTACGTACACGCCGCCGTTTCTAGACGGGGCCGGTTAAGGTCGCATTTCCAAGGTGTGACGAGATCGCGGGGCGGGGCCGCTCAGTAGGCGAAGTCGCGATAGATGCGGCTGACGTCGCCCTGCCAGTCGCCGTGATAGAGCTCCAGCAGGCGGTCGGCGGGGGTGACGCCGCTGTCGGCGATGTCTTCCAGTTCCGACAGATAGCCGCGCTCATCGACCATGCCGCCCGAAAAGCGGGCCCTGTTCTTCAGGCCGTGCTTGGCGATTTCGACCAGGTCGACGGCCACGTCGCGCACGCTGCGGCCCGCTACCTCGGCCTTGAGGCCCAGACGGGTGACGTCGCGGCGCAGGCGCTCATGGTCGGCGATGTCCCAGTCCTTGCACAGGTCCCAGGCGGCGGCCAAAGACGGCGCGTCATAGAGAATGCCGGCCCACAGGGCGGGCAGGGCGCAGATGCGGCTCCACGGACCGCCGTCGGCGCCGCGCATCTCGAGATACTGTTTCAGCCGCACTTCGGGGAAGAGGGTGGTCAGGTGGTCGGCCCAGTCCTTCTCGGTGGCGCGTTCGCCGGGCAGGGCGTCCAGCCCCTCGATCATGAACTTGCGGAACGACTGGCCCGACAGATCGACATAGGTCTCGCCGCGCTTGGCGAAATACATCGGCGTGTCCAGCGCATAGTCGGCGTAGCGTTCGTAGCCGAAGCCTTCGGCGAAGACGAAGTCCAGCATGCCGGTGCGGTCCGGATCGGTGTCGGTCCAGACGTTGGCGCGCGCCGACAAGAAGCCGTTGGGCTTGCCCTCGGTGAAGGGCGAACAGGCGAACAGGGCGGTGGCGATGGGCTGCAGCGCCAGCGAGGTGCGGAACTTCATGACCATGTCGGCTTCTGAGTCGAAGTCGAGATTGGCCTGGATGGTGCAGGTGCGCAGCATCATGTCGAGGCCCAGAGAGCCCTTTTTGGGCATATAGGCGCGCATGATGCCGTAGCGGCCCTTGGGCATGACCGGCACGTCCTCGCGCCGCCATAGGGGGTCGAAACCGGCGCCGAGGAAGCCGAGATTCAGCTGGTCCGCGACCTGCTTGACCTCCATCAGGTGCTGGCCGGTTTCCGAACAGATGTCGTGGATGGTCTGAAGCGGCGCCCCCGACAGCTCGAACTGACCGCCCGGCTCCAGGCTGATCGAGGCGGTGAAGCCCTCGGCGTTCTTGCGTTCCAGGGCGATGACGTGGCCGGCTTCCTCGACCGGAGACCAGCCGAAGCGTTGCAGGCCGGTCAACATGGCCAGGATGCCGTTGTCGCCCTCATAGGCGGGTCGGCGCAGGGTGGACTTGTCGAAGCCGAACTTCTCGTGCTCGGCGCCGATGCGCCACTGGTCCTTGGGCTTCTCGCCCTTCGACATGGCGTGGATCAGTTGCTCTTTTGAAAGCGGCGCCGTGTCGGTCATCTGTAACCCCTGCTGTCGCGGCTAGATGGGCGAGGATAAGGCCCCGCTCAAGAGGGGGCGTGCAAACTTCTAGCGTTCCCAGTCGCCGACAGCCGCCTGCCACAGGGTCAGGGCGGCGATGGCGGCGGTGTCGGCGCGCAGGATGCGTGGGCCCAGAGAGACGGCGGTGGTGATGGGCAGGGCCCGCAGACGCTCGCCTTCCTCGGGCGAGAAGCCGCCCTCGGGACCGATCAGAATGGCCCATTTACCTTCGCCCGTAGCAGCCAGAGCCGACACGGCGGGCGCGCCGCCCGTCTCGTCGCAGAACATCAGGCGGCGCGATGCGTCCCAGCCGTCCAGCAGGGCGTCCAGCTTCACCGGATCATCGACCAGGGGCACGTCCAGACGCCCGGTCTGTTCGGCGGCCTCCTCGGCGATGGCGTCCAGACGATCGAGGCGAAGGCGGTCGGCGTTGGTGCGGTGGGTCAGGACCAGACGGACGCGGGCGGCGCCCAGTTCGGTCGCCTTCTCGACGATGGTTTCGATCCGGGCCTTCTTCACCACGGCGACGATCAGCTCCAGGTCGGGGCCGTAGGCTTGCGGCCGCGCCTGTTCCTCGGCGCGCAGGATGACGCCCTTCTTCAGCACCTCGGCCACGCTGGCGCGCCATTCGCCGTCCCGACCGTTGAAGACCAGCAGGTCGTCGCCCGCCTTCAGCCGCATCACCTGGGTCAGATAGCGCGACTGGTCGAGGGTCGGAGCGACGGCGAGGCCGGGGGCGAGGTCGCCCTGAACGTGCAAACGGATCATGCCGGGGATTTAGCGGGCGCGCGGGCCTGCGTCACGCGCCGAGCCGCGTCAGCTCAGCCGGTCGCGCTGGGCGGGCCAGACGGGGGGCAGGTCGGCGTGGCCCTGGGCGTGGCGCAGTTCGCGTTCCAGCATCCGGCTCATGGCGTCCAGCGGCAGGTCGTTGGGATCGTCGCCGAAGGGGTCTTCCAGTTCGTCGCCAAGCGCATCAAGCCCGAAGAAGGTGTAGGCGACCAGCAGGGACACCGCCATCGTCCACCACCCCAGCGCCGGCGCCAGGGCGAAGGGCAGCATCAGGCAAAACGCATGGGCCGTCCGGTGCAGCAGCAGGGCGTAGGCGAAGGGCAGGGGCGTGGTCTTGATGCGCTCGCAACCGGCCAGAACATGGCTCATCTCGGTCAGGCGGGTTTCCAGCACTGAATAGCGAATCGGGTCGATCAGGCCGTCGCGCAGCAGTTCGGCGCACTGGCGGCCCACCGATGTCAGCGCGGCGTCGGTGGCGTGGGGCGCGGGCCCGACGGGCGTCCAGCGGGCGATCTCGCCGGTCTCGTCGCGGTCGCGCAGCCGCGCGGCCAGGCCGAAGACGAAGCCGCCGACCCCGTTCAGCATGGGCGTGCGACGCTCCTCGGGCAGCAGGGCCGTCTGACGGATGAAGGAGCGGACGGCGATGATCAGTTCGCCCCACAGCTTGCGCGCTTCCCACCAGCGGTCATAGCAGGCGTTGTTGCGGAAGCTCATGAAGATGGACAGCGCCAGCCCGATCAGGGCGAAGGGCGCCGCCGCCAGATGCACCGGCAGGTCGGGCCGGGCGCGGTGCAGCAGCACCGCCGCCACGGTGATGGCGACCGTCAGGCCCAGCCGCCCGACCACGCGCGGCAGGATGGATCCATTCAGTGCGAACAGGATTTCCAGCGGGCCGGGGCGGGAGCGGACGATCATGGCCCTCCCATACCGCCCCGGCGGTCGGCTTTACAGGGTGCGCGCGATCAGCAGCTTCATGATCTCGTTGGTGCCGCCGTAGATGCGCTGGACGCGGGCGTCCTTGTAGAGCTGGGCGATCGGATATTCGTTCATGTAGCCGTAGCCGCCGAAGAGCTGCAGCATCTCGTCGATGGTCTCGCCCTGGATGTCCGTGACCCAGTATTTGGCCATGGAGGCGGTGGCGGCGTCCAGCTGGCCCTTGAGGTGCAGGCCGATGCAGTGGTCGACGAAGACCTTGGCCACGGTCAGCTTGGTCTTGACCTCGGCCAGCTTGAACTGGGTGTTCTGGAAGTCGATCACCCGCTTGCCGAAGGCCTTGCGCTGCTTGACGTAGTCCAGCGTCGCCTCCAGCCCGCGCTCGGCGGCGGCCACGCCCTGAACGGCGATGTTCAGACGCTCCTGCGGCAGTTGCTGCATCAATTGGACGAAGCCCTGGCCCTCGCCGCCGCCGATGACGTTGTCCAGCGGGACCTTCACGTCATTGAAGAAGAGCTCGGAGGTGTCGTTGGCCTCCATGCCGATCTTGTGCAGGTTGCGGCCGCGCTCGAAGCCATCGGCCCCGTCGGTTTCGACCACGATCAGCGACGTGCCCTTGGCGCCCTCGGCCGGGTCGGTCTTGGCGACGACAATGATGAAGTTGGCCAGCTGGCCGTTGGTGATGAAGGTCTTCGAGCCGTTCAGGACATAGTGGTCGCCGGATTTGACGGCGGTGGTCTTGACGCCCTGCAGGTCGGAGCCGGCGCCTGGCTCGGTCATGGCGATGGCGCCGACCAGTTCGCCCGAGGCCAGGCGCGGCAGCCAGCGCGCCTTCTGCTCGGCTGTGCCGTAGTGCCAGATGTAGGGCATGACGATGGCGTTGTGCAGCGAGATGCCGAAGTGGTCCGCGCCCTTCCAGCCCAGCTGGCGCATCAGCACGACCTCATGGCGATAGTCGCCGCCGAAGCCGCCGTCTTCCTCGGGCAGGCTGAGGCCCAGCAGACCGGCCTCGCCCGCGTCGTTCCACAGCTGGCGCGGCACCGACGACTCAGCGATCCACTGCTGGAACTTCTCGGGCGGGGCGTGCTCGTCGATCCATTTGCCGACGCTGTCGGAGAAGAGGACGATCTCCTCGTCCTGCATGAAGTCGGGTTCGGGGACGTTGAGCACGTTCATGGTCGCGTTTCCTGCTGGTGCGCGGTTCGGACTCTGGCGGTCGTCTGGGCGCGGTCGATAGAGAAAGGGCCTCCCTCGCGTTCGCGAGAGAGGCCCTGATCGTCAGTGGTGGATCAGAACGCCTCGGCGGGCATCTGCATCAGCACCTCGGCGCCGGTCTTCAGCTTGGCCAGGTGAGCGCCCGCGTCGGGCAGGATGCGTTCGACGAAGTACTGACCGGTCTGCAGCTTGGTCACATAGTAGGGATCGGTGTCGCCGGCGGCGATCTTGGCCGACGCCGACTTCGCCATCTGCGCCCACATATAGGCCAGGGCCGTCAGGCCGAAGATGTGCAGATAGTCGGTCGAGGCGGCGGCGGCGTTGTCCGGGTTGGCCATGCCGTTCTGCATCAGCCACATGGTGCCGTCCTGCAGCTTCTTCTTGGTGTCGGCCAGGCCGTCGACGAAGGGCTTGATGGCCTCGTCGGCGCCGTTCTCGCCGACGAAGGCGTCGATGTCGGCGAACCAGCTCATGATGGCGCGGCCGCCGTTGGACGGCAGCTTGCGGCCCACCAGGTCCAGGGCCTGAATGCCGTTGGTGCCCTCATAGATCATGGTGATGCGGGCATCGCGCAGATACTGCGAAGCGGGGAAGTGCTCGGTATAGCCCGAGCCGCCGTGGACCTGCATGGCCAGCGAGGCGACGTGGAAGCCCTTGTCGGTCAGGTAGGCTTTCAGGACCGGCGTGATCAGGCCCATGTAATCCTTGGCCTTGGTGGCCGTGGCCTCGTCCGAGGACTTCTGCAGGTCCGCTTGCAGGGCGGTCCACAGGATGAAGGCGCGGCCGCCTTCGACGAAGGCCTTGGATTCCAGCAGCATCCGGCGCACGTCGGGGTGGACCATGATGGGGTCGGCCGGGCCGTCCGGGTTCTTGGCGCCGGTCAGGGCGCGGCCCTGCAGGCGGTCGTTGGCGAACTCGACGGCGGCCTGATAGGCGGCGTCGCCGATGGCCAGGCCTTGCAGGCCGGTGCCGAGGCGGGCCTCGTTCATGACTACGAACATGTTGTTCATGCCCCGGCCTTCTTCGCCGATCAGCCAGCCCTTGGCGTTCTCATAAGCCATGACGCAGGTGGCGTTGCCGTGGATGCCCATCTTGTGCTCGAGGCCGGCGCAGGACACGCCGTTGCGCTCGCCGATGGAGCCGTCGGCGTTCACCAGGAACTTCGGCACCACGAACAGGGACAGGCCCTTGATGCCCGGAACCGCGCCTTCGACGCGGGCCAGGACCGTGTGGATGATGTTGTCGGCGAAGTCGTGCTCGCCGGCCGAGATCCAGATCTTCTGGCCGGTGATGGAATAGGAACCGTCGCCGTTCGGCACGGCCTTGGTGCGGACCATGCCCAGGTCGGTGCCGCACTGCGGCTCGGTCGGGTTCATGGTGCCGGTCCACTCGCCGGTCGCCATCTTGGGCAGGTAGGTCTGCTTCAGTTCGTCCGAGGCCGAGGCTTCGATGCCGTGATAGGCGCCCGCCGTCAGGCCCGGATACATGGAGAAGGCCGCCGAGGCCGCCGCCGTGAACTGACCCACCGCCATCGACACGATGGAGGGCAGGCCCTGGCCGCCGTATTCCGTGCCGAAGGCCAGGCTGGTCCAGCCGGCCTCGACCATCTGGTGATAGGCTTCCTTCCAGCCCTTGGGCGTGGTCACCACGTCGCCCTCGATGGTGCAGCCTTCCTGATCGCCCGGACGGTTGATCGGGGCGATGACCTCCTCGGCGAACTTGCCGCCTTCCTCGATGATCTGGTCGATCAGGTCGCGCGACAGATCGGCGTCGGCGAAGTGGTTGGCGTAGCGTTCGACCTCCAGCACGTCGTGCAGGACGAAGGACAGGTCGCGGACAGGCGCCTTGTAGGCCATGATCAGGCTCTCGCTTTGAAGGGCTGGAATTGATTGTCGGGGTTGAGCCGTTCGCTCAGCAGGTTGGCGTATTCGTCCGCCCCCGGCAG
>NZ_DASWXW010000147.1:0-14533 GCF_036405315.1 Brevundimonas sp. | reverse complement strand
CGTCATCGACGACGAGCCCCAGATCCACCGCTTCCTGTCCCCGGCGCTGGACGCCGCCGGCTATGAGCCGCGCCGCGCCGACAGCGGGCAGGAGGGCCTGCGCGGCATCGCCCTGTGGAGCCCCGACGCCGTGGTGCTGGATCTCGGCCTGCCCGACATGGACGGCAAGGACGTGCTGGCCCGCGCCCGCGAGTTCTATGCCGGGCCGATCATCATCCTGTCGGCGCGCGACAAGGAGGCCGAAAAGATCGCGGCCCTGGACCTGGGCGCCAACGACTATGTCGAAAAACCCTTCGGCGTCGGCGAACTGCTGGCCCGGGTCCGCGCCAACCTGCGCCAGGCCGCGCCGCGCGTGGAGGCGACCGGGCCGCTGACGGCGGGGGAGGTGGTCATCGACCTGGAGCGCCGCCTGATCACGCGCGCGGGCGAGGCGGTGCGCGTCACGCCCAAGGAATACGACGTCCTGGCGCACCTGGCGCGCAATGCCGGCAAGGTCGTGGGCCACCGCGACCTGCTGACCGCCGTCTGGGGCAAGGCCCACGCCGACGACACCCAGTACCTGCGCGTGGTCATCGGCCAGTTACGTCAGAAGCTGGAGGCCGATCCCGCCCAGCCGCGCCTGATCGCCACCGAGCCGGGCGTGGGCTACCGACTGGTCGTCTGAATCGTCAGAAGATCGTCGCGCATTCTTCGCACAACATCCCTACTGCCACGCCTCACGGTGCGGGCGGCGCTGATAGCTGTGCGGGGACGGCGACATGATCAACAGGCTGACGGATCATCTTGTGGGGGCGAGCGCCCTGGCGCTGGTGCTGGCGATCGGCGGCGCCGCCGCAGCCCAGGACCGAGCCCCGGAAGCCGTCGCGCCCGTCGTGGCCGCGGCGGTCGACACGGCGTCGCACGGCGAGGCCGGGGGCGGGGTGATCGTGCTGGACGCCGACGCCCGCAACCCTCGCCTGGTGTCGGCGGCGGGGCTGGCCGGGCTTCAGGTGCTTGATCTGACGGGCGCGCTGCTCGGTCAGGTGCCGGCGGGCGAGGCCGGGGGGCTGGACCTGCGCTACGGCTTCCCGATCCAGGGGCGGCCCGAGACCTTGCTGGTCTCGACTGACAGGACCGACAACGCGCTGCGCTTCTTCGTCATGCGCGACGGCGTTCCGGTCGAGGTCGGGGCGCGCGCCGTGCCCCTGGGCTTCGCGGTCGAGGCCGTCTGCCTGTTGCGCAACGCCAGCGACGGCGGCCTCTACGCCGTGGCCGTGGGCGACGGCGGCGAGATCGAACAACTGCTGCTCTACGCCAATGCCGAGGGCAAGGTAGACGCGCGCCCGGCGCGCCGTATCAACCTGCCGTCCAAGATCAAATACTGCGTCGCCGACGATGCGACGGGCCAGCTCTACGCCTCGCAGCAGGCGGTCGGGATCTGGCGCTTCAACGGCGACCCCGAGGCCGACGCGGCGCCGGCCCTGGTCGACGCCGCCGGTCTGGGCCGCATCAGCGAGGAAAGCGGCTCTCTGGCCCTCTATGACGGCGGGCCGGGCGCCCGCTATCTGATCGCGACCGACGCCTCCAGCGGGCGGCTGTTCGTCTATGACCATGGCGCGGGCGACGCCTGGCTCGGCGCCGCCAGCCTGACTGGACGCGGCGGAGCGGCCGTCAAGGAGCCGGGCGCTTTGCAGGCCGTCGGCGCGCCGCTGATCGGTCTGCCGTCGGGCGGCTTGCTGGTGACGGATGAGGATGCGCCCGGCGGCGCCGGCTACAAGCTGGTGTCGTTCGCCGCCCTGACCGGGGCGCTGAATCTGTCGGCCGGGACGCCGCAGGACGTGCGCGCGGTCACAGCCCCGCGCTTCCCCGCCGTGGTCGCCGTGACCGAGACGACGCCGGTCGGCAGCCCGGGCGACGCCGCCGACGACCCCGCCGTCTGGGCCGACCCGAACAATCCGGCGAACAGCCTGATCATCGGCACGGACAAGAAGGCCGGGCTGAACCTCTATGACATGCAGGGTCGCGTCATCCAGCATCTGCCCGACGGCAAGATGAACAATGTCGACCTGCGCGAAGGTTTCATGCTGGGGGGGCGGCCGGTGGTGCTGGTTACGGCCAGCGACCGGACCAACAAGGCCGTCGCCATCTATCGCCTTGATGTCGAGGCGCGGCGCCTGATCAATGTGGCCGACGGCCTCCAGCCGACGGGCCAGGGCGATCCCTACGGCCAGTGCATGTATCGCTCGAGCCGCAGCGGCAAGACCTATGTCTTCATCAACGACTCCAACGGCGAGAAGCGCCAGTGGGAACTGGTCGACGCCGGAAACGGCAAGGTCCGCGCGGTGCGCGTGCGCGACTTCGCCTTCTCCAGCCAGGTCGAGGGCTGCGTCGCCGACGACGCGACCGGCCGGCTCTATGTCGCCGAGGAAGACGTCGGCCTGTGGCGTCTGTCCGCGGAGCCGGACGGCGGCTCGGCCATGACCATGCTGGCTCGCATCACTAACAACCCGGCGCTGAAGGATGATCTGGAGGGCGTCGGCCTCTATGATCTGGGCGACGGGCGCGGCTATCTGGTCGTGTCCAGCCAGGGCAATGACAGCTACGCCGTCTTCCGCCGCGAAGGGGATCAGGCCTATCTGGGCTCCTTCATCGTCGTCGCCGACGGGGCGAGCGGCGTCGACGGCGTGTCCGAGACCGACGGGCTGGACGTGACCAGCCGCAACCTCGGCCCCGGCTTCGAGCACGGCGCCCTGATCGCCCAGGACGGCCGCAACGTCCTGCCCGGCGAAAACCAGAATTTCAAATACGTGCCGTGGACGTCGATCGCCGACGCCCTGGGACTGGAGGTGCGGCGCTAGGCCGTGGGCCGGTTTCGCCGGGACCAGGACGTCAGCGCGGCTGTGGCGTTAGGGCAACGGCGTTCGATGATCGTGTGATGCCCGGCCTTTTTGTCGTGCATTTGCAGCCGACCTGACCAAGATTCTCTCAAATCTACAGTGGGAAGTCGCCTTCGGCGTGTCCGTTTCGGAGCGAAGCCGGCGATCTTGGTTCAAGCAGGGGTCTGTAAAAATGATTGTACGCAACCGTTTGCGTAATACGTCTTCCTTGGCGGGGGGCGTGCTCGCCGCGCTGCTGACGGCCGCGCCCGCCCTCGCCCAGACGCCCGCGCCGTCGGATGCGCAGGGGCCGCAGGATGAACAGGCGACGCAGGTCGAGGAGATCATCGTCACGGGATCGCGGATTCCCACGAACGAGTTCACCAGCGCCTCGCCCGTCCAGGTGCTCACCAGCGAGCGGGCCCAGGCCCGCGGGCTGAGCGACACCGCCCAGATGCTGCAGTCGTCGACCGTCGCCGCCGGCTCGCCGCAGGTGAACAGCACCATCTCCAGCGCCTTCGTCACGGACGGCGGCCCCGGCGCCTCGACCATCTCGCTGCGCGGTCTCGGCGCCAATCGGACCCTGGTCCTGCTCAACGGGCGCCGCGCCGGTCCGGCCGGCACCCGCGGCGGCGTCTCCGCCTTCGACCTCAACGTGATTCCGCAGTCGGCGATCAACCGGGTCGACGTGCTGAAGGACGGCGCCTCGTCGATCTACGGTTCGGACGCCGTGGCCGGCGTGGTCAACCTGATCACCAATCGCGGCCGCGACGGCGGCGAAATGGGCGTGTTCGCCACGGCCCCGCTGGACGGCGGCGGCGAGCAGTACAACATCTCCGGCGCCTTCGGTAAGAAGTTCGATCGCGGCTACATCAATGTCTCGGGCGACTATTATCGTCAGGAAATGCTGCGCGCGGGCGATCGCGACTTCCTGATCTGCAAGAACCAGTATGTGTTCGAGCCGGGCACCCGCAACCGCGCCGACCGCATCGACCCCCGCACCGGCAAGCCGACCTGCAACGACACCCTGTGGGGCCAGGTCTATGTCTACGGCCCCGGCTTCACGGGCCGCGCAGGCCGCTTCCAGTACGACTACGACGGCGATCTGGGCAAATACATCCCGACCCGACCCGCCAATCCGGCGACCAGCGCCCAGTATCCTGGCGCGCCCACGGGCTTCTACCTGGTCAACTACGACGCCGCCTCGCGCGCGGTGGTCAACGCCAGTCACCCCTTCGCCCGCGAAGAGTCGGTCGTTCCTGAAGTCGAGCGGTACACCGCCTTCGTCGACGGCGCCTATGAGGTCGGCGGCGGCGTCGAGGTCTATGGCGAGTTCCTGCTGAACCGTCGCGAAAGCCGTACCGACAGCTATCGCCAGTTCTGGAACTACACCTACACCTCGACGGGCATGGGTTACGGCGGCGATCCGGTCAACGGCTTCACCGGCGACTACTATCTGAGCCCCACGCCGGTCACGGATCACTTCGACCAGTCGCAGCGCGTGGACTACATCCGGGGCGTCGCCGGGGTTCGCGGCGATCTGAAGCTCTTTGACAATACCTGGAAATGGGACGTCTTCGCCCAGCACAGCCGCTCTGACGGCGACTACACCTCGGACGTGATCCTGGACGACGCCGTGTCGTCGACCAGCTTCAAGACGGCCAGCTGCGTCGGCGACAAGCTGCCCGTGAGCGGCCGCCAGTGCATCGACATGAACTTCGCCGATCCCCGCGTGCTGCGCGGCGATCTGACCGCCGAAGAGCGGGCCTTCCTGTTCGACACGGAAACCGGCAACACCCTCTACGAGCAAACCTATGTGGAAGGCTCGATCGGCGGCAACCTGTACGAACTGCCGGCCGGTCCGCTGGGCCTGGCGCTGGGCTTCCATATCCGCCGCGACGAAATCAATGACACGCCCGGCGAAGTGACCCTGGCTGACAACAGCTGGGGCCTGTCGGGCGCCGGCGTCACCGAGGGCAGTGAAGACACGCGCGAGGCCTATGTCGAACTGGCCGTGCCCCTGGTGAAGGACTTCCCCTTCGTCCAGAACCTCGATCTGTCGCTGTCGGGCCGCTACACCGACACCAAGACCTCGGGCGACGCCTCAACCTACAAGGTCGGCCTGAACTGGGCCGTGAACGACGCCGTCCGCTTCCGCGCCACGCACGGCACCTCGTTCCGGGCGCCGGCGCTGTTCGAACTCTACCTGGCCGACCAGACCAGCTTCGCCGGTCAGCGCAACATCGACCCCTGCCTCAACCTGGACAACCGTCTGGCCGACGGCACGATCACGCAGAAGCTCTATGACAACTGCCGCAATCCGGCGGGCCCGGGCGGCGGCGTGGCCGGCGACTTCACCGGCGGCAACTCCTCGGCCGAAGTGGTCACTGGCGGCGGCCTGGGCGTGCTGACGCCGGAAACCTCCAAGGCCACGGTCGTGGGCGTCATCATCACTCCGCCCGAGACGGGGATCAGCCTGGCGGTCGACTATTTCGACATCAACATCAACAACCAGGTCACCAACCTGGGCGCCGCCGGCATCCTGACGGCCTGCTATCTGTCGGACAACTTCCCGACCGACCCGATCTGCAACCAGTTCGATCGCGACCGCACCCTGGGCATCACTCAGGTGCGCGACAGCTTCATCAATATCGCCGAACAGACGAACCGGGGTCTGGACTTCACGGTTCGCTATGTCGCCGATACGCCGTGGGGCGAACTGACGCTCGACAGCCAGACCACCTGGACGCTGGAGAATTTCACGGCTGTGTTCGCGGAAAGCACCGTCGATCCGCTGGGCGAGGTCGGCTATCCCGAACTGGTCGGCAACATCAACGCCAGCTTCTCGCGCGGTCCGTGGACGGCCTTCTGGGGCTTCGACTGGATCGGCAACCAGTCCAGCCTGAGCGAATATATTGAGGGCAACGGCTCGGCCTTCACCACCATCGACGGCCGTCGCGTCGAGGTGAAGGCGGAGGCCGAGTTCACCGGCTTCCACAGCGCCTCGCTGAGCTACCAGTTCGACGACTGGAAGCTGATCGGCGGCGTCGCCAACCTGTTCGATGAAAAGCCGCCGGCGGCGTCGACCATCATCGGCGAATACTCGACCACGGGGAACTCGATCCTGGCGTCGCAGTACACCGAGGCCTACTACGGCCGCCGCGCCTTCGTGCGGGTCAGCAAGTCGTTCTGATCCTGATCCAAGGCCAGACCAGAGGAGGGCGGCGGGGTTCCTCGCCGCCCTCTTTCTAATTTTCAGACTGTTCCGCAGGCGGCATTATCTGCGTGATCAAAAGCGTGCGGGGCACAGGGGAAGCAATGGCGATCATCACGGGCATCAAGGACACGCTGGACGCCGAGGTGGCGCGTTTCGCGCAGACGCCCCTGGCCCAGCCGGTGCTGCTCAACAGCGTGCCGAAAGGCGGCACGCACCTGCTGCGCAACATCATCCGGATGTTCGTGCCGGTCGAGCAGCACTATGATCGGGACTTCGTGCAGATCCCGAACATGCACCTCCATCTGGAGGCCTTTAATCCGCATGCGCCCCGGCTTTGCGCGGCGCATCTTCTGTTCAGCGACCAGGCCGTCGCCAATGTGCGCACCGCGCGGCACGTGCTGCTGGTGCGGGACCCCTACGACTGGGTCCTGGCCCGGGCGCGGTTCTTCGTCTCGGACGCCTTCCATCAGGAAAACCTCGAGCATCTGAAATCGGGCGTGTTCAACACTGACATGCTGTTGAACTTCATGATCTTCGGTCTTCACGGAAAGACCCCGGCCCTGGCCGACGTCTATACGCACAACGCCGCCGCCTGGCTGGGGACGGGCGTCCATCTGGTCCGCTACGAGGACATTCTGGCCGCACTGGCGGACCTCGACGCCCCGTCGTCCGAGGCCTACTTCCGCGCGCTTCTGGCCGCCTGCGGCATCGAACTGCCGACCGATTGGCGGGCGCGGGTCCGTGTCGGTTCGGACCGAAAGCTGAGCCGCACGGCGCGGGAGAATCTCATGCTGCCGGACGGGGTCGCCTTCCCCCCGGAACTGCCCGAGCAGCAGAAGCAACTCGTCGACTTCCATGCGCCCGGGCTGCGCCGCCTGCTGGGCTACGCCTGAGCGCGCGCGCCGCTGGCGCCGTGATAAGTCGCTGAACTTGCGAGCCTGACTGCTTTCGATGCCGCGGAGTATCGGTTTGCGGGCGCGGGGCTCGGGCGAGCGGCGAGGAGGGGCTTGCGTGGCGTCAAAAACCTGTACCTTGGCGTTCGCGATCAACACTGCGGATGAAACGATGAGCGAGACAGGCGAGCGACGGCAGGGCATTCAGTCCGTGGGCATCGGCCTGCGCGTGCTGGAGGTGCTGGCCTCGCAGAACGGAGCGGCGGCCTTGGGCGCGATCGCCCAGGCGTCGGATCTGTCGTCGTCGCAGGCCCACCGTTATCTGGCCAGTCTGATCGCCGCGGGCATGGCCCGTCAGGACGCGGCGACGGGGCGCTATGAGCTGGGGCCAGGCGCGCTGCGCCTGGGGCTGGCGGCCCTGTCGCGGATGGACAGTTTCCGCGAGGCGGCGATCGCCCTGACCGACTATGTCGCCGAGACCGGCCGCACGGTGCAGATGGGCGCCCTGGGGCCCACCGGGCCGATCGTGGTGCGCTGGATCATGGGCACGCCCGCCATCTCGACCTCGCTGATGGTCGGCTCGCCCCTGCCGCTGCTCAGTTCGGCCACGGGCCACGTCTTTCTGGCCTTCCGGCCCGAGGCGGCGACGCGGCAGATGGTCGAGCGCGAGACCCAGCCGCAGTTCCAGCCGGTCGACGTCGAGGGCCTGCGCGCGCGGGTGCGGCGGGACGGCTATTCGGCCGTCCGGGGCGATCTGATCCCCGGCCTGCGGGCCACCGCCGTGCCGATCTTCGACCTGCAGGGCGAGGCGGTCTTCACCGCCACGGTCCTGGCCACCGACGTGTTCAAACCGGAATACGACGATCAGGCGCGCGAACGCCTGATCGAGGTATGCGACCAGATCACCCGGGCCACGGGCGGGGTGCGCCCGTCGCTCTGACGGCTCAGGCGGCGGCCTTGCGCAGGTCGGTCGCCGGGTCGCTCGCCGTCTCCGCGATCAGCGCCTTGCCCATCAGGCGGCGCGCCGCAGCGAAGTCGCGCGGCTGATCCAGACAGGCGGCGCCGACCAGAGCGCCGTCGCGCAGATAGAGCCGCACCGCCTCGCCGCGCGCCACGACCGCGTCGCTCGCCGCCGGATCGCCGAGGATCTGCAGATTATGGCCGCACTGGGCGGTCCAGAACCAGGGCGTCGGCTCGACCTCTGCGGGCAGCCCCAGAATGGCCAGGGCGGCGGTGCGGGCCGAGGTCTGGGCGTGGGCCCAGGTCTCCATGCGGGCGGCGGCGCCGTCGCGCGTCCGCGCGGCCAGGTCGCCGACGGCGAAGATGCGCTCGTCGGCGGGCGAGCGGTAGTCGTCGCCGACCAGAACCCCGCCCGCGACCGGCAGGCCCGCCGCCTCGGCCATTTCGATCGAGGGCATGATGCCGATGCCCACGACCACCAGGTCGGCCTCGACGGTCGAGCCGTCGTCCAGTCGGGCGAGAACCGCGCCGTCGGCGGCGTTTTCCAGCGCCTGCAGTGACCGACCCAGCTTCACCTCGACGCCGATGCGGGCGTGGGCGGCGGACAGCCATTCGGCGGCTTCGGCCGGAACGTTGCGACCCAGCAGACGCTCGCCCGCCTCGATCACAGTGGCGCTCAGGCCCAGGCCGCGCAGGGTCGAGGCCGCTTCCAGTCCGATCACCCCGCCGCCGACGACCAGGGCGCGGGCGCCGGGTTTGGCCGCCGCAGCGATGGCGCGGGCGTCGTCGGCGGTCCGCAGATAGCGGACGGCGGCATGGTCGGGCAGGGGCAGGCGACGCACGCGGCCGCCCAGGGCCAGCACCAGCTTGTCGAACGGCTCGACCGATCCGTCGGCCAGTCGAATCTCGCCCCTGTCGCGGTCGATGGCGACCGCTTCGGCGCCCAGCTTCAGGCTCACGTCAAGCTCGGCCCAGCGTTCCGCGGGCGCCAGCCAGACCGGATCGGTCTCGGCGCCGGACAGATAATCCTTGGACAGGCTTGGACGTTCGTAGGGGGGGTGGGCCTCGTCCCCGACGACCAGGATCGATCCCGAAAAACCCAGCTCACGCAAGGCGATGGCGGTCGCGCCCCCAGCGTGTCCGGCCCCCAGGATGAGGATGCGTTCAGCCATTTGTGATCTCCGTCGCTCATTGCATCAGATGCAACGCATTTGACATAGATCAAAAACCACGACACCAATGCGGTCAACGGCGACATGAGATCGCTGCTTCGAATTCTTTGTCCGGGAGCTTTCAGTGAACATCCCCGTACGCCCGCCGGAGGGCGAGAACCGACTCGCGTGGCCAGCCGACGTCGACGCCGCCGTGCCCTACTGGGTCTATACGGACCCCGCGATCTACGCCGAGGAACTGCAGAAGATCTGGTACGGGCCGCACTGGCTCTATGTCGGTCTGGAGTGCGAGCTGGCCGAGGTCGGCGACTGGAAGACGACGACCCTGGGCGAGAAGCCCTGCGTCATGGTCCGTTCGGGCGAGGACGAGATTTCGGTGGTCGAGAACCGCTGCGCCCATAAGGGCGTCAAGTTCTGCCAGACCCGCACCGGCCACTCCAAGGAGCTGATCTGCCCCTATCATCAGTGGTCCTATGCGCTGAACGGCGACCTGCAGGGCGTGCCGTTCCGTCGCGGCGTCAAGCGTCAGGGCGGCATGCCGGCGGACTTCGACCCCAAGGACCACAGCCTGAACAAGCTGCGCGTCGAGGTGGTCAACGGCGTGGTCTGGGCCACCTTCTCGGACGAGACGCCGCCCTTCCGCGAGTATCTCGGCGAGAAGTTCTGGAAGCACTACACCCGCGTCTATGACGGCCGGAAGCTGGAGGTGCTGGGCTACAACCGTCAGCACATCCCGGCCAACTGGAAGCAGATGCAGGAGAACATCAAGGACCCCTATCACGCGGGCCTGCTGCACGTCTTCTTCGCCACCTTCGGCCTGTTCCGGGCCGACCAGAAGTCCGCCGTCGATATCGACGACGAGGGGCGCCACGGCATCCTGATTTCGCGCAAGGGCGAGCAGGAAAAGACCGAGGCCATGGCCGACATCCGCAACTTCCAGGGCGATCTGGTGCTGGAGGACCCCCGCGTCATGGACGTGGTGCAGGAGTTCCCGGGCGAGGAAACCGTCGGGATGATCACCATCTTCCCCAGCGTCATCCTGCAGCAGCAGGTCAACAGCCTGACGACGCGCCAGATCGTGCCCAAGGGGCCGAACGGGTTCGACTTCCACTGGACCCACTGGTGCTACGCCGACGACACGCCGGAGATGCGCCTGCGCCGCACGCGTCAGGCCAACCTGTTCGGCCCGGCCGGCTTCGTCTCGGCCGACGACGGCGAGGTTCTGGAGATGACCCAGCAGGGCGCCGCCGGTTCGCCGGACGAGCACTTCATCCTGCAGATGGGCGGCCGCGAGATCGCCCCGACGGATCACCAGGTCACGGAAACCGCCGTGCGCGGCATGTACCGTTACTGGCGCAAGGTGATGGGCCTGTGAGCGAGGCCATGACCCCCGCCATCATCGCCCGCGACGAGATCCGCGACCTGTACGACGCCTATTACGGCGTTCTGGACGATGTCGATCTGCACGCCTGGCCCGACTTCTTCATCGAGGACTGCCTCTATCGCGTGATCCCGCGCGAGAACTACGACGCAGGCTATACCCTCAGCACCATGCAGGCCGAGAGTCGGGGGATGCTGAAGGACCGGGTGACTGGCCTGACGCGGACCCAGATGTATGCGCCGCGCTATTATCGCCGCTTCCCCACCGCGCCGCGGGTTGTCGAGCAGGACGAGGCGAGCGTCAGCGTCCGCCACAACCTGCTGGTGGTGCAGACCCTGGTGGACAAGCAGTCGGACATCATCCTGTCCGCCGTCTGCCACGACCGCATCGTCCGCGACGGCGACCGCCTGCGCTTTGTGGAGCGCGTCGTCGTCTTCGATTCCGAAATGATCCCCAACAGTCTGGTGTACCCCGCATGACCGAAGCCGCGACCCTGTCGTGGGTGGCGACCTTGCCGCCTTCGGCGCTTGAAGAACACGGCGTCGCCAAGGCCAGCGTCAACGGCCTGAACGTCGCCCTCTATGTAGTGGACGGCGAGTATTTCGCCACCGCCGACCTGTGCACCCACGGCCAGGCCAGCCTGTCCGACGGCTTTCTGGACGGCGAGCTGATCGAATGCCCGCTGCATCAGGGCACCTTCAATGTGAAGACCGGCGCGCCGGTCGATGCCCCGTGCTCGGTCGCCGTGCGCAGCTTCCCGGTGAAGCTGCAGGACGGCCTGCTGCACGTCGGCATGGAGGGCTAGGCCATGCACGAGGTTCTTTCCAACGACCAGCAGTCCCAGCTGAACGCCCTCTATGAGCAGATGGAGCCCGAAGGCCTCTATCCGCTGTGGGAGAAGCTGTCGGCCCTGGTCCTGCCGCAGCCGAACTCCCCGGCCAAGGTGCACAAGTGGTCCTATGACAACGCCCGCGACTACCTGATGCGGGCGGGCGACCTGATCAGCGCCAAGCAGGCCGAGCGCCGCGTGCTGATCCTTGAGAACCCCGGCTTGCCTGGTCTGTCGTCGATCACGCCCAGCCTCTACGCCGGTCTGCAGCTGATCCTGCCGGGCGAGATCGCCCCGGCCCACCGCCACGCCCAGTGCGCCCTGCGCTTCGTCATGGAGGGTTCGGGCGCCTATACCTCGGTGGACGGCGAGAAGGCGGTGATGCAGCCCTTCGACCTGGTGCTGACGCCGGGCGGCCAGTGGCACGACCACGGCAACCCGACCGAGACGCCGATGATCTGGCTGGACGGCCTCGACATCCCCACCGTCCGCCACTTCGACGCCAGCTTCGCCGAGGGTTATTCGGAAGACCAGTTCCCGGAAAAGGCCCCGGCCGGCGACAGCCTGAACCGCTATGGCCGCAACATGCGTCCGCTGAAGGGCCACACGGCGGACCGCCGGCCGGCGCATCAGCCGCTGTTCCACTATCCCTACGCCGAGTGGCGTCCGGCGCTGGACGCCATGGCCGAGAGCGGCGCCGAGATCGACCCGCATCTGGGCCACGCCCTGGAGTTCATGAACCCGATCAACGGCGGGCCGATCATGGCCACCATCTCGGCCCATGTCCGCCTGCTGCCGGGAGGCTTTGAGAGCAAGCCGCGCCGCTCGACCGACGGCGCCATCTTCGTGGTGGTCGAGGGGACCGGCGAGGCGGTGATCGAGGGCGAAACCGTCGCCCTGAAGCCGCGCGACATCGTGGTCGTGCCGTCGTGGAAATCGGTCGCCTTCAAGGCGGCCAGCCGGCTGGTCCTGTTCGGATACTCCGACAAGGCCTGTCAGGAAAAACTGAACCTCTACAAGGAAGAGAACGCATGAGCCTGCTGTTCCAACCGCAAGCGCCCGTGCTTGCCCCGACCAACACCGGGGACGAATTCCCGGTCCGCCGCATCTTCTGCGTCGGCCGCAACTACGCCGCCCACGCTCGCGAAATGGGCCGCGACCCGGACCGCGAGCCGCCCTTCTTCTTCACGGCGTGGGCCGAGACGGTGGTGCTGGACGGCGCCACCATCGCCTATCCGTCCAGGACCGAGAACTTCCACTATGAGGCCGAGCTGGTCGTCGCCATCGGCAAGGGCGGTCGCGACATCGCCGTCGAGAACGCGCTGGACCACGTCTGGGGCTACGCCACCGGCCTGGACATGACGCGCCGCGACCTGCAGCTGGAAGCCCGCGCCCAGGGCCGTCCGTGGGACACCGGCAAGAACGTCGAGCAGTCGTCGCCGCTGGGCCGGATCCACAAGGCGGGCGAGGGCTTCGATCCCGAACACGGCAAGATCGAGCTGACCGTCAACAGCGAGGTCAAGCAGTCGGCGGACCTGGCCGACCTGATCTGGCCGGTGGCGGACATCGTCGCCTACCTGTCGGGTCTGTGGGAGATCCAGCCCGGCGACCTGATCTACACCGGCACCCCTGCCGGTGTCGGCGCGGTGGTTCCTGGCGACGCCATGACCGTGACCATCGACGGCCTGACCCCGCTCAACATCAAGGTCGGCCCGCCCGCCGCCTGATCCCTTTTTCAGCATCATCAACACACGGAGAGGCGCGCGACAGACGCGCCCTCCACGGAGGACGACACATATGGCAGCCATGGGTGAGGGGGGCGGAAACGCCGTCATCGACCGGGCCAAATTCGGCCCGCTACAGTTCGGCGTCACGGCGCTGTGCTTCATCATCGCCATGCTCGACGGCTTCGACACCCAGTCGATCGCCTTCGTCGCGCCCAAGATCGCCGAGGACTGGGGCCTGGCCCCGTCGGCCTTCGGTCCGATCTTCGCCATCGGCCTTCTGGGCCTGACGGTCGGCGCCTTCACCCTGAGCCCGGCGGCGGACAAGTTCGGCCGCAAGACGGTCATCCTGATCTCGACCTTCATCTTCGGCCTGTTCGCCCTGCTGACGGCCTTCGCCGGCTCGATGAACGAACTGCTGATCTATCGCTTCATCACCGGCGTCGGCCTGGGCGCCGCCATGCCCAACATCATCGCCCTGACCAGCGAATACGGCCCGGCCCGCCTGCGCGCGACCCTGGTGACGGTCATGTTCTGCGGCTTCCCGCTGGGCTCGACCGTCGGCGGCCTGATCTCGACCTGGCTGATCGCTCACTTTGACTGGCATTCGGTCTTCGTCGTCGGCGGCGTCCTGCCCCTGCTGCTGTTGCCGGTGCTGTATTTCATGCTGCCGGAGTCGGTGCGCTTCCTGGTCGCCAAGGGCGCGCCGGAGCACAAGATCGCTCCTATCGTGAAGAAGATCGACGCCGACGCCTCGGTTAGCGACTTCATCGCGGGGCTGAAGCACGAGCAGTCGTCGGCGGCCAAGGGCTTCTCGGTCTTCCAGCTGTTCCGTGAAGGCCGCACGCCTGTGACCCTGCTGCTCTGGGTCGCCTTCTTCATGAACCTGCTGGTCATGTACTTCCTGGTGAACTGGCTGCCGACCCTGCTGAAGGGCGCCGGTCTGCCGCTCAGCATGGCCATCCTGTCCACCGCGACCCTGAACCTGGGCGGCGTCGTCGGCGCCATCGTCCTGGGCCGGATGATCGACAAGATCAGCCCCTATGTCGTCCTGGGTTCGGCCTACGCCGCCTCGGCCGCCTTCATCGCCCTGCTGGCCTTCGGCGGCACGAACCTGACGGTCCTGCTGCTCGGCGCGGCTCTGTCCGGCTTCGGCGTCGTCGGCGCCCAGATCGGCTGCAACGCCCTGACCGCCGCCGTCTATCCGACCGCGATTCGCGCCACCGGCGTGGGCTGGGCCCTGGGCGTAGGCCGGATCGGCGCCATCGTCGGACCCCTGGTCGGCGGGGTGCTGCTGGCCGCCGGCTGGACGCCCCAGTCGCTGATCCTGCTGGCCGTCATCCCCGCCGTGATCGCCTCGGTCGCGGTCTTCACCCTCGGCGGCGTGCGCCGTCGCGCCGGAGTCTGACCCCATGATCCTGCACGGCTATTTCCGCTCCACGGCCTCCTGGCGGGTGCGTATCGCCCTGGGCCTCAAGGGACTGGAGGCCGTGCAGGTCATC
>NZ_DASWXW010000146.1:0-6084 GCF_036405315.1 Brevundimonas sp. | reverse complement strand
GATCATCAAGGTCTTCCACGCCGCCCGTCAGGACGTCGAGATCTTCAACCGCCTGGGCGCCATGCCCAAGCCCATGTTCGACACCCAGGTCGCCGCCATGGCCGCCGGCTTCGGCGATCAGGTCAGCTATGAGCAGCTGGTCCGTCAGATGCTGCGCCAGGAACTGGACAAGGGCAGCCGTTTCACCGACTGGGCGCGCCGCCCGCTGTCGGACGCGCAACTGGTCTATGCCCTGGGCGACGTGACCCACCTGGCCGCCCTCTATCCCAAGCTGCGGGATCGGCTGCAGAAGGAAGGCCGTCTGGACTGGGTCATGTCCGAAATGGGCGCCCTGACCGATCCGGCCCTCTATGACACCACCCCCGAGAACGCGTGGAAGCGGCTGAAGCCCAAGAAGTTCAGCGCCAAGTACCTGGCCGCCTTTGTCGCCACCGCCGTCTGGCGCGAGCGCGCGGCGCAGGAACGCGATCAACCGCGCGGCCGCATCCTGAAGGATGAAGGCATCGACGAAATCGCGGTTCAGGCCCCGACCGATCCCGAGGCCTTCAACCGCCTGCGCTCGGTGCCCAAGGGCTTCGGCGGTTCGCGGCTGGGTCTGGAGCTGGCCGCCGAGCTGAAGCGCGTCCTGGCTGATCCGGAAGCTCATGCGCCCAAGCTGGAGCGCCCGGCGCACAGTCAGCCGGCTCCGCCCTCGGTGGTGGAACTGCTGAAGGTGCTGCTGAAGGCCAAGAGCGACAACGCCGGCGTGGCCACCAAGCTGATCGCCAACGTCGCCGATCTGGAAAAGATCGCCAACGACGACAACGCCGACGTCGAAGCCATGAAGGGCTGGCGCCGTCAGCTGTTCGGGGACGACGCCCTGAAGCTGAAGAAGGGCGAGATCGCCCTGGTGCTGAACGGCTCGCGCGTCGAAGTCGTTGAGATCGAAGGCTAGAGCTTATGGGGCCGGCGGCGACGCCGGCTCCCACAGCTCGATCGGATTGCCCTCGGGGTCATGGATGCGCGCAAAGCGTCCGATCTCGGGGGTCGCGTCCCATTCCGGCTTGGTGATGACCTCAATCCCGGCCGCCTTCAGCGACGCGATCAGGTCGTCCAGCCCCTCGACCCGCAGGTTCAGCATCCAGCGGTGGTCAGCAGCGAAATAGTCGCTGTCTTCCTTGAACGGGGCGAAGACCGTCGGTCCCGCTTGCTGGTTCCAGATCCAGACGTTCTCCGGCGCCCCGACGCCGAGGTGGGTCAGATACCAGTCGGCCAGGGCTTTGGTGTCCTTGGAGCGGAAGAAGAAACCGCCGATTCCGGTGACTGGCATGGTCGTTCCCTAGATTTTGAGGGTCAGGTTCATGGCTTCGGCCAGGGCCTTGGCGCGGCGGCGGGTCTGTTCGCCCAGCAGCATGTCGGCGTAGCCCTCGGCCGCCGTGATGCGCAGCGAGCCCTTCTCGACCGTGGCGGCGGCGTTGGCCAGCAACTGCGGCGAGCGGCCGGACAGGTCGCAGGCCAGCCGCATGGCCAGGCCCAGGGCGCGGGCGCGCTTCTGGCCGGATGCCGACAGCAAACGATCCACGGCGCCGGGCGACGGCGTCCTGGCCTCGCCGCCGTAACGGGCGTTCATCGCCACCGCCAGGAAGGCGCGTTCGGCATGGGTCTGGCCCGGAATGGGCGAGCGCAGCACCTGATCAAAGACCAGATCGACGCGGTGATCGGGGTGCAGGCGTGCGCCGAGGTCGGCCAGACGACAGACCGAGGCGGTCAGCAGGGCGTCGCGCTCCTCGCCAAAGGCTTCGGGCATGGCCGAGACGACGGGCTGCAGCCAGCCGTCCAGCGCGCGGGGCAGGGCCGGGTCCACGCCTTGCCGCCCGCCCCAGGCCGAACAGCCGGCGAGCAGCGGGTCGACCGCCGCCATCTCAGGCGACAGACCGGCGTAGAGCAGGCCCTCGCGCACGCCCCAGGCCGAGAAGGTCACGGACTTCAGACCCAGCGCGTCGATCAGTCCATCCAGCACCAGGGCGGCGTAAGGCAGGGTTTCGGCCCGGCGCTTGGACACGCCCGGCAGCTTCTCCAGCGAGGCCTTGGACTGGCGCGCCACGAGCCGGGCCAGATCGCGCGCGTCGGCGGCGGTCATGGCGTATTCGTGCACGATCCGCAGCGGGTGGTCGGTCTGGGCCATGTGCATCTGGGCCAGGCTGCGCCAGGCCCCGCCGACGGCGTGCAGGGCGTCCGTGGCGTAGACGTCGGCCACCGGCGCCAACCGCTTGGCGATGCGCGAGCGCAGACGATCGACGTCGAACCCCTTGGGATCGGCCAGGGCGAAGGGGCCGAGCGGCAGGGTGACGCCCTTGTCCAGCGGGCGGTTGCGGCCGCCGTCGCCGATGCGGGTCAGCTCCAGACTGGCGCCGCCCATGTCGGCGGCGACGCCGCTGGAGCCCGGCGCGCCGGCCAGGACGCCGAGGGCGGAATAGCGGGCTTCTTCCTCGCCGCTGAGCACGCGGACCTGGAGGCCGGTTTCGGCGGCCACGCGGGCGCAAAATTCGGCGCCGTCCTCGGCCTCGCGAACGGCGGCGGTGGCGGCGACGATGGTCTGATCGGGCTGAACGCCCTCGATGACGGCGGCGAAGCGGCGCAGGGCCGTCATGGCCGAGACCACGCCCGGCACGGACAGGCGCCGGGTCGCGGCCAGATCACGACCCAGACCGGCCAGGACCTTTTCATTGAACATGGTCCAGACCGCCCGGCCTTCCAGCCGGTAAAGGACCAGACGGACTGAGTTGGAACCGATGTCGATGACCGCGATCTGACGCGACGGATATTCGGCCTCGACGCCCATCAGCGGCGCTTCCGGGGCTTGAGGCCGGAATAGGACAGGGCGCCGGGCAGGGTCTTCACCTTGCGGCCGCGGCCCGACAGGCTGGGATTGGTCATGAAATATTTGTGAGCCGAGAAGGGACGTTCAGGACCGGAGGGCGTGACGCGGCGATAGGTTCCGTCCGCCGCCAGGGTCCAGCTCTGAGCGTCGTCCTTCAGGTTGGCGACCATGATCTGATCCAGCACCTGATCATGGACCGTGGCGTTCAGGATGGGCGTCATCAGCTCGACGCGGCGGTCCAGATTGCGCGGCATCCAGTCGGCGGACGAGATGAACAGCTTGGCCTTGTTGCTGGGCAGGTCGTGGCCGTTGGCGAAGGCGACGATGCGGCTGTGTTCCAGGAAGCGGCCGACGATCGACTTGACCCGGATGTTCTCCGACAGGCCCGGCACGCCGGGGCGCAGGCAGCAGATGCCGCGGATGACCAGTTCGATGCGCACGCCCCACTGGCTGGCGCGATACAGGGCGTCGATGATCTCGGGATCGACCAGGGCGTTCATCTTGGCCCAGATGGCGGCGGGCTTGCCCTTGGCGGCGGCCGACATCTCCTTGCCGATCATTTCCAGCAGGCTGGTCTTCATGTTCAGCGGCGAGACGACCAGCGCCTCCAACTCGTCCGGCGCGGCATAGCCGGTGATGTAGTTGAACACCCGCGTCGCGTCGCGCCCCAGGACGGGATCGCAGGTGAACAGGCTGAGGTCGGTGTAAATCTTGGCCGTCGTCGGGTGATAGTTGCCGGTGCCGAAGTGGCAGTAGGTGCGCAAGGAATCGCCCTCGCGCCGCACCACGACGCTCAGCTTGGCGTGGGTCTTGTACTCGACGAAGCCGAAGACGACGTGGACGCCCGCCCGCTCCATCTGCCGCGCCCAGCGCAGGTTGGCCTCTTCGTCAAAGCGCGCCTTCAGTTCGATCAGGGCGGTGACGTTCTTGCCGTTTTCGGCCGCCTCGATCAGGGCGGCGACGATGGGGCTGTCCTTGGAGGTGCGGTAAAGCGTCTGCTTGATGGCGATGACGTTAGGGTCGCGCGCCGCCTGACGCAGGAACTGCACCACCACGTCGAAGCTCTCGAACGGGTGGTGGATCAGCATGTCCTTTTCGCGCACCGCCGCGAAGATGTCGCCGCCGTTGTCGCGCACCCGCTCGGGGTAGCGCGGCTCATAGCCCTTGAACTTCAGGTCGGGGTGGCCGCCGGGGATCAGTTCGGCCAGTTGCGCCAGCCCCAGCATCCCCTCGACCAGAACCACGTCCTGCGGCTGGGCGTGCAGTTCGGCGATGATGAAGTCGCGCAGGTCCTCGGGCATGGAGGCCTGGATCTTGATGCGGACGACCGAGCCCATGCGGCGCTGCTTCAACGCCTCCTCGAACTCCATGACCAGGTCTTCGGCCTCTTCCTCAATCTCGATGTCCGAGTCGCGGATCAGACGGAACAGGCCCTTTTCCAGGATCTCGCAGCCAGGGAAGAGGTGGTCGATGAACAGCAGCAGCAGGTTTTCCAGCGACACAAACCGCTTGCGGCCCGGCGTCGAGCGGCCGTCGGTGGCCAGGGCCCAGAAGCGCCGCACCTGCGTCGGCACGGGGACCAGGGCGTAGAGGACGCGGTTGTCGCTGTTCCGCCGCAGCTTCAGCGCCAGCGAGAACCCCAGGTTGGGCAGGAAGGGGAAGGGGTGGGCCGGGTCGATCGCCATCGGCGTCAGAACGGCGAACAGCTGATTGAGGAACTCGGGCTCCAGTCGTTCGCGCTCGGTGCGGGTGATCTTGCCGCCGTCCACGACCTCGATCCCGGCGGCGGCCATCTCCTTGCGCAGGACGCGCCAGCGGCGCTGCTGCTCGGCCATCAGGCCGCCGGCGGCGGCGTTGACCTGTTCCAGCTGCTCGGCGGGCGTCAGGCCGTCGGGCGAGACGACGCGGACGCGTTCGCGGACCTGGCCCTTCAGGCCCGCCACGCGGGTCATGAAGAACTCATCCAGGTTGTTGGCCGAGATCGACAGGAAGCGGACCCGCTCCAGCAGCGGATGACCCTCGTTGGCGGCTTCTTCCAGCACGCGTCCGTTGAAGGCCAGCCATGACAGCTCGCGGTTGATGAAACGCTCGGGCGAGGTCATCAGCGCCTCGGACAGCTCCAACTGCGGGGCGCGCGAGGAAGGGACTTCCTCGCCAGTGGTGTCGACGGCGATGGGCGCGATTTCAGTCATTTGATTGTTGTCGCGCGGCCCTGTGACGGCTGCAACCGCGATGTGGCGCAATCAGTCAGACAGTTCGTCGCTGTCTTCCAGCACCTGACGGGCCAGGACGCGCGTGACCGGGCGGTGGAAGGCGTCAAGCTGGTCGACGATCCGTTCGACGGAATCAGCCGAGCGGTCGATGCGGCGGGCTAGGTATTCGACGACGTCCTCGCCGGGCGTGATGTTTCGTGTGGCGAAGGCCCGTCTGAGCATGGCCCCCAGCACGGCGTCGTCAGGCGCTTCGATTCCCACGGTGCGGATGGCGTTAAGGCGCGAGCGCAGGTCGGGCAGGTCGCAGACCCAGGCCGCCGGCGGATCGCGCGACACCAGCAGCAGGGCGCCGCCGCCGGACTGGGTTAGGTTGAACAGGTGGAACAGGCTCTCGTCGTCGGCGTCCTGGGCGCGGTCCAGCAGGACGAACTGGCCCTCAAGCTCCAGCGGATCGACCAGGGCGGCCTCGGCTCCGTGCAGGGCGACGGCGCCGGTGCGCTCGACCCAGGCGGCGGCCAGATGGCTCTTGCCGCTGCCCGGCGGGCCGAAGATCGACAGGACCGAACCGGCCATCTCGGGCCAGGTCGCCAGCACCGAGGCCGCCGCCGAATTGGATTCGGACACGACGAAATCCGCCGCGCGTTGCGACGCCTCCTGCCGCAGGGGCAGGCGCAGTTGCTGGATGTCGGAACCGAGTGCGGTCATGAGCAGACCATAGCAGAGGCCGTCCAGCGCGCTGTGGGCAGGTTCCCGGCGGCGGTGGACAACCACGCGGCGCTGTGGATTTAGCCGCCAGCCTTGACTTTCCGGGGCGATGATGGGCCTTTCGCCCCTCCTAATTCACGCTGTTCTCCAGCCGTTTTCAGACGAATCCGATCATGCACGCCTATCGCACCCATACCTGCGGCGCCCTCCGTTCGACGGATGCGGGCGCGAATGTTCGTCTGTCGGGCTGGGTTCACCGCAAGCGCGACCACGGCGGCCTGCTGTTCATCGACCTGCGCGACCACT
>NZ_DASWXW010000145.1:0-6008 GCF_036405315.1 Brevundimonas sp. | reverse complement strand
TTCATGAAGGGCACGCCGGACGCGCCGCGCTGCGGCTTCTCCTCGCTGGCGGTGCAGATCCTCGACCACGTGGGCGCGGCCTTCGTCGGCGTCGACGTGCTTCAGGACGAAGCCCTGCGCGACGGCATCAAGGCCTTCACCGACTGGCCCACCATCCCGCAGCTCTACGTCAAGGGCGAGTTCGTCGGCGGGTCCGACATCGTGCGCGAAATGTTCCAGGCCGGCGAACTTCAGGCCCTGATGGCCGAGAAGGGCGTCGCCCTCGGCGAAGCCTAAGCCCGGATGGCCCGGCCGCAGTTGCAACCGCGCGAGGACCGCGAGGTCTTCGTCGTCACCCTGGACGTGCGGCCGGAGCACATCGACGAGAACAACCACGTCAACAACGTCGTCTATGTCGGCTGGCTGCAGGACGTCGGCACGGCCCACTGGAACGCGCGCTTCGACGAGGCGACGCGGGCGAAATGGTCCTGGGTCGCGCTGAGACACGAGATCGACTACCTGCGCGGCATCGAGCCCGGCGCGACCGGCGTCGTCGCCCGCACCTGGGTCGGCGACCCGCAAGGGCCGCGCTTCAACCGCTATGTCCGCATCGAGGACGGCCAAGGCCGCCTGTGCGCCCAGGGCGTCTCGGAATGGTGCCTGGTCGAGGCGACCAGCCTGCGCCCCGCCCGCATCCCGGCGGAAATGCTGGGGGTGTTTTCGGCTTAATTTCCCTTCTCCCCTTGAGGGAGAAGGTGGCAGGCGAAGCCTGACGGATGAGGGGTGTGAGCGCCTCGTATCCGATGGAGACTCCGCCGCCTGAGTGAAGTGGGCGATCGTGCCGCCGGCACCCCTCATCCGGCCCTGAGGGGCCACCTTCTCCCTCAAGGGGAGAAGGGCATTTGCCTTTACAGACTGACCGGGTTCAGCACGCGGACCGGCTGGCCGGCTGTCAGGCCCATTTCGGCGTAGGTCCAGCTGACGGTCACGCCTTCGCGGACCAGGGCCTTGCACAGATCGGGCGCGCGACGGGTCAGGCTGAGCTCGGCCGGATCGCCGTCCTTGATCTTGACCTCGAAGCTGGACGCCTCGGTGCAGCCGTTGGAGCCGACCACGACGTTCAGCTTTTGACCGTCGAAGTCGATCTTGCGGACGGCTTCCAGGGCTTCGGTCTGGACGGACACGCGATCCGAGGCGGCGACCGTGAGCTTTTCCCCGCCGTCGTTCGAATAGATGACGCAGCCGCCCAGCAGCGGCAGCAGGGCGACGGCCGCGACGGCTGCCAGGCGCATCAGTTGGCCTCGGCCGGGGTCGAGTGGATGACGCGGGTGGTCGGCTTGTCGCTGGCGATGATGATGCAGCCCGACAGCATGGGCGCGGCGACGGCGGCGACGGCGAGAGCGATGATGATACGGCGCATAGGTGTTCCCCTTCTTGGCTGACGGCAAACTGCCAGCGTCGCCGTTCGGGATCACGTGAATAATCGGAAAGGCGGGACTTGAACGAAATCGCCACAGTCATAGCTACTGTGACCCGCCTCCCCATCCCGCTTCACTGCGGTCGAACCGAGAGATCCAGAATGAGTCTGCTGTTCACCCCGCGCGCCGTCGGGCCGCTGACGCTGAAGAACCGCATCGTCGTCGCCCCCATGTGCATGTACTCCGCCGTCGACGGCGTGCCCCAGCCCTGGCACGCCCAGCACATCGGCCGCCTGGCCCTGTCGGGCGCCGGACTGGTGGTGATCGAAGCCACCGGCGTCGAGGCCGCGGGCCGCATCTCCTGGGCCGACACCGGCCTGTGGAACGACGAACAGGAAGCCGCCTTCGCCCGGATCATCCGCGACATCCGCACCTATTCGGACACGCCGATCGGCGTCCAGCTGGCCCACGCGGGGCGCAAGGCCTCGACCAATCCGCCGTGGATCGACCGGGGCGGCCCCGCCCCCGCCGACAAGGCGTGGGAGACGTTTTCCGCCTCGGCGCAAGCCTTCCGCGACGACTGGCACACGCCCACGGCGCTGGACCAGGCGGGCATGGACCGGGTGGTCGAGGCCTTCATCGATTCGGCCAGGCGCGCCGACCGGGCCGGGTTCGATCTGGTCGAGCTGCACGCCGCCCACGGCTATCTGCTGACCCAGTTCCTGTCGCCGCTGTCGAACGAACGGACGGATGAGTTCGGCGGCTCGCTGGAGAACCGGATGCGTTTCCCGCTGCGCGTGGCCCAGGCCCTGCGCGACGCCTGGCCCAGGACCAAGGCCCTGGGCGTGCGCTTCAACGGCTCGGACTGGACCGAGGGCGGCATCACCCCGGACGAGGCCGCCGCATTCGGTCAGGCCCTGCACGCCATGGGCTACGACTATCTGCACCTGACCAGCGGCGGCAACATCGCCACCGCCCGCATCCCCGGCGACCAGCCCAATTATCAGGTCGCCTTCGCCGAGGCGGTGAAGGCGGCGGTCCCCCAGGCCAACGTCATGGCCGTGGGCATGATCGTCACCCCCCAGCAGGCCGAAGACCTGCTGGTCCAGGGCCGGGCCGACCTGGTCGCCGTCGCCCGCGCGGTGCTGGACGACCCCAACTGGGGCCACCACGCCGCCGTGGCCCTGGGCCAGCCGGAGGGCCTGCCCGTCCAGTACGAACGGGCCGGCGCCGGTCACTGGCCCGGCTATGCGACGGCGCGGGCCGTGGCCGACGGCTCGCTGGCGGCTTGAGCCTCGTCTGACGGCGTCGCCGCCACCACGGCGGCGCCGTTCGACAGGGCGTCGGCTTCCGGCTGGGGTCGGCCCAGCAGATAGCCCTGCACCTCGTTGCAGCCCTGGGCGCGCAGGAAGGCCAACTGCTCGGCCGTCTCGACGCCCTCGGCCAGCACCGGGATCGACAGGCTCTCGCCGATGGTCAGGACGGCGCGGATGATGGCCCGCGACTGCGGCGCGGCGCCGTCCAGTTCGGTCATGAAGGACCGGTCCAGCTTGATCTTGTCGAAGGGGAAGGCCCGCAGCGTCGACAGTGAGGAATAGCCGGTGCCGAAGTCGTCCATGGCGATGGTGACGCCGAGCGCCTTCAGCTGGCGCAGAACATGGGTGGTGCGCTCCATGTCGCTGATCATGGCCGTCTCGGTGATCTCCAGCTCCAGACGCGAGGCCTCCAGCCCCGTCTCCAGCAGGACCTGGTGCACCAGGCGCGGCAGGTCCACATGGCCCAGTTGCACCGGCGACAGGTTGACCGCAATGCGGTGCGGCTCCGGCCAGGCGGCGGCCTGCCGGCAGGCCTGACGCAGCACCCATTCGCCGATCGGCAGGATCAGGCCGGTCTCCTCGGCCACGGGAATGAAGTCCGACGGCGGGATGTTGCGGCCGTTCTCGTCCTTCCAGCGCAGCAGGACCTCGTAGCCGGTCGCCTTGCCGGTCTCGACCGAGGCCTGGACCTGATAGTGCAGCTCGAACCGTTCGTTATCCAGGGCTTCGCGCAGGGCCTGGGTGACGCGGCGGCGGGCGCGCACGGCCTGGTCCATGTCCGCCTCGTAGAAGCAGATGTCGACCGTCAGCGAGCCCTTGGCGCGATACATGGCCAGGTCGGCGTTGTTGATCAGGGTCGACAGGTCGTCGGCGTCCTCGGGCCACAGGGAGACGCCGATGCTGGCCCCGCACGACAGGTCGGCGTGCTCGATGTTGACCGGCCGGATGACGGCGGCGCGCAGGCGCTCGGCCACGGCCAGGGCCTCGGCGCGCGAGGCGACCGGGGCCATGGCCACGAATTCGTCGCCGCCTTGCCGGGCGACGAACTCGCCGTCCTTCAGCGCCTCGCGCAGGTGGTCCGAGATGCGGCACAGCAACTGATCGCCGACGGCGTGGCCATAGAGGTCGTTGACCTCCTTGAAGCGGTTCAGGTCGAGGGCGAACAGGGCCAGGGTCTCGCCCGGCTTGGTCGTGGCGGTCTGGCGGTTCAGCCGCTCCAGGAAGGACGAACGATTGGGCAGGCCGGTCAGGCTGTCGTTGCGGGCCAGATGGGCGATGCGGCGTTCCTGAGCCTGACGCGCGCGCAGGTCGCGCACGGCGTAGATCATGACCACGCCCTCGCTGGCCTGGTCGCGCTTGGCCGCCAGCTCGACCGGCAGGACCTCGCCCGAGGCGGTCTTGAGCGACGACTGGACCATGTCGCCGTCGACCAGTCGCGCCACGTCCTCGGCCCAGAGCGACAGAGGCTGGCCGATCAGGGCCTCGCGCTCGACGCCGACCAGTTTCAGCAGGGCGCTGTTGGCGCCGATGACGACGCCGTCGCGTTCGATCGCCACGCCGTCCACGCCGCCCTCGATCAGGTGCTGCAGACGCACCTCGGCCTGGCCGCGCGACTGGCTGTCCAGCGCGTGGCTGGCCGCGCCGGCGCCCAGCACCAGCAGGCCCACGCCGGCCACGCCGATCGCGATGGCGTGCTTGGCGTCGTCGCCGGTCAGGGCGCCGTCCAGCGGCGCGAACGGCAGGATGGTCATGGCCGACATAGCCGTGAAATGCAGGATGACGATGCCCAGAACCATGAAGAGGATGGCCAGCCAGCGCCCCTTGGCCGTCGGCCACAGCTTGTCCGCCTTGAAGGCCAGGGCGCCGAACAGCACCGACCCGACCACGGCGGCCGCCACATAGGGCGCCGACCACTGGATCACGGCGTCGACGGCGAAGGCGGTCATGCCGATGAAGTGCATGGCGGCCACGGCCAGGCCGAACAGCACGCCGCCCATCAGGCCCGACCCCGGGAAACGCTGCGCGGCCAGCAACTGGGCCGCCCCGGACCCGACGATGGCGACCAGCAGCGACAGACCCGTCAGGCCCGGCTCATACGTCACCTGGAGTCCCGGCTCATAGGCGATCATGGCGACGAAATGGGTGCACCAGACCGTGGCGCCGCCCGCCACCGCGCCCAGGAAGACCCAGGCGGCGCGCGCCCCGGCCCGCGTGCTGCGGACCCGCTTCAGCAGGTTGACGGTGATCCAGCTGCCCAGCACGCAGACAAGGGCGGCCAGGGCGACCAGCGCCAGGTTATGGGCGTTGGTCAGGCAATCGACGATACGCATGAAATCCGAGGGGAGGACGCAACAGGGGGGATGGCGTCTCTACCGGCCCAAATCTTAATCCGCGGTCGTCCGAAATGGCTAACGAAGCCTTGCCGATCGCATGCGGCTCAGGACGCGTCTTGCGGCTTGCCGTCCGGGCGCATCATGTAGGGATTGTTGACCGTCACTTCGGAGCCCGGAGCGATTCCCAGCTCCTCGAACGTCCACTGCAGCTGCACCCCCTCGGCCCTCGGGTCGGCGCAGCGGTCCTCGTCCACCCGGCGCAGGGTGATGACGGCGCTGTCCCGCAGACGGGTGATGAAGGGTTTGACGTCCGCCTTGCTGGTGCAGCCGTTCGAGCTGACCCAGAAGACCGCCAGATCGCGCGTGAAGGCGGCGGCGTGGATCGGCTCCAGCTGTCCCGGCATTCCGGCGGTGCGCACGGCCGAGGTTCCGCGCGTGGCGCAAGCGCCCGCCAGGACGGCGACGGCGGCGACAGCGCAAAGGGCGATGGTTCGTCTCATCTGGGCCTTCCGGGGCGGACCTGTCCGCCCGGCAGAATGCGCTGCTTCCTTCCGCAAGGGAACAGCGGACTCTGAATAAGAAAGAAGCCCCGGTTCGCACCGGGGCTTCCATCAACTCTATCGTCGATCGCCTGAAATCAGGACGAGTAGTATTCGACGACCAGGTTCGGTTCCATCTTGACCGGGTACGGCACGTCCGACAGTTCCGGAACGCGGACGTAGCGGATCGAGAAGCCGCGGTCGCCCTGCTCCAGGTAGTCAGGAATGTCGCGTTCCGACGACTGCTGGGCTTCGAGCACCAGAGCCATGTTGCGCGACTTTTCCTTGACCTCGATGACCTGGCCCGGCTTGACGCGGTACGAACCGATGTCGACCTTCTTGCCGTCGACGGTCACGTGGCCGTGGCTGACGAACTGGCGAGCGGCCCAGACGGTCGGGACGAACTTGGCGCGGTAGACGATG
>NZ_DASWXW010000144.1:0-32950 GCF_036405315.1 Brevundimonas sp. | reverse complement strand
TCGGCGACGATGGCTTTCACCTCGTTGTCGATGGCCTTCAGCTCTTCCTCGGTCGCCTTGGCGGCGGCGAGCAGCATCTTCAGATGGTCGATCGGGTCGCGGGTCTTCTTGACCTCGTCGACCTCTTCCTTGGTGCGGTACTTGGCCGGGTCCGACATGGAGTGGCCCCGATAGCGGTAGGTCTTCACTTCCAGGATGTAGGGACCCTCGCCGGCGCGGGCGCGGGCCACGGCGCGGGCGGTAGCGTCACGCACGGCCAGGACGTCCATGCCGTCGACCTGCTCGCCCGGGATGCCGAAGCTGGCGCCGCGCATGAACAGTTCGGTCGTGGACGACGAGCGCTCGATGCTCGTGCCCATGGCGTACTGGTTGTTCTCGATGATGTAGATGGCCGGCAGCTTCCACAGCTGGGCCATATTGAAGCTTTCGTAGACCTGACCCTGGTTCGAGGCGCCGTCACCGAAGTAGACGAAGGCCACCGAGTCGTCGCCGCGGTATTTGCCGGCGAAGGCCAGCCCGGTGCCCAGCGCCACCTGGGCGCCGACGATGCCGTGACCGCCGTAGAAGCCGGTCGGCACGTCGAACATGTGCATCGACCCGCCCTTGCCCTTTGACGAGCCGCCGATACGACCGGTCAGTTCGGCCATGACGGCGTTCGGGTCCATGCCCGCAGCCAGCATATGACCGTGGTCGCGGTAGCCGGTGATGATCTTGTCGTGGCCTTGCTTGACGCTCTCCTGGACGCCCACCGCCACGGCTTCCTGGCCGATGTAGAGGTGGCAGAAGCCGCCGATCAGGCCCATGCCGTAAAGCTGGCCCGCGCGCTCCTCGAAGCGGCGGATCAGGACCATCTCGCGATAGAAGCGCAGCAGGTCTTCTTTCGAAGCCTGAGGCGTGTTCGGAATCTTGGTGTCGTCCGCGCTGGACGAGGATTTCTGAGCGGCGGCTTTCGCCATCCGGCATCTCCCGGCTGCGCCCCTGCTTTCAGGGACTCTTATCGTTACGGAAAGGGGCTTTAGCAGCCTTCGTTCCCGAAACGCAAAGCGAGCCGCTCAAGCTGTAACAATAGTTCAGGAGGCTCGGATCGCGTCAGAGTTGTGCGCGACAGGCGCACTCAGGCGAACTACGTAGTCGCGCGGATCGGCAAAGCCGAGCACCGCCCTCGCCCGCTCTTCCAGCAGATCCTTCGAAAGACTCTCGGTCCGCAAATAACGCACGCGAACTTCCAGATCGCGGCGCTGCTCGGTCAGGTGGGCCAGTTGGGCCTCGCGTTTGGCGAGAAGGGCGTCGCGTTCGCCGCCGCTCAGCAAGCCGCGCTGCCCGGTCAGGGCCTGAACGCCCAGATAGACGATCAGGAACAGCAGGAAGACGGACGGAAGATAGGGCTTCATCTGCTCAGGCACGACGGACGCTCCTTCTGAGCGTGAACACAGTTTCCTGATGGTGACCGAAAATGCCTAACGAACCGTAGCTTGGCCGCAATTGCGAACGCCGCCTCCGAGGTCGGAGACGGCGTCGCGTGCTTCTTTCTGAGAAGGCTTACTTGAGCAGCATGCCGTCGCCGAAATAGGCGGCCTGGTCGCCCAGCATCTCTTCGATGCGCAGCAGTTGGTTGTATTTGGCCGTACGGTCCGAACGGGCCAGCGAGCCGGTCTTGATCTGACCGCAGTTGGTGGCGACGGCCAGGTCGGCGATGGTGGAGTCTTCGGTTTCACCCGAGCGGTGGCTCATCACCGAGGTGTAGCCGGCGCGGTGGGCCATATCGACGGCGTCCAGGGTCTCGGACAGGGTGCCGATCTGGTTGACCTTGATCAGGATGGAGTTGGCCAGGCCTTCGCCGATGCCGGCAGCCAGACGACGCGGGTTGGTCACGAACAAGTCATCGCCGACCAGCTGAACGCGGTCGCCCAGGCGGTCCGTCAGCAGCTTCCAGCCGTCGAAGTCGTCTTCGGCGCAACCGTCCTCGATCGAGACGATCGGGAAGCGCTCGACCAGATCGGCCAGGTAGCCGACCATGCCGTCGGCGTCGAAGGTCTTGCCCTCGCCCGTCAGGTTGTACTTGCCGTTCTTGAAGAACTCGGTCGAGGCGACGTCGAGACCCAGGTGGAAGTCCTCACCGGCCAGATAGCCGGCCGACTGGCCCGCCTTGGTGATGAAGGCCAGGGCTTCTTCGGCCGAGGCCAGGTTCGGGGCGAAGCCGCCTTCGTCGCCGACGTTGGTGTTGTGACCGGCGTCCTTGAGCGCCTTCTTCAGCGCGTGGAAGATTTCCGCGCCCATGCGCAGGGCGTCCGAGAAGCTGTCGGCGCCGGTCGGCAGGATCATGAACTCCTGGATGTCGATCGGATTGTCGGCGTGGGCGCCGCCGTTGATGATGTTCATCATCGGGGTCGGCAGGACGCGGGCCGAAACGCCGCCGATGTAGCGGTGCAGCGGCAGATTGGCCGAGATGGCGCTGGCCTTGGCTGCGGCCAGGGACACGCCGAGGATGGCGTTGGCGCCCAGGCGGCCCTTGTTCTCGGTGCCGTCCAGTTCGATCAAGGCTTCATCCAGACGGCGCTGGTCCTCGGCGTCCATACCGGACAGGGCGTCGAAGATCTCGCCGTTGACGGCGTCGACCGCCTTCTGGACGCCCTTGCCGCCCCACATGTCCATATCGCCGTCACGCAGTTCAACGGCTTCGTGCGCGCCCGTCGAGGCGCCCGAGGGCACGGCGGCCCGGCCAAAGCTGCCGTCTTCCAGGGTGACGTCCACTTCGACCGTCGGATTGCCCCGGCTGTCGAGAATCTGGCGGGCGACGATGTCGGCGATGTCGGTCATGAAGAAGGCGCTCTGTCAGGAGAGAAAAGGTGCAGCGGCCGGTTTAAACCAGCCGCCGCCGAATCGCCACCGGGTGACGTCTCTTCCCTGGTTGCCGCCTCTCGAGCCTCAGCTGCAGCCCTCTACGTACTGAATGCTGGGCCCGCCGGCGCGAATGGCGGCGACCTTGCCGTCCTGGCCGATCTCGAACACCAGGCCGCGCGCAGCAGGATCGGAGACATAGGTGTTCAGCAAATGCCCCGCGCCCGGCCAGACGGTGACATAGGCGGCGGGAGCTTCCTGATACTTGTGCGGCGTCACGCTGGCCGCCGCGCCGAAGCGGGCCTTGAGCTGTTCTCCGCCATCACCGACGCCCATTCCGTCCTCCGTCTGTAACGTCGAACCCGTGACGGCCGTCAGCCGGGTCAGGACGCCTTTTTCCATCATGACCAGCAGCCCCTGGGGCGCGTTCGGCGCCTGATAGTGGCGACACTCCGAAGGGTCGCTCGCGACATCCGCGGGCGGCGGACCGACGGCGGCGTCCACTTCAGCCTGGGTCATGCCGATCTTCAGCGGGCCATAGCCCTGCGGTGTCAAAACCGCGGCAGCGGCAGCCTCGACAGGCGCCGCTGATTCGGCTGCTTTCGCCTCGGGCGCCTTGGCGGCTTCCGGAGCGTTGCAGGCGGCCAGGGCCAACAGGGCGACGGAACTGAGGACGGCGTTACGGATCATGCGGAGCTCTCCGGGTTCAGCTTCACCGCACACAACGCACGAAAACGGCGCGCGATGACATCGCGCGCCGCTGAATTCTATCGCCCGGCCGAAGCCGGAACCGTCAAGAAGACTTAGTCTTCCTTCGGCGTCATGACCTGACGGCCCTTGTACATGCCGGTCTTCAGGTCGATGTGGTGCGGACGGCGCAGCTCGCCGGTGTCCTTGTCTTCGACATAGGAGTTGGCGCCCAGGGCGTCGTGAGCGCGACGCATGTTGCGACGCGAGGGGGATACTTTGCGTTTCGGAACGGCCATGTCCGTCTCAATCTCTAAGTCGGTGCGCCGTGAAGACGCGAAAACAACAGCGGCGGCCCCCCGATAAGAGCCGCCACGCGAGGGCGGGCTTATGCATGAAGCCGCAACCGATTTCAAGGGCGTCAGTCGGATGATCGCCGCTTCATGGCCTTCATCTGATTTTCTGCGGCGAATACGAACGATCCAGAGCCGACTATCGGCCGCACCGCCTCATTCATCGAGCGAATGCGTGTCTTTTCTCGCGACGAGCACGCCAGATTGATTCGGCAGGCCGATCGATCCGCCATCCTGAGGTTCGACTTGGCTCAGTCCTTCGTCAGCGCGTCGGCGACAGCTTCACCGATAGCCAGCGAACTAGTCAGGCCAGGGCTCTCGATCCCGAATAGAGCCATCAGGCCGTCGACGCCATGATGCTCCCGGCCATGAAGCTGGAAGTCCGGCTGCGGTTCGCCCGCTCCATGAATTTTGGGTCGGATGCCGGCGTAATCGGGCGTCAGCCGTCCGACCGTCACCCCGGGCCAGAAGCGGCGGATGTAGTGGGCGAACTCGTCCGCCTTGGCCGGATCGACCGAATAATCCTCGGCCTCGACATAGGCCAGGTCGGGACCGAACACGCCCTGCCCGCCCAGGTCCTTGCGGTAGTGGGTGCCGAGCGCCCCGGCGATGGGCGGCGGGTAGATCAGGCGGTTGAACGGCGCCGGCCCCGTCAGCCGGAAATAGACGCCCTTGCCCAGATGGCGCACAGGGATGTCGCCGACGGGGTAGCCGTCGATGGCCGCAGCCACGCTCTGGGCCGACAGGCCGGGCGCCGTGACCAGCAGGCGGGTCGTCAGCACCGCCCCGCCCTCTCCGCCCGCCGTGATGCGGAAGCCGCCGCCCGGCAGAAGTTCGGCGCGCTCGAACGGGGTGGAGACGACGACCGAACCGCCCACATCCTCGATCTCGCCCTGCAGGGCCAGCATATAGCCGTGGCTGTCGAACACCCCGCTCTCGGGCGACAGAATGGCGGCGTGAGCGTTCAGTTCCGGCTCCAGCGCCCGCGCCTGGGCGCCGGTCAGGTGCTCCAGCCCTTCTACGCCGTTGGTGGTCGCCTGCTGGAAGATGGCCTCGATACGTTCGACCTCGGCTTCCTCGGTCGCCACGACCAGCTTGCCGCATTTCCAGTGGTCGATCTTGTGGCTGGCCAGGAAGTCGTAGAGCGCGCGCCGTCCCTCGACGCAGAACTTCGCCTTCCGGGAGCCGGTTGGATAATAGAGCCCGCCGTGGATCACCTCGGAATTGCGCGAAGAGACGCCCTGGCCGATGTGCGGCTCGCTCTCCAGCACCAACACCGACAGGCCGCGTTTCGCCAGCGCCCGCCCGCAGGCCAGCCCCACAGCGCCCGCGCCCACGACCGTCGCATCGAAGTCGAAGGGCGCGCTCATGGGGTCCTACCGCTTGCCGTACAGGGCCTTGGCGCGGCCCTCGAAACACTGGATCAGCTTGTCGACCGCGCGATCGAAGTTCGCCTGCAGCATCATGTCCAGCATGCGCGACTTGAAGGCGAAATCGATGAAGAACTCCAGCCGCGTTCCCTCGGGATGCGGATGGAACTCCCAGCGGTTCTTCAGATGCTTGAACGGGCCGCGGATCAGACCGACCTCGACCTTGGGCGCGTGGATGTCATGACGGACCCAGGTCGAGAACCGCTCGGTCAGAAAGGCGAAGCCCACCCCCGCCTCGGCGTCCAGCAAGCGCACGCCGGGCGCCTCGTCGCGCTGGTTCCAGACGCGCATGGAGGTGATCCAGGGCACGAACTCCGGATAGGATTCAACGCCCGCGACCAGGTTGGCCAGATCTTCAGGCGCATAGGGAAGGATGCGCGTAACGCGATGGACCGCCATTCAGGACTTAACGCGCCGAACGGCCTGCCTGCGCCTGACGCGCGGCCTTCAGACGGGCGAAGTCGTCCCCGGCGTGGTGCGACGACCGCGTCAGCGGCGACGACGACACCATCAGGAAGCCCTTGGCGCGCGCGATGGCCTCATAGGCCTTGAACTCTTCGGGCGTGACGAAGCGGTCGATCGGGGCGTGCTTGCGCGTCGGCTGCAGATACTGGCCGATGGTGATGAAATCGACGCCGGCGGACCGCATGTCGTCCATCACCTGCATGACCTCTTCCTTGGTCTCGCCCAGGCCGACCATGATGCCGGACTTGGTGAACTGGTTCGGGTCGCGTTCCTTGACCATCTGCAGCAGACGCAGGCTGTGGAAGTAGCGGGCGCCGGGCCGGATCTTCAGATAGAGGCGCGGAACCGTCTCGAGGTTGTGGTTGAAGACGTCGGGCGTGGCGTCGATCATCACCTCGGCCGCGCCGTCCTTGCGCAGGAAGTCGGGCGTCAGAATCTCAATCGTGGTGTTCGGGGCCTGAAGGCGAATCTGGCGCACGACTTCGGCGAAGTGGGCGGCGCCGCCGTCGGCCACGTCGTCGCGGTCCACCGAGGTGATCACCACGTGGTTCAGACCCATCTGCTGGACGGCCAGGCCGACCTTGGCGGGCTCTTCAGGGTCCAGCGGCTGCGGCAGGCCCGTCTTGACGTTGCAGAAGGCGCAGGCCCGCGTGCAGGTGTCGCCCATGATCATCAGGGTGGCGTGCTTCTGGCTCCAGCATTCGCCGATGTTCGGGCAGGCCGCTTCCTCGCAGACCGTCACCAGCCCTTTGGATCGAACGATATCCTTGGTCGCATTATACTGGCCGGAGCCGGGCGCCTTCACGCGCAGCCAGTCAGGCTTCTTCAGCACCGCCGATTCCGGGCGGTTCTGTTTTTCCGGGTGACGCAGCTCGGAAGGCTTCTTCGTCAGGGTGTCGATCAGCGTGACCATAGCCGGCGGTCTGGCTCCTGTGCAGAAGGGCGGTATGTCGGCTTTCCGACCGCCAATGGCAAGCCACAGTCGGTTTCAGTCGGTGTGCGGAATGGCCTCACGCCACGTTACGCATCTTTTCAAGGCGGCTTTGGGTCACTAGTTTCCCGCCTCTTGTAACCGAGAGGGCCGCTGAGAGCCTTCCGAAGGAGGACGTGCTTGCGGGCTGCCCTGGACCCCAAGGTCTATGACGAATCCCTGTTCGACGCGCTGATCGACGCGCGCGCCCGCTATGGCGACAAGGAGATCCTGGAAGACCAGGATCGTCATCCCCTGACCTATACCGGCCTGATCCGCGCCGCCTTCGTGCTAGGCCGCAAGATCGCCGCCATGACCCAGCCGGGCGAGCGCGTCGGCGTCCTGCTGCCCTCCAGCGCGGGCGTGGTAGTGACCTTCTTCGGCCTGCACGCCTTCGGCCGCGTGCCGGTCATGCTGAACTTCACCTCGGGCGAGGCCAATCTGAAGGCGGCGCTGAAAACGGCAGGCGTCAGCAAGATCCTGTCGGCAAAACGCTTCGTCACTCAGGCCAAGCTGGACGACCTGATGGAGGCCCTCAGCGAGGTCGCCGAGATCATCTGGCTGGACGACGTGCGCAAGACCATCGGCCTGGCCGACAAACTGTACGGCCTCAGCGCCGGCATGGCCCCGCGTCGCTTCCGCGTGAAGACCGACCCGGATTCGCCGGGCGTGGTGCTGTTCACCTCGGGCAGCTTCGGCGCGCCCAAGGGCGTTGTGCTGAGCCAGCGCAATCTGGTCGCCAACGCCCGTCAGGTCGCCGCGCATATCGACCTGAAGCCCGAATGGGTCATGTTCAACCCGCTGCCGACCTTCCACTGCTTCGGCCTGACCGGCGGGGTCATCCTGCCGCTGCTGCAGGGAATGAAGGCGTTCGAATACCCCTCCCCCCTGCACGCCAAGCAAATCACCGACCTGCTGCCCCAGGTGAAGGCGTCGATCCTGTTCGCGACCGACACCTTCCTGAACCAGTACGCCCGCGTGGCGGAACCCGGCGACTTCGCCACCCTGCAGTTCGCCGTCGCCGGGGCCGAGAAGGTTCGCGACGAGACGCGTCAGATGTTCAACACCAAGTTCGGCGGCGTCGACCTGCTGGAAGGCTATGGCGCCACCGAGGCGGCGCCCGTGGTCGCCGTGAACCATCCCGACCGCAACCGTCCCGGCACCGTCGGCCAGATCATGCCCGGGATGGAATACCGCCTGGACAAGGTCGAGGGCATCGAGGGTGGCGGCCGCCTGTACCTGCGCGGGCCGAACGTCATGGCCGGCTATATTTCGCCGAGCGATCCTGAGGGCATCGAGCCGCTGGCGGACGGCTGGCATGACACCGGCGACATCGTCGATGTCGACGGCGAGGGCTACATCACCATCCTCGGCCGGGTGAAACGTTTCGCCAAGGTCGGCGGCGAAATGGTCTCGCTGATGGCGGTCGAGGGCATGGCCAGCGCCGTCTGGCCCGAGCATCGCCACGCGGCCATATCGGTCCCTGACACCAAGAAGGGCGAGCGGCTGATCCTGGTCACTGATCATCAGGGCGCAGAACCGGCTCGCCTGTCGGAATGGGCGCGCGACAACGGCGCACCGGAACTGGCGGTCCCGAAGAAGATCATCAAGATCAACGCCATCCCCGTTCTCGGCACTGGCAAGACCGACTACGTCGCCATCCAGAAACTGGTCGAGGATATGTTGAAGGCCGGCTGACAGGGACGGCTTGCAGAGCCGGCGACTTCGCCTAACCTCCGCCTTTGCGCCTTGCGTCGATCCGTTCCCGGATCTGACGGTCGCGCGTCATCGGGAGGAAAAACGAATGGCGAGTTCAACGTCTCTTTCGAGCTGGGCCCCGCGCTTCCAGAGCATTCTGCGGATCGTGGCCGGTCTGCTGATTCTTCAGCACGGCGCGCAGAAAATCCTGGGCTTTCCGCCCGGCGGACACGGCGGGGGTTTCGATGCGTCCAGCCTGTCGACTCTCGCGGGCTGGTCCGGTCCGATTGAACTGGTCGGCGGGGTCCTGATCGTGCTGGGCCTGTTCAGCCGCCCGACGGCCTTCATCCTGTCCGGCTTCACCGCCGTGGCCTACTGGATGGTGCACGCGCCGCAGAGCCCCTATCCGATCAACAACGGGGGCGAGCTGGCGGCGCTCTACTGCTTCGTCTTCCTGTACCTGTTCTTCGCCGGTCCGGGCCCGATCGCCCTGGACAGCATGATGCGCAGCGGCCGTCGCCGCTAAGTGACCGAACGGCGCCTGGATCAGCCGATCCGGGCGCCGGTCATCGAGATCGAGCCGCCTTCAATCGCGTCGGTGAAGAAGCGCACCGCCTCGCCCGGCGTCTGCTGGGCCGCGACGTAGAGCAACGGCAGATAGTGTTCATCGGTCGGCACGCTCAGTTGCGCCTGCTCCGCCAGATGCACCCAGTCGATCAGTGCGTCATGGTCGCCGGCGAGGAAGGCCCGCTTCACCGCCTCGTTGAAGTCGACGGCCCAGTCGTAGGGCTCGCCGCCCGCCCGTTTCCACGTCCGCAGATTGTGCACGAAGTCGCCGGATCCCGCGATCACCATGCCTTCGTCTCGTAGAGGGCCCAGCTTCTTCGCCAGTTCGTAATGGCCGCGCGCGTCGATGGTTCGGTCCAGGGACAACTGAACGATCGGCACATCGGCCTCGGGCCAGACATGGGCCAGCACCGACCAGGTCCCGTGATCCAGCCCCCACTGCGTCGTCTGTTGTGCGTCGGTCAGCTCCGCCACCCGGGCCGCCAGCGAGGGCGAACCGGGCGCGGGATACTGCATGGCGTGAAGTTCAGGCGGGAAGCCGCCGAAATCATGGATGGTTTCCGGCCGTTCCTGCGCCGTCACGCCCAGGCCGCGCGTTTCCCAGTGGGCCGAGACCATCACCACGCCCTCGGGCTTGCCGATCTCCTCGCCCAGCGCGCGCCAGGCGTCGGCGTAGGAACCCCCGAGGGCGTTCATCGGTGAGCCGTGACCGAAGAAGATGGCGGGCTGTCTCATGACTTGACCGTTTTCGCGATGTTATTGCGTCAATGACTGTTACAGATTTAGCGCGGCTGCGCGTAGATGCAAGTCCGTTAGACCTCCATCCGTCGCGCCAGCGGACAAACCCGATCATAAAAGGCCTGATTGGCGGGCGCACGGCCCCCGCGCGACAAGATGAAGCGATGCTCGACCACCATGGCCTGCTGCTCGATGTTCAGGCCGCTCCAGTCGCACAGGTCGTCCAGAGGATAGGCGTAGGCGGCGGGACCGTCGCCCGCGCGCAGCTTGTTCATCAGCAGGTTCAACCCGTTCTGCGCCTGCCAGACATGGACCAGTTCGTGAATGAACACGGCCTGGGTGCGCAACGGCGCGCGCGACAGGTCAGGCTCCAGCGAACGCTTCGGCCAGACGATCCAGTCGCGTCCGAACCAGATTCCCGGCACGAAGGCCCGGTCGAAAGGCCAGGGCGCGGCCAGAAAGCGGATATTGTCCAGCCTCAGCGCCGCGCCGAAGACCTCGCGCGCCAGCGCCGCCTCACCGTCCGCCAGCGGCCGTATCATCGCCTGTCCATTCCCAGTGCCACGGCTCGAAAACATAGGGGATAAAACCGAACCGGGAAGCATTGGCCACCAGCCAGCGATAGGCTGGCCCCTGCGCCATATGACGGCGGCTCAATGGATCGGTGGAATCCACCCCCATGCCGGCGACATGACCGACATGAATATCGATCGCGGTTCCCGTCCGGTGCGGCGAACAGGCGGCGCGGCGCACCCCGTCGCAGTTGCCCTGCGCGGCGCAACGCGCGGCGTCGGCCTCCGGGTCGCGGAAGCCTGAGAAGATCTGCATCAGTTCGGGATCGGCGGCGATGGCCGGAACCTCGGCGCGGGCGGCGGCGGCCATGCGGCGATAGGCGTCCAGAACGTCGTGGCGCAGCAGGCGGGTTATCCGCTGAGCGTGTTCCTCGGCGGGATCGAGATAGCCCAGCAGGCTGATCGGCGGCGGCTCGGGACACTCCCCCCTCACCCGCGCCATGACGAAGGGCCGCCGCTCCTGCCACAGGCCGCGAAACACCTGGAAGGTCGCCTGATCGAACTGACCGGTCGCCGCCAATCCATAGCGCGCCTGAAACCCGGCCAGGGCCTCGGCGAAGGCTGGCGACGCCGGATCGCACGGCGTGCCGATCTCGCGCTGGATCAGGGGGGTATAGGTCTCCCACCCCCATTCAGCCGAACCGAAGGGCGACCATTCCAGGGTGTAGAGCGACATCCCGTTGGCCTGGGCCGCGCCGTCCCAGACGGTGGTGGGCCGGTCGCAGATATGGGCGCCGCCGTCGGCTGCGGCGTCGTCTCGGGCCTGGGCCGCTCCGGCGCCGCCGAGAACCGCGACGAAGGCGGCGGCAAGGATCGCAAATCGCACTGACATGAGGCCAGCAGGCCCCAGCTTGCCGCGAACCGCAAGGCCGACTTCGCCTGACCGCCGAAACCCGGCATGGTGAAGCTGCGGCCGACTCAGGGCCGACCATGCCTGGACGCCCGATGACATCTGTCGCCGCCGCTGACGCCCCTCGCCGTTCCAACGCCGTTCTGGCCGCTTTTTCCGGTCCCTGCCTGCCGCTGGCGGCATTCGGCGTCGCCCTGCCTGTCACCCTGCCGGAGTTCTACGCCACCCATGTCGGGCTGGAGCTGGGCGTGGTGGCCGCCGTCTTCATGGCGGTGCGGCTGATCGACATCGTCTTCGACCCCTTCATCGGCTGGGGCATGGACAAGACCAAGACGCGGTTCGGCCGCTATCGTCCGTGGATGATCGTCTCGACGCCGATCCTGATGCTGTCGGCCCTGATGATGTTCGTCCTGGTCCAGCCTGGCGCCGGACCCGCCTATCTGTTCGCCTGGCTGCTGGTCCTCTACCTCGGCTTCTCGATCGGCACCCTGGGCCAGTTGGGCTGGGCCGCGGTTCTGGCGCCCCAGTACGATCAACGCAGCCGGGTCTATGGCTGGTGGCAGGTGTTCAATATCATCGGCGTCATCCTGATCCTGATCCTGCCGACCGTGGTGGTGAAGTCGGGGATCGGCGACTACGCCGACGGCGTGCGGATCATGGGCTGGGCCATCCTGATCGCCCTGCCCGTCACCATCGGCCTCGCCATGGTCGCGGTGCCCGAACCCGTCAACGTCGGCGCCCCGCCGCACGGCGGACCCAAGGCTTATCTGGCCCTGTTCGGCATGAAGACGGTGCGCAAGCTGCTGATCGCCGACCTGCTGCTGGGGGTCGCCCCGGGCATCACCGGCTCGCTGCTGTTCTTCTTCTTCGGCCAGATCAAGGGCTATGACCACACCCAGGCCTCGCTGTTCATGCTCTTCTATTTCGTGGCGGGGCTGATCGGCGCGCCGATCTGGGCCTGGCTGGCGACCCGGATCGGCAAGGACAAGGCCCTGGCCGTCGCCAGCCTGATCTTCGCCGGCCTCTATATCGCCGCGACCCTGGTCCCCGGCGGCAACTTCGCCCTGACGGCCGCCGCCATGTTCATCGCCGGCCTGCCCTACGCCGCGGGTCTGTTCCTGCTGCGGGCCATGATGGCCGACGCGGGCGACGAGGTGCGCTTGGAGACGGGCGTGGACCGCACCGGCCTGATGTTCTCCATCCTGTCGGCCACGACCAAGATCGGCCACGTCGTGGCGCTGATCCCCTACCTGATCCTGCAATGGGTGGGGTTCAAGGCCCTGCCGGGTCCGACGGGCAACAGCGAGTTTTCTCTGCTCATGCTCCAAATCCTGTTCATCGCCCTGCCTGGCCTGCTACTGGCGGGCGCCGCCTGGGTGCTGAAAGGCTATCCCCTGACGCCCAAGCGGCATGACGAAATCCGCGAGGCTCTGATGGCCCGCGACGCCGGGACCGCCTGAATGACCCACTCCGTCGACCGCCTGAAAGAGATCATGGTTCGCCTGCGCGATCCGAACGGCGGTTGCCCCTGGGACGTCGAGCAGACCTTCGCGTCCATCGCCCCCTATACGATCGAGGAGGCTTACGAGGTCGCCGACGCCATCGAGCGCGCCGACATGCAGGAGCTGAAGGTCGAACTGGGCGACCTGCTGTTCCAGGTCGTCTTCCACGCCCGCATGGCCGAGGAAGCCGGGCATTTCGCCTTTGACGACGTGGCCGACGCCATGGCCGACAAGCTGGTCCGTCGTCATCCGCACGTCTTTGGCGAAGAAGCCGCCAAGCCCAGCGGCTCGGCTCAGAAGGCCCGCTGGGAGGACATCAAGGCCGCCGAGCGGAAGGCCAAGGCGCAGCACGGCGTGCTGGACGACGTGCCCGTCGGCCTGCCCGCCCTGACCCGCGCCGCCAAGCTGACCAAGCGCGCCGGTCGCGTCGGCTTCGACTGGCCCTCGACTGACGAGGTCTTCGACAAGCTGGCCGAAGAGGTCGAGGAACTGCGCGTCGAGATCGCCGCCGGCGACAAGGACAAGGCGCGCGAGGAACTGGGCGACCTGCTGTTCGTCGTCGCCAACCTGGCCCGCAAGCTGGAGGTCGAGCCGGAAGACGCCCTGCGCGCCGCCAACGCCAAATTCGTCCGCCGCTTCGGCTTCATCGAAGCCGAACTGGCCAAGGACGGCCGCACGCCGGAGCAGTCCGACCTGGCCGAAATGGACGCCCTGTGGGACGCGGCCAAGGCGGCCGAGAAGGCCTGATTTCTCTGTCATCCCGCAAGCGGCGCGCGCTAACCTGGACCGCCAAGGACACCAAACGCTTTGCTCTGAGCGGTCCCGGCTCTCCGCCTTCGGCTACGGCCGGGATGACGGGCAGGACTAGACGTAGCGCAGTTCCTGCAGGTCGACTTCGCGGATCAGCTTGCGCGCCGTCTCCTCGTCGACCAATCGCATCCGGCCCAGTCGCACCAGTTCAGCGCGTTCGGCGGCCAGGCCGGCCAGGCGCAGATGGCGTTCGATCTCATCGGACTGTCGCGCCAGCATGACGTCGTCGCCCTCGACATGAGTGCGGGTTTCGATCCGATGGCGATAGATCTCCATGAGACGCGCCGCCGTCTCGGCGTAGAGGTCGGGGTTGCTCTTGCCCTCGGCCATGGCGTGCTGGGTATCCTCGATGGCGCGCATGGCGGCGGAGGCGGCGGCGATGCGTGAACGATCCTCCTCCTCCAGGTGCGACGGCTCGGGCGGCAGTTCGATCCCCTTCAACAGCCGCGGCAGGGCGAGCGTCGCCAGCATCAGGGAAACGATGATCACGCCGGCCGCCAGGAAGATGGCCAGGTTGCGCGTCGGCATGGGCGTGCCGTCGCCCAGCACGAACGGCAGGGTCAGGATGCCGGCCAGGGTGATGGCGCCGCGCACCCCCGCCAGCGACATGACGGCCACCAGCCGCAGCCCCACCTTGGGCGGCGCGTTCTTGCCGCGTTTGCGGAACAGGGTCAGCTTCAGCGAGGTCCACACCCAGATGAAGCGCAAGGCCGCCAGCGCCGCCACGATGGCGAAGACATAGACCGCCAGCCACCAGACCTCCTTGTGCTGGGTCGACTGGATGACCTCGGCCGCCCGCGCCATGATCGACGGCATCTGCTCGCCCAGGATGACGAAGATCAGACCGTTGGCGACAAACTGCACCGTGTCCCAGACCACGGCGCGTCGGATGCGCGTCGCCGCCATGGCCGAGCCCTGACGCTCGGTGAAGCTCATGGTCACGCCGGCGGCCACCGCCGCCAGAATGCCCGAAGCGTGGACGGCTTCGGCGGCGAGATAGGCGGCGAAGGGCATCAGCAGGCTGATCAGAATCTGACCGCCGACATCCTCGCCCCAGCGACGGCTGATCCAGCTCTTGATCAGGCCGATCAACAGGGTGACGGCGACGCCCATGGCGATGCCGACGACCGCCAGCCAAGCGAAGGTCCCAACCGCACTGGTCAGGGAGAAGGCCCCGGTCGTTGCGGCGATGACGGCGATCCGCATGCAGGTCAGGCCCGTCGCGTCGTTCAGCAGCGACTCCCCTTCGAGGATGTGCATCAACCGCTTGGGAATGGGCGCACGCGAGGCGATGGCCGAGACGGCGATCGGGTCGGTCGGCGACAGAATGGCCGCCAGGGCGAAGGCCACCGCCAGCGGCATGGCCGGGATCATCCAGTGGATCAGGAAGCCCAGCCCCACAACGGTGAAGACCACCAGACCGAGCGCCAGTTCCAGAATGACCACCCGGTCCCGCAGCAGGGCTTCCTTGGGAATCCGCCAGCCATCGACGAACAGCAGGGGCGGCAGGAACAGCAGGAAGAAGATATCCGGCTTCAGATCGACCGCCTCGCCCGTAATCAGCACCACGCCGGCGCCGAGCGCGATCTGCACCAGCGGCAAGGCGATCCGCGTGATCCGCGCCACCCAGCCTGACAGCACGACGGCCAGCAACAGGAACAGGGCGGTCTCGATCAGATGCATGGGCTCAGTCGATGATGTCCGGGTAGAGGCGTTCCAGCCGCCCCAGAGCCGCAGGGTGCAGGCGCACGACCAGGTGGGTCCGTCCTTGCTCGTCCGTATCGCGGAAGGTGACGCGGCCGTTCTCATACAGCCAGGCCAGCGCCTCGCCCTGATGCGGCTCCAGCGTCAGCCGGGTCTCGGGATCATCGTCGATCAGTCCGGCGATGGCTTCGCGCAGGGCTTCGATCCCCTCGCCGGTCCAGGCCGATACGGCGACCGCCTTGCCCTCGCGCGCCAGACGCTCGGCCTGACCCAGCACGGCCTCGCGCACATCGGCGTCCAGCAGGTCAGTCTTGTTCCAGACCTCAAGGATGCGACGGGTCTTGCCTTCGGGCGTCGGAATCTGCTCCAGCACCGCCTCGACGTCCTTGGCCTGGGCGTCGCTGTCGGGCGAGGCGATGTCGCGGACGTGCAGGATCAGGTCGGCCTCGCCCACCTCTTCCAGCGTGGCGCGGAAGCTCTCGACCAGTTCGTGCGGCAGATCGGAGATGAAGCCGACCGTGTCGGCGATGATGGCCGGACGGCCTTGCGGCAGGCGGATGGTGCGCTGGGTCGTGTCGAGCGTGGCGAACAGCAGGTCCTTGGCGAAGACCTCGGAGCCAGTCAGCCGGTTGAACAGGGTCGACTTGCCCGCATTGGTGTAGCCGACCAGGGCGACCGATGGGAACGGGACCTTCTTGCGCGCCTTGCGGTGCAGGCCGCGCGTGCGTCGCACCTCTTCCAGCTCGGCCTTCAGGCGCACGATCCGGTCGGCGATCAGGCGTCGGTCCAGCTCGATCTGCGTCTCGCCCGGGCCGCCGGTCGAGCCAGTGCCGCCGCGCTGGCGCTCCAGGTGGGTCCAGGTGCGGACCAGACGCGACCGTTCATAGTCCAGCCGCGCCAGCTCGACCTGCAGCCGGCCCTCCCTGGTCCGCGCGCGGCGACCAAAGATTTCAAGGATCAGGCCGGTACGGTCGATGACCTTCACCTCCCACGCCTTCTCGAGGTTGCGCTGCTGGACGGGCGACAGGTCGTCATCAATGACCACGGCCTCGGCGTCGGCGGCGCGCACCAGAGCGGCCAGTTCCTCGACCTTGCCGGATCCGAACAGGGTCGCGGGCGTGGTGGAACGAAGGCGCACGATCTCTTGGGCGCGCACGTCGAGGTCCAGTGCGCGGGCCAGGCCTGCGGCTTCCTCAAGGCGTTCGGAGGCCAGCCTGGGGCTGTCCGAGCGGCGATCGGGGTGGATGACGACCGCCCGGATCAGCGGAACGGCGTGGTCGATGAGCTTGGAGGTCAATCAGTCTTCTTCGGCGTCGGGCTCGTACATCTGCACGGGCGCGGACGGCATGATGGTCGAGATGGCGTGCTTGTAGACGAGCTGCGACTGACCATCGCGACGCAGCAGCACACAGAAGTTGTCGAACCAGGTCACAATGCCCTGCAGCTTGACGCCGTTCACCAGAAAGATGGTCAGCGGGGTCTTGGTCTTGCGGACGCTGTTGAGGAAGGTGTCCTGAAGGTTCTGGCGTTTGTCTTGCGACATGTCAGGTTGGTCCTGTTCTTGGTTCTTTTTCGCCGGCCAAGGCGGCCGGTGCGGACTCATCGGCCCGCACCCAACCTTAAACGCGCCTTCGCAGTCGCGGCAACGCCCTAAATGGCCTCGCGGCGCGCCTGTTCAAGATAGACCTCGCGCAGACGGGTAGCGATCGGACCCGGCTTGCCGTCCGCGATCTTCGATCCATCCAGTGACACGATCGGCATGACGAAGGAGCTGGCGGCGGTGACGAAGACTTCCTTCGCTCGCTTGGCTTCATCGACACTGAACGGGCGCTCGTCCAGTTCGATGCCCTCGACCTCGGCCAGCTTCAGGATCGCCGTGCGGGTGATGCCGCGCAGAATGTTGGCCTGGGTGTCGCGAGTCCGCAGCTTGCCGTTCTCGTCCACGATCCAGGCGTTGGTGGACGAGCCTTCCGTCACCAGCCCCATATCATCCACCATCAGGCACTCATAGGCGCCCTTCTCGCGCGCCGCCTGTTTGGCCAGGACATTGGGCAGAAGCCCCACGGTCTTGATGTCGCAACGGCCCCAGCGAATGTCAGGCATGGTCACGCCCGCCGCCCCCTTGGCGGCCAGGGCCTCGCCCTTGGCTAGATCGATGGTCTTGGACGTTACGATGACGCTGGGGGGCGTGTCCCTGGGGAAGGCATGGTCGCGCGGCGAGGTGCCGCGCGTGACCTGCAGATAGACGATCCCGTTGCGCACCCGGTTGCGCCGGATGGTTTCCTTCAGCACGCGTTCCAGGGCCTGGGCCGTCATCGGGATGGGGATGCGAAGCTCGGTCAGGCTGCGCGCCAGACGGGTCATGTGCCCGTCGAAGTCGGCCAGCTTGCCGTCGAACACCGACCAGACCTCATAGACGCCGTCGGCGAACTGAAAGCCGCGATCCTCGATGTGAACCGTGGCGCCGCTGTGCGGCTGATAGGTCCCGTTGACGTAGGCGATCCTGGACATCAGGCGCCCTCTCCTTCTTCGTCTTCGCCGCCGCGGGCGGGCGAAACGCCCAGCGACTTCAGTTTGCGGTGCAGTGCGGATCTTTCCATGCCGATGAAGGCGGCCGTGCGCGAGATATTTCCGCCGAAACGCATGATTTGCGCCGCCAAATAGTCCCGCTCGAACACTTCTCGCGCCTCGCGCAGCGGCAAGGCGATGATGCGGTCGGCGCCCAGCGACGGGGCGCCGCCGGACGACGCCACTTCTTGCGGCAGCATATCCGCCGTGATCGCCTCATCGGGATCGCCCGTGGCGAGGATCAGCAGGCGCTCGACGTTGTTGCGCAACTGGCGCACGTTGCCGGGCCAGGGATGAACCTGCAGCACGGCCAGCGCGTCGTCCGCGACCCGACGATGCGGCAGGCCCTGGGACGCCGACAGGTTATCGACGAAGTATTCAATCAGCTCGCTGATGTCCTCGCGGCGCTCGGACAACGGCGGCACGCGGATCGGCACCACGTTCAGGCGGTGGAACAGGTCCTCGCGGAAGCGGCCTTCGGTGATCTCGACTCTCAGGTCGCGAGCGGTCGAGGTGATGACGCGGACGTCCACCTGGACATCCTGTTCGCCGCCGACCCGGCGGAAACGCTGCTCCACCAGCACGCGCAGGATGCGGCTCTGGCTCTCGCGCGGCATGTCGCCCACGTCGTCCAGATAGAGGGTGCCGTTATGAGCGCGCTCGAACACGCCGATCTTGCGCGGGCGACCGTCGCCACCCTCTTCGCCGAACAACTCGACGTCCAGGCGCTCTGGCGTCATGCCGGCCGCTGAGATGGCGACGAACTCGGACTTGGCGCGCGGGCTGGCGTCGTGGATCTGGCGCGCGACCAATTCCTTGCCCGAGCCCGGAGGACCCGAGATCAGCACCCGGCTGTTGGCCGGCGCGACCTTGGCGATGGTGCCGCGCAGCAGCTGCGCCGCCGCCGATTTCCCGATCAGGCCTGTCGGCGCCATGGTCTGGGCCCGCAGACGACGGTTCTCGCGCTTCAGCGATGCCGCCTCGAGCGCGCGCTCGACCACCACCACCAGACGGTCGGACTTGAACGGCTTCTCGATGAAGTCATAGGCGCCGCGTTTCAAGGCGCTGACGGCGGTTTCGATGTTTCCGTGGCCGGAAATCATGACAACCGGCAGATCGTCATCCAGCCCCTTGACCACATCCAGAAGCTCCAGGCCGTCCAGGCCGCCGCCCTGCATCCAGATGTCGAGCACGGCCAGCGAGGGCTTGCGCGCCCGGATGGCGGCCAGAGCCTCGTCCGAGTTGGCGGCGACGCGGACCGAATGGCCCTCGTCCTCAAGCAGACCCGAGACCAGTTCTCGGATGTCGGCCTCGTCGTCGACGACCAGAATGTCAGCACCAGTATTTCGCATGACGCCTCTCTACTCCGCCGCGCGCGCCGCGCCGGGAGCACGGTGAGCAGCCTTGCTGTCTTGGGTCAGGGGGAAGGTCAGGCACACGCGCGCGCCCGCCAATGTCTCGGCGTCGGCCAGCTTCAGCTCGCCGCCGTGGTCTTCACAGATACGCTTGACGATGGCCAGCCCCAGGCCCGTGCCCTTCTCGCGCGTCGTGACATAGGGTTCAGTCAACCGATCGCGATCCTTGGCCGGAAGGCCGACGCCGTCGTCCTCGATCGTGAAGGTCGCCACACCGCCGTCCACGTCCAGCCTGGCGATGATGCCGGTCGTCCCCGCCTCAGCAGGCTCGCGCATCCGCTTGGCGGCCACAGCCTCGCCCGCGTTCTTCAGAATATTGGCCAGGGCCTGCCCGACCATGCGGCCGTCGCATTGCATGACGACGGCGGGCAGAGGTTCGATCAACTCGACGCCGATGTCCGCCGCCGCGACACGCTGGGCGAAGACCGCTTCGCGCAGCATCTCGGCAGGGTTCTCGCGGGTGAAGCGCGGCGCCGGCATCCGGGCGAAGGAGGAAAACTCGTCCACCATCCGGCCGATATCGCCCACCTGACGAATAATGGTCTCGGTGCAACGATCGAAGACCTCCACGTCGTCGCCGACCTGGGAGCGGTACTTGCGGCGCAGTCGTTCCGCCGACAGCTGGATCGGCGTCAGGGGATTCTTGATCTCATGAGCGATCCGGCGGGCCACGTCGCGCCAGGCGGCGTTGCGCTGGGCCGTCACCAGCCGCGTGATGTCGTCAAAGGTCAAAACCATCTCGCCGCCCTGCCCGCCCTCGATGCGGACCCGCAGACGTCGCGTCTCGCCGTCACGGCTGACGTCGATGTCTTCCTCGATATGGGCCTCGGCGCGCTCGGACAGCTCGGCCAGTTCCGGCGCGACCTCGGCCAGAAGACGTCCCTGAACCTCGCTGTCGGTCATGGCCAGAAGCAGGCTGGCGCTATCGTTGATGGCCGAGATGCGGCCCCGTCGGTCCAGGCCGATCACGCCCGCGCTGACGCCCGACAGCACCGTTTCGATGAAGCGGCTGCGGCCCTGGGCGTCATCGCTGGCGGTCTTCAGCGCCGCCTGCTGAGCCATGATGTCGCCGGTCATGCGATTAAAGGCTTCGGACAGCACTACCAGTTCAGACGGTGCGCCGGTATTGTCGACCCGGGCGTTCAGGTCCCCGCCCGCCACCTGATCGGCCGCCTTCACCAGACGGCCGATGGGCGCCGAGATCGAACTGGCCGCCGACATGGCCAGCCAGACCGCCCCGACCAGCACCAGCAGCGCCGTCTCCAGATAGCTGAGGGCGAAGGCCGCCTGAATCCGCGCCCGGCTTTCCTCGGCGGCGCGATAGGCGGCGATGGATTCCTCGCCGTTGCGCATCCGCTGGATCAGGCCCGGCGCCAACGGCCGCACGACATAGAGATAGGCGTGGCCATAATCGGGCAGCGGATAGAGGGCTCGCACCATATCGGGGTTTTCAGTCACGGTCGTCGGCGCGACCTCGCCCGCCGCCACCGTCTCGAACGCTTCACGCGGCGGGGCGACATAGGGCGGCGCGTCCGGCTGCTCGCCGCTGGCCAGCACCTCGCCGTCGCTGTTGAGAATGTAGAGCGCCGGATAGCCGAAGAAGTCGCCGATCTGGGCCAGGGCGCGCGAGAACTGGATACGGTTGTCGAACAGGCCGCGCACCCCGCCCAGTTCGGTGGACATGGTCTCCAGATCGACCTCCAGCCCTGCCCCGACATCGGCGACATAGGCCCGGCCGATCTCAGCCCCGTTCTCGACCGCCGAACGGACGTTGGTGCTGAACCACTGGTCCACGCCGCGGTTGACCAGCACCCCGAACACCAGGGCGATCAGCACCGCCGGGACGACCGCCACCAGCGAGAACAGCGTCACGAAACGCAGGTGAAGCCGCGCGCCGGGGTTGTCGCGGTTCCTCATCAGCCGCAGCACCCGTCCGCCGATCACCGCCGCCAGGCCGCCGATCAGGATCAGGTTCACCAGAAGGATATAGAGGACCGCCCGACTGGCGGCGGTCCGGGCGTCGCCGCCCGCCATCGCGCCCGGCGCAATGGCCACCAGCCAGATCGCCGCCGCCGTGATCAGAAAGGCGACGGCGTAGGCCGTGCCGAACAAGGCCCGCACGCGGCTGCCGGAAAGGCGCCCCCAGAGCGATCGCTCGGGGCCGTGACCTTCAACCTGCGCGGCGGGGGAGTCCGTCATCACCTCGCAGCTTCGACCAGCTGTGGCGGATTTTCAACAACAGAGTTGCCCAAATGCGTCACCGATGGACGCCACAGCGCCGAAAGCGCCTCTTCGACCTGCTGGGGCTCGTCCAGGCGGCACAGGCGCGCCTTCGCCGCGCGCCGCTCCAACGGATCTTCCGGCCAGGGCGCCTGCTCGATGTACCAACCGAGGTGCTTGCGGAACATCTTCAGCCCCAGCGGCAGGCCGTAGAAGGCGACCGAGCCGCGTAGATGCTCGATGACGATCGCCAATCGCTCCTCGCGGTCCGGCTCCTGAAGCCGCGTTCCGTCCGCCAGCGCCCGCTCCAGATGCGCCGCCAGCCACGGACGGCCATAGACGCCGCGACCTAGCATCAGGCCGTCGGCGCCGGACAGGGTCAGCGCCTCCCTCGCCTGTTCCGCCGTGATGATGTCGCCGTTGACGATGACCGGAATGGACACCGCCTGCTTGACCTCGGCCACCGCCGCCCAGTCGGCGACGCCGGTATAGAACTGCTTGCGGGTGCGGCCGTGGACCGTGACCGCCGCGACGCCGAGCTCCTCAGCCCTGCGCGCCAGATCAGCAGCATTGTGACTGTTCTCATCCCACCCCAGGCGCATCTTGACGGTGACGGGACGGCTGACCGCCGCCACGACCGCCCCCATGATGGCCGCCGCGCGTTCCGGCGTGCGCATCAGGGCCGAACCGCAAGCCGCGCCGGTGACTTCCTTGGCCGGGCAGCCGAAATTCAGGTCGATGATGTCGGCGCCCGCCTTCTCGGCCATACGCGCGCCCTCGGCCATGGTTTCGGGATCGCCGCCGACCAGTTGAATCACGGTCAGAGGCAGACCCCGGCCCACAGCGGCTCGGCGAACCACGTCGGGCCGCCCGCGCGCCAACTCGGCCGAGGCCACCATTTCGGTCGCCACATAGGCTGCGCCCAGTTTCGAGGCCAGCACGCGGAACGGCAGGTCGGTGATCCCGGTCATCGGGGCCATCAGCACCCGCCCGGCGATCCGCACGTCTCCGATTTGCAATCCTGCGCTCATATGGCCCTTACCGCCGACAGTTGAGCCTCTCGTCAAGCGGAACTGGGGCGCTTAGAAGGCCGACATGGGATTTGCAGCAATCGTTGTGGCCGCCGGTTCAGGGTCTCGGGCCGGCGGAGACAAGCAGTGGAGGGCCGTCGGCGGTCGGCCGATGGTGCGCTGGTCGGTCGAAAGCCTGCTGACGGCAGGCGCCGATCCGGTCGTGATCGTGGTCGCGCCCGACGGTCATTCGCGCGCGGACGACGCCTTGGCCGGCCTTGCGGGATGGCGGGCCGTCACGGGGGGCGCCACGCGCGCCGAGTCGGTGCGCGCCGGTCTTGCCGCATTGGAATGCGCTGACGACACGCCGGTTTTGATCCACGATGCGGCCCGCCCTTTCCTGAGCTCAGCCGTGATCGCGCGCCTGCGGCAGGCGCTGAACGACGCCGACGGCGCTCTGCCCGCCCTGCCCGTGGCCGACAGCCTGCGTCGCGGCGAGGAGGGGCTGGTCGTCGGCGGGGTGGAGCGCGACGGCCTGTGGCGCGCCCAGACGCCGCAAGCCTTCCGCTTGAAGACGATCCGCGACGCCTACGCCGCCTGGACCGACGCGGAGGCACCGACGGACGAGGCCGCTGTGGTCGAACGGGCCGGCGGCCGCGTGCGGCTGGTTGAAGGCGACGACCGTTTGATGAAGCTGACCTATCCCGAGGATTTCGCCATGGCCGAGGCCCTGCTGCCCAAGACCATCCGCATCGGCCAAGGCTTTGACGTGCATCGCTGGGGACCGGGAACCTCGGTCTGGCTGTGCGGCGTCGAAATTCCCCACGATCAGACCCTGATCGGTCATTCCGATGCAGACGCAGGTCTGCACGCTTTGACCGACGCCATCCTCGGCGCCATCGCCGACGGCGACATCGGCGACCACTTCCCGCCCAGCGATCCACAGTGGAAGGGCGCTTCGTCAGACCGCTTTCTGGTTTACGCCGCCGAACGGGTGGCCGCGCGGGGCGGACGGATCGTCAATGTCGACGTCACCTTGATCTGCGAGCAGCCCAAGGTGAAGCCGCATCGTCAGGCCATGCGCGAACGTCTCGCCGAGTTGCTGAAGCTTCCGCTGGACGCGGTCAGCGTCAAGGCGACGACGACCGAGGCCCTGGGCTTCACCGGACGCGGTGAAGGCTTGGCGGCGCAGGCCGCCGTTTCCGTGGAACTGCCCTAGGCGTTCGCCAGGTCGGCCGACGCCCGCTCCAGAACGGCGGCCGGCGCCTCGCCGTCCCGCATTTCGGCGACCCCGACGTCGAACTCGACGATGAAGGGCGAGCGGTCCTGGCCGGCGTCAAACGCCGTGCAGGCGATCACCGCCGCGATCCGCTCGGCCGCCATCCGCGCCTCGCGTTCGGCCGTCGCGGGCAGGACCAGAGCGAACAACTCCGACCCCAGGCGGGCCGCCGTGTCCTCGACCCGCACCAGTCGCGACACCATGGCGCCGATCTGAGGCATGGCGCGGTCCAGCCAGCCGCCGGACCGCGCCTGAGCGACCGGGTCACGCTCCGCCACGCGCAGCACGCAGACCGACAAGGCGCGATTGCGCGACCGGGCGCCTTCGGCGACACGCGCCAGATGCGAAGCGAACAGATCGCGGGTGAACAGGCCGGTCGCGGCGTCCATCAGATCCGAACCCCGAACCGAATCAAGCGCGCGCCTGATGGCCTGACGCCGACGATGGTTGCGCGCCAACGCCAGCACCCGTTCGGCGGTCTCGTCTTCCGGCGTCTCAGCCGCCGCCACGTCGGCGAATCCCCGGCGGAACAGGTCAGCCAGTTCAACCTCGGCCGCGCCGCGCAGGTAGAGGATCAGAGGGATGTGATAGAGGCGCGTGTTGCGCTTCATGCCAGAGGCGATCGACAGGGCTGGCGCATGGTCCTGACCGCCCCACAGGACAGCGGCGTCAAAGGCGCGTTCATGCAGATAGTCGAAGGCGGTGTAGGGCGTCGGCGCGGCGACGACCTCGGCCCCTGCTGCCGACAGGGCGTTGGACATGGCCAGAAAACGACGGTCCGCCGCCCCCGCCGTCAAGATCTGCAACGGCGTTTCGCCTGCATCCGCAGGCTGCAGGGTCACGCCGTGGGCGGCGAAGGTCGCCTGCCGCAAGCGGAACTCTTCTTCCGCTATGCCCGCGCGCGTCAGTTGGTCCAACCGCAAGGCGGCCTGCGCCGGATGCGGGGGCGACGACATCGCCAGATCGATCGGCCCGCCCGCAGCCTCATCCTGGCCGATCAGAAGAATCGGCAAGTAGCGCGGAGCGGCGGCAGCGCGCAGCCGAGCAACGACATCGTGGCCCTCTAGCCCCTCCACGGCCACGATCGCAGCGTCGACCGACAGATCCTGCAACACCAGGTCGGCGGCATTCACCGTGCGCGCCGTCATCGTGGGCCACCCCAGTTGATCCAGCCCCTCGCACAGGGGGCCGATCAGGGCGTCATCAACGGCGACGACCAGTACGCGAGGATCGGAATCCAAACTTCTCTCCCATGGCCTGAACGGCTCGCCCCCGACGCCGGTGCTTCAGGCCGAAGGATGATACTGACCATGCCCACGCTCTAGCAATGGCAAGCGCGCTCTCGGGCGTTACAAATTCAACGGCCTCGCCAAGGGTTTCGCCACAAGCCGAATGGGGTTAATCGGTCACTTTGACGACTGCCGAGGCTCAGGCTTGAATCAGCAACCCCGTTTGACGGCCCAGCCCCTTTTCTGGGGGAAGCTCGCGGTCCGCGCCTTCACCCGTAGCTGGGGACGCGACGTCATGCTCTACACGGGCGGCGTGTCCTTCTTCGCCCTGCTGGCCGTCTTTCCCGCCATCGCCATCCTGATCGGCTTCTACAAGGTGGTCCTGTCCATCGGACAGGTCAGCGAGCAGGCCGCGGCCCTGGCCGATGTCGTGCCGCATGCCGCACGATCCATCTTCCTGAACGAGATCGACCGCCTGGCGAACGCTTCGGCCCGCACCGTTTCGGCCCAAAGCGCGCTGGCCTTGTTCATCGGCGCCTATGCGGCCCATCGCGGATTCAAGGCCTTGCTGGCCGGACTGAATCTGATCCATGATGAGACCGAGCCGCACGGCTTCTTCAAATTCAACATGCTGGCCTTTCTGGTCGCCCTGGCCGCCTTCGTCCTGTTCACCATCGTATCCGGCGCGGTCGTGACCTCGCGACTGATGGAGCACGCTCACGCACAGGACCCTGTGGGGCTGCTGGTCCTGCCGTTGGACGGCCTATGGCCGGCGCTGGGTCTGTGGTTGGGCCTGGCCATGCTCTACCGCTACGCCATGTCCCATGCGACGCGCGTGGCGTGGAAGGCGGCGATCATGGGCGGACTGATCGCCACGATCATGTCCAGCTTCTTCTCATGGCTTTGCGCCATCTATGTCGAGCAGATCGCCCAACTCGGCGCCACCTACGGCTCCGTCGGCGCGGTGGTGGTGCTGCTGATCTGGCTGTCTTGGAACGTCAACGCCATCTTCTACGGCGGCGCCTTCGCCACCGAACTGGAAATCGCCTGGAAGCCGGAAGAACCGGAAGTCGAAACCAGCGGCTCGGTCGTCAGTCTGTCGGAACGACGCCAGTCTCGACAGTGATCCGCAGGACGCCGCCCTGCTCCTCGATCCCGCAAATCGTCCCGCCCAGATCGCCCATCAGGTAGGGCACGTCGATCCGCGCCATCGGGTCGGTGGCCAGCAAGGTCAGCCGTGCGCCCGGCGCCAGCCCTTCCATCGCCTTGCGAAGCCGCAAACTCGGGACCGGACAGCGATGTCCGCGCGCATCGACCAGGACAGGCTCGCTCACGCCGTCACCGCATCCAGCAGCAGGGCCAGAGCGACACGGACGCTTTCCAGCCGCACCGCCTCGCGTCCGATATCACCGAACCGGCGCTCGACGTGCACGACCGCGCCCTTGGGACCGACGGCGGCGAAATGCACCAGTCCGACCGGCTTTTCCGCCGAGCCGCCGCCCGGACCCGCGACCCCCGTGATGGATACCGACGCGGAGGCCCGCGAATGATCGACCGCCCCCAGCGCCATCGCCCGGGCCACGGGTTCTGAAACGGCCCCGAACTGCATCAGTAAACCCTCGGACACGCCCAGAAGCTCGGCCTTGGCCTCGTTGCTGTAGGTGACGAAGCCCCGATCCAGCACAGCCGACGAGCCGGCGACCGCCGTCAGCGCGCCCGAGACCAGACCCCCGGTGCAGCTTTCCGCGGTGGCGACCATGACGCCGGCCTTGATCGCCGCCCGGATCACGGCATCGGCCGTAACCTGAATATCCTCGGGGAACATGACTATGCGCTCCGTCTGCGAGTCGGTCTAAGTCTGTCGGCAGGGGGCGGGTCAAACGACCATGCCGATGCCAGCGGATCGCGAATGACCGATTCCACCATGACGACGGCCTTCCGCAAGGCCGATGCGATAACACCCGCGCTGTTCGCCGTCGCCATCTTCACGTCGGCCTCGCTGGTTTTTGTCGTTCAGCCCATGGTGACAAAGCTGGTCCTGCCCATGCTGGGCGGATCGCCCTCGGTCTGGAACACCTCGATGGTCTTCTTCCAGACGGCGCTGCTGGTCGGCTACGGCTACGCTCACCTGTTGCAGCGGGTCCGCTCGTTGAAGTGGCAGGCGGCGATACATCTGATCCTGCTGCTGTCGGCGGCCCTGTTCCTGCCCCTGCAGATCAGCGGCGTCCTTGGAGAGCCGAACCCCGCCGCCCCCACCGCCTGGCTGCTGGCGACGCTGGCCTTGTCGGTCGGCGCGCCATTCGCGGTTCTGTCAGCCACGGCGCCGCTACTGCAAGCCTGGTACGCGCGGGTGCGCGCCGATCACGCTGACGGCCAGAACCCCTACGTCCTCTATGCCGCCTCCAACCTCGGCAGCTTCCTGGCTCTTCTGGCCTACCCCGCCGTGATCGAGCCGCTCATGTCTCTGTCGGGGCAAAGGACGACCTGGACCGGTGGTTACGGCCTGTTCGTCCTGCTGGTGGTGGCTCTGGCCGCCGTGGTCTGGCGTCGGCGGGTTCAGGACGCGCCCGAGCCCGCGCCCCTGGCCGCCACCGCGCCGATCCCCTGGCGCGAGAAGGGCGTCCTGGTCCTGCTGGCCGCTGCCCCTTCCAGCCTCATGCTGGGCGTCACCGCCCACCTGTCCACCGACGTGGCCTCCGCGCCCTTCCTGTGGGTCGCGCCCCTGGCTCTCTACCTGCTGACCTTCGTCATCGCCTTCCAGGCCAAGCCGTGGATCAGGCTGTCCACGACCTTGGTTCTGCAGGCCGCGCTCGGCGTCATAGTCGTCAGCATGGTCGGCACGAGCACAGGGCATTGGCTAGCCCTGTTGCTGACCCACCTCGGCGCCTTCTTCATCACCGCCTTGATGTGCCACCAAAGGCTAGCTGAGCGACGCCCCGCGCCGGATCGCCTGACCGAGTTCTACCTGCTGCTGTCGCTGGGCGGCGTGGTCGGCGGCGCGTTCAACGCCCTGATCGCGCCGACGATCTTCAACGTGGTGTGGGAGTATCCCCTGGTCATGGTCCTGGTCGGTCTGGCCAGGCCCTGGGGCGAGGGGCCGCTGTCTCGCCGGGACCCCCTCACCCTGCTGATCGGCGTCGGCATCGCCGCCGCGCCGCCGATCATCCTGGAGTTCATGCGCTATAATCCCGAATTCCGGGCCTTGCTCAGCGATCAGGCGCGACTTCAGGTCGTACAGTTCATCCTGGGCGGCGCAGCCATCTGCGCCTTTCTGGTGCGGGACCGGGCGGTGCTTTTCACCATCATCGTCGGCGTCATCACCCTGTCGGCGCATCATGTCGGTCGGGGCTATGACTGGAGCCTGTCGGAACGCAGCTTCTTCGGCGTCATGCGGGTGGCGGTCACGCGAGATGACGCCATGGGCGGCGACGTTCACGTCCTGATGCACGGCACCACCCTGCACGGCGCCCAGGCGCGCGCCCCCGGCTTCGCCTGTGGTCCGACCATGTATTACGCGCCCTCCACTCCGCTGGGGCAGGCCGCCATGCGTATCCAGCAACGCACCCCGGCGGCCAGGATCGGCATCGTGGGTCAAGGCTCAGGCGCCATGGCCGCCTACAAGCGCGCCGAAGACGAAATGACCTTCTTCGAGATCGACCCGATGGTGGACCGCGTGTCGCGTGATCCGTCCTGGTTCACCTACATCTCGAACTGCGCCGACGGTCCGATCCGCACCGTTCTGGGCGACGCCCGCTTGACCATGGCCAAGGAGGCGCCCGGCACCTATGACCTGCTGGTCATCGACGCCTTCTCGTCGGACGCCGTGCCGACCCACCTGCTGACCGTCGAGGCGATCCAGGGCTATCTGAAGCTTCTGAAGCCCGATGGCGTGGTGGTGCTTCACCTGTCCAACCGCAACCTCGAGATCACCATGCCGGCGGTCGCCGCCGCCCGTCAGTTGGGCGCGGCGGACCTGCATCAGATCTATATCGAGCAGCCCAACGCGCCCGAGATGGCCGAGGCCTCGACCGAGGCACTGGCCATTTCTCCGACCGTCGAGGGCCTGGCCGACTTCAAGGGCGACGGGCGTTGGCGCAAGCTGGCGCCGACCGAGGTCCGCCCCTGGACCGACGACTACGTCAATCTGTTCGGCGCCCTGATCCGCCAGATGAAGGGCCGCGGTTAAGCGGCCCCGGCCACCCGCGCCAGATCGGCGGTGATCCGCTCGGCGACCTTCAGGCGGTCGTCGGGCGTGGGCCATTCGCCCTTCACCACGATCTTCTGATCCGGCCGGATCTTCCAGAACGCATGGTTCTTCTGGATCAGGCCTACCAGCCCCATGGGATTGGGGAAGTTGTTGTTGCGCAGGGTCAACACCGCGCCCTTCGGACCGATGTCGATCTTCTCGATGCAGGCCATGCGGCAGTTCGCCTTGATGCCCACGATCCGCAGAAGCTGCTGCGCCTCGTCCGGCAGCGGGCCGAAGCGGTCGATCAGTTCGGCCGCCATGGCCTCGCGATCCTCCATCCTCTCGGCGTCCGACAGGCGACGATAGAGGCTCAGGCGAACATTCAAGTCTGGCACGTAAGCTTCTGGAATCAGGACGGCCGCGCCGACGTTGATGGACGGCGACCAGCCCCGATCAGCCACTTCCTCGCCCTGTTCGCGCAGCTCGGCGACCGCGTCTTCCAGCATCTGCTGATACAGCTCGACCCCGACCTCGCGGATATGGCCCGACTGCTCGTCGCCCAGCAGGTTGCCGCCGCCGCGCTGATCCAGGTCGTGGCTGGCCAGTTGGAAGCCGGCGCCCAGGTTGTCCAGCGACTGCAGCACCTGAAGCCGGCGCTCGGCCGAGAGGCTCAACGGCCGCTTGGGATCGGTCGTCAGATAGGCGAAGGCCCGCGCCTTGGATCGGCCGATGCGGCCCCGGATCTGGTGCAACTGCGCCAGGCCGAACATGTCGGCGCGGTGCACGATCAGGGTGTTGGCCGTCGGAATGTCGATGCCGCTCTCGACGATAGTGGTCGAAACCAGCACGTCATACTGCCCGTCGTAGAAGGCGCTCATCACCTCCTCCAGTTGGGTCGGGCTCATCTGGCCGTGGCCGACGACGAACTTCACCTCGGGCACCTGCTCGCGCAGGAACTTCTCGATGTCCGGCAGTTCCTTCAGGCGCGGCGCGACGTAATAGGCCTGACCGCCGCGATACTTCTCGCGCAGCAGGGCCTCGCGCACCAGCACCGGGTCCCACGGCGTGACATAGGTCCGCACCGCCAGACGATCGACCGGCGGCGTGGCGATGATCGACATCTCGCGGATGCCCGACAGCGCCATCTGCAGGGTGCGCGGAATGGGCGTGGCGGTCAGGGTCAGCAGGTGAACATCGGCCCGCAGGGACTTAAGCTTCTCCTTGTGCTTGACGCCGAAGTGCTGCTCCTCGTCAACAATCACCAGGCCCAGGTCCTTGAACCCGACCTTTTCGGCCAGCACTGCATGGGTGCCGACGACGATCTCGAAGGTTCCGTCCTTCAGGCCGGCGCGCGTTTCGTTGGCGTCCTTGGCCGTGACCATGCGCGACAGATGCCGCACTGTGATCGGCCAGCCGGCGAAGCGTTCGCTGAAGGTCTTGAAGTGCTGGCGCGCCAGCAGGGTCGTCGGGCAGACGATGGCCACCTGCTGACCGCTCATGGCCACGACGAAGGCGGCGCGCAGGGCGACCTCGGTCTTGCCGAAGCCAACGTCGCCGCAAATCAGGCGGTCCATGGGCGTGCCCTTGCCCAGGTCTTCCAGCACGTCGCCGATGGCGTTCAGCTGGTCGTCCGTCTCCTCATAGGGGAAGCGGGCGCAGAACTCGTCGAACAGACCGGACGGCGGCGTGATGGGGTCGGACACGCGCATGGCGCGCTTGGCGGCCAGAGCGATCAAGCCCTCCGCCATGGCGCGCAGACGCTCCTTGGCCTTGGCCTTGCGGGCCTGCCAGCCCGCGCCGCCCAGACGGTCCAACTGCACCCCGTCGGCGTCGGTGCCGTAACGGGTCAGAAGATCAATATTTTCAACCGGCAAATAGAGTTTGCTGTCGCCGGCGTAGAGCAGTTCCAGGCAGTCGTGCGGCGCCTCCTGAATCTCCAGCGTCTTCAGGCCCTCATAGCGCCCGATGCCGTGATCCAGGTGAACGACGAGGTCGCCAGCCGTCAGGGCCGAGGCCTCGGCCAGGAAGTTGGAGGCCCGACGCTTGCGCTTGGGCCGCGCCAGACGGTCGCCCAGGATGTCGGTCTCGGAAATGACCGCGACCTCGTCGGTGACGAAGCCATGCTCGACCGGCAGGACGGCGCGCAGATAGATGTCCTTGGGCGCCGCCAGAACATCGTCCCAGTCGCGCACGGGCAGGACATGCGTCAGGCCGTGATCGCCCAGCATGGCCGCCAGACGCTCGGCCGAGCCCTCGGACCAGGAGGCGAACAGGACGCGCTTGCCCTGCCCCTTCAAAGCCTCCGCATGCTGCGCCACGGCGGCGAACAGGTTGACGCTGTCTTGCGAACGCTCAGCCGCGAAGCTGCGTCCCAGACGCCCGCCCGCATCCTCGCCCGATCCGCCCGAAAGCGGCGACAGACGGCGAACGGCGCGCCCGGCCAGGGCGCTGTTCCAGTCGCCTTCGTCCAGATAGAGGCTTTGCGGCGCCGGGGCGCGATAGGCCGCGCCGCCCTTGCCCTTGGCGGCTTCCTTGCGCGCCTCATAGGCGTCTGTCGTCAGGCTCCAGCGCTCGGCGCGAGCCTGCTCGACCTGGCTGTCGAGGAAGACCGGGGCGCTGTCCGGCAGGAAGTCAAACAGGGTGTCGAGCCGATCGTAGAAGAGCGGCAGCCAGTGCTCCAGCCCCTGACGCCGCGCGCCCTCGCTGACGGCGGCGTACATGGGCTCGTCACCCGCCGCGCCGAACAGGTTCAGATAGCCACTGCGGAAGCGCGAGATGCTCTCGGCGTCCAGCAGGACTTCCGACACCGGCAGCAGGGCGACCTGCTTCAGTTGTTTGGTCGAGCGTTGGGTCTCGGGATCGAAAGCGCGGATGGATTCCAGTTCGCTGCCGAACAGGTCCAGACGCACCGGCTCGTCGAAACCGGGCGGGAAGACGTCGATGACGCCGCCGCGTATGGCGTACTCACCGCGCTCGGACACAGTCGAAGCGCGCACATAGCCGTTGGCCGAGACGTAGCGTTCCAGCGCCGCCGTATCCAGATCGCGGCCGACGCGGGCCTCGAACCCGGCCCCGGTGACGGCCTGACGCGGCGGCGTGCGCTGGGTGGCGGCAGCGACGGTGGCGACGACCAGCAGCGGCCTGGCGTCAGACGGATCGCGCTGGGCCAGCCGGGTCAGGGTCGCCATGCGCTGGGCGGCGACCGAGGCGGTAGGGCTCAGCCGGTCGTAAGGCAGGCAATCCCACGCGGGATATTCAAGAACTTCAACGCCCTTGGCGAAGAAGCCAAGCGTCTGGGTAAAATTGCCCGCACGCTGATAATCCCGCGCGACCAGCAGGCCGACGCCGCCCTGGGCCTTCAGCCGTTCGGCGACGACCAGCGCGTCCAGACCCTCGGGCGCCCCGCCCAGTTCGACGTCACGCCGCGCCATCGCCTCACCCATCAACCGATGCCCTTGGCCACTTCCGCCGCGACGTGTTCACGCATGAAGGCCCGGATGCGCGCCAGCATCGGCCCGTCGAACTCGGGCGGGGTCGGCTCCTTCTCGATGATCCAGGCGTAGAGGTACTGATCTTCCTCGTTCAGAAGGTGCTCCAGCTGATCCAGCTCGGCGTCGTCCATCGACGGGCCGACTTGATCGACAAACGGTCCCAGCACCATGTCGGCCTCGCGGAAGCCGCGCCGCCAGGCGCGATAGGCGATCCGGCCGAGTCGTTGTTTCCGGGCGTCCTCTGGACGTGCATCAATATCGGCCACGCGGTTCCTTGCCCGGTCCGTTCATGTGAAGAGTTGGATCAGATAGCGTTCCCGTTCCGTTTTCGCCAGCTATGCTGAGGCTAATGCGGCCCGAGATTC
>NZ_DASWXW010000143.1:0-14128 GCF_036405315.1 Brevundimonas sp. | reverse complement strand
GTCTTGTTCACCGTGGCGGTGATCTCGTCCAGGGCGGCGGCGGTTTCCTCCAGGCTGGCGGCCTGCTGCTCGGTGCGGCGCGACAGGTCGTCCGAGGCCTGGCTGATCTCGCCCGAACCCGAACGGATGGCGGCGACGTTGGTCACGACCACGGCCACGGCCTGCTCCAACTGGGCGATGGCCGCGTTGAAATCGGTCTTGAGCTGCTGGGCCTTGGGCGCGAAGGCGACGTCGATCCGGTGCGTCAGATCGCCTTGCGCCATGGCGTTCAGACCCTTGGCCAGGGAGCTGATGGCGACATGGTCCTCCGCGGCGTCCTTGGCCCGCTCGGCCTCGACACGGGCGCGCTCGTCCTCGACCGCCTGGCGCTGGGCGGCGGCCTCGGCTTCCAGACGGGCGTTGGCGATGGCGGCGTCCTTGAAGGCGGTGACGGCGGAGGCCATCTGGCCGACCTCGTCCTTGCGGCCCATGGCCGGCACGATGATCGAGGTGTCGCCGCCCGCCAGACGGCGCATGGCCGAGGTCATCGACAGCAGGGGCTTGCCGAGCAGGTTGGTCAGCAGGAAGGCCATGCCCGCCGCGATGATCAGGGCCAGGACGACCCCGCCGATCAGCACCATCCGCACCGACTTGGCGACGGAGTCCTGGATCTCGCCAAAGACGCGGCTCTGCTGCGCCTTCTCCTCGACCAGGGCCTCCAGCGCGTCCTCGGCGGGGCTGATGTACTTGTCCGCGACGCCTTCGCGCCCGACCATGGCCACAGCCTGGGCGTAGGTGCCGGGATCGACGGCCAGGACGCGGCCGGCCTCGACCACGTTCTTGGCCCAGTCGTCGGCGGCGGCGCGAGCGGCGCGGACTTCATCTTCGCTGTTGGGATCGAGTTGAGTGATCCGATCAAGGCTCTTGCCGAAATTCTCGCGGTGAGCGCTCAGGCGCTCCAGATAATAGGCGTCCTTCGACAGCAGGAAGCCGCGATAGCTGCTTTCCTGACGCGCCAGATAGAATTTCGCCGCCTCGGCCTCGCGCTGCGTCGCCGAGGCGCGGACGCGGTCCATGCGCGCGCCCTCGAGCGCGTTGACCTGCATGAACACCGTCACGCCCATGACGGCGATCGCGGCGATGACGACGGCGAAGGCCGCCACCAACTTCTTTTCGATCTTCAGATCGCTCAACATGTTCATTGTCTTCTCCCCCCCAGGTTTCTGTGCGGCCGGCTCAGAGCGCGAACGTCAGGGCGCCCACCAGGCGGCCGTCATAGTTCTCGCCCAGGGCGTGGCTGTCGGTGTCGTACCAGCGCACGTCCAGCGCCAGCTTGTCGGTCAGCTTGTGCTTCACGCCGACGTTCCAGGCGGCGTATTCGGCGCCGCCGTCGGCGGTGCGGTCGGCGATGGCGGCCGAGGCCTTGGTCTTGGGTCCGACCGAAACCGTGCCCTGCAGCTCGACCCACCAGGCTTCCTTGGTCGCGGCGAAGCCGTCCGGCGTATAGTTGACGCGCAGGCGGGTGTTCACCGGGCCGATCTTGCGCGAGGCGTCGGCCTGATATTCCCAGTAGTTGGCGTCGACGCCGGCGCGGGTGCCCGGCAGGTCGCGGTTCACCACCGAGAAATCGAAGCTGTAACCGGCGGCCTTGGGCCGCCAGCCGACGGCGCTGACGATCTCGGCGTCCGAGCCTTGCGACAGCTTGGCGGTGGAGGCGAAGACGTTGGCGTAGAAGTCGCCGCTCGAAACCTCGATCGAGCCGTTGACGCTGGGGTCGCCGGCGCTCTTGCCCAGGCCCTTGCCGACATATTCGCTGGCGACGCCGATCTGGGCGTCGATGGCGTGAGCCTGCACGGCCCCGGCCGCCAGAACAGTGGAAAGGCCCGCGACGACGGGGCCGACGATGGCGGGGATGAAACGCGCGCCGTTCTGGCGCCCATTGCCGTTCATTTTGAAAAGCATTTTTACCTCAGTGATCCTGAGGCCTTCATGGGGCGAACAAACGTAGATTTCTGTAAATCGGAACCTACGTAAAAACCCGCATAGTCCGTAGGATCGCCGGCCGGGCCGGCCGGGTTCGAATCCGTTGATCCCCGGCCCGCCCCCTCACAACAACCTTGAGAATTAAGATACAGGAAACCATAGTAATCGCCATTTTTCTGCCGCTACTGGCGCCGTTCGCGCGGCGTCTGAGCAGCGCCTCGTCAAGGTTAATGGACGAATTGCATTACCCTCGACCAATGTATAGAAGGCCCGCCGTGGCTCGATTCTGTAGAACCCTGCTCCGCAGTCTTCAGCGTCAGAGGTTCCAGTAATCCGCGAGGAAGACCCATTCATCCTGTGATGAAAAACACGCTGGCGGCAGCCGCGACAGCCTCACGCGGGCGCTGGGGCGGAGCAATTCTGGCGATCGTGGCGGTGGGCGTCGCCCTGGCTGCACGGTTCCTGCTCGAAGACCTGGGCCGCTTCTACTACTTGCCGATGCTGCCGGCCGTGATCGCCACGGCCTTGCTGGCCCGGCGTTCGGCGGTGGCGCTGGCCATCGCCCTGTCCATCGCCCTGAACCTGGTTCTGGTGACGCGCGAGAGCGCCACGGACGCCGCGACGAACGCCGTCATGTTCGCCCTGGTGGCCTGGGGCGTGGCCGAACTGTGCATGGGGCTGCGCAAGCTCCGGGATCGGACCGACCTGCTGACCCACAAGCTGGCCGCCCAGGACGCCCTGCTGAGCACCGTCCTGACCACCGTGCCCGTCGTGACGCTGGAGATCGACGGCGCCGTCCGACGCATGAATCCCGCCGCCGCCCAGCTGTTCGGCGTCGATGAGACCACCGTGCGCGGTCGCCCCTTCAACAGCCTGGTGCCCGCCTTCGACACCGCCGCCGTCTACCATCCCGGCCTGGCCTGCGGCGCGCTGGAATCGGCCGACGGACACTGGAGCGGGACGCGGGTCGACGGCGCCACCTTCCCCCTGAACATCCAGTGCGGGCGCGTGCCCGGTCCTTACGGCGAGGACCTGATCGCCCTGTGCCTGACCGACCTCAGCCGCTGGCACGCCGCCGACGCCCAGGCGCGCGAGCTGCACACGCAGCTGAACAAGGTCTGGCGGCTGAACTCGCTGGGCGAAATGGCCGCCACCCTGGCCCACGAACTGAACCAGCCGCTCAGCGCCGCCGCCACCTATCTGCACGCCAGCCAGATGGACATGGAACGGGCCGGACCGCTGGGCGACAGCGCCCGACGCACCACCGAGCTGGCCAAGGCCCAGTTGCTGCGCGCCGGCAAGATCATCCGCCGGATGCGCGAACTGCTGTCGCTTGAGGTCCGCAGCCTGGATCGGGAACGCGCCTCCTCCATGATCGAGGACCTCGGCCCGATCCTGACCATGATCGGCGCCGCCAAGGGCGTCACGGTCCGCATGAATCTGCAAGGCGAGGCCGACCACGTCCGCGCCGAGCGGATCCAGTTCCAGCAGGCGATCGTCAACCTGGTCCGCAACGCCGTCGAGGCCGTCGGCGACCGACCCGAACCCGACGTCGTCATCATCGGCCGCCCGCTGTCTGAAACCCAGTATGCGATCAGCGTCGAGGACAACGGCCCGGGCATCGCCGCCGATCAGGTGGAGCGCATGTTCCAGCCGATGACCACCACCAAGTCCGGCGGCATGGGGCTGGGCCTGTCCGTCACCCGCACCATCGTCGAAAGTCATGGGGGGCGGCTGGTCGTCGCAAGAAGCGCATTGGGGGGCGCCGCTTTCTCGTTTAACCTGATCCGCGAAGCGGTCGGCGAGCACACATGAGCCTCCATTCCGTATTCATCATCGACGACGACGCGGCGGTCCGCGATTCCTTGCTGACGCTGCTGCGCAGCGAGGGCATTCGCGCGCGCGGCTTCGCCAGCGGGATCGACTTCTTCGCCGCCATGCCCGACGACGCCACGGCCTGCGTCATCACCGACATGCGGATGCCTGACATGGGCGGGGCCGAGGTCGTGCGCCGCCTGGGCGAACTGCGCGGAAACGCCTGGCCCGTCATCGTCATCACCGGCCACGCCGACGTGCCCATGGTGGTGCAGATGATGAAGGCCGGCATCGTCGACTTCATCGAAAAGCCCTTTGACCCGTCGCGTCTGATCGAGACGGTGCGCGGCTGCCTGGCCCGGCTGAACGATCTGAATCAGGCACAGGGCGCCCGCGCCGCCATCCAGGTGCGGCTGGCCCGCCTGACCCCGCGCGAACGTCAGGTGTTCGACGCCCTGATCCAGGGGGCCTCCAACAAGGAAATCGCCCTGGCCCTGGACATCAGCCCCCGCACCGTCGAGGTCTTCCGCGCCAAGGTCATGACCAAGATGGAGGCCGACAGCCTGTCGGCCCTGGTCCGCATCGGGCTGACGTTGGGCTGATCATTCACGGTTGCAGCCGGACGCTTCGGGGCGTTATCGCCGCGACCTGAACGGATCGGGGCCGACGACGGCGCGACCTTCGAGGTGACGGACCCGGCGACCGGCGAGCGCCTGCCGCGCCGTCGCCGCCGCCGCCGCCGAGGCCGCGATGAAGCCCTGGGCCGCGAAGACGGCGGGTCCCGTCGCGCCCGTCGTCCGCTTCGACGGAGGATGAGGCGTTGAGGCAGGCCAATGCGATCGGGTTTGGTCTGGCCGGATACTTCTGCGCGCGCGACATGGGCCGGGTCTGACGCGTGGCCGAGGCGATGGAGACCGGCATGGTCGGCGTCAACACCGGCCTGATCTCCACCGAGGTCGCGTCCTTCGGCGGGATCAAGCAATCCGGCCTGGGTCGCGAAGGCTCAGGCCACGGCATCGAGGGCTACCTCGAACGGAAATACGTCTGCATGGGCCTGTAAGGCCCGAAAGCCGTCAGTCCTCGGCCGGCTCGGCGTCGTCCTCGGTCAGACCGGCGGCCTTGGCGGCCTTCTTGGCGGCCTTGGCCGCAGCCTTGGCTTCGGCCTTCTTGGCGTCGGCGCGTTCGCGCTCTTGCCGCTCGAAACTGTAGTTGGGCTTACGGGCCATTGATGTCCTCTCGCGCCAGGCCGCCGGATGGCGACGTCAGGTCTCCATTTGGTCCCTGTCGCCCGTTGCGACAACAGCGAAACGGCGCGCCCGCGAAAATCAGGCCCTTGACCTTGCCATCATGGGAACCTTCATGAGGATGGCGAACACGGTGAGCTGAGGAGCTTCGGCCATGACCATATCGCCTGCCCGCGTCATTGAAATCCCCGTGCGCGGCATGACCTGCGCCAGCTGCGTCGGCCGCGTCGAACGCGCCTTGAAAGCCGCGCCGGGGATCGCCGACGCCTCGGTCAACCTGGCCTCGGGCCGCGCCCAGGTGACGCTGACGGACGAGGGAACCGCGACCGCCGCGGCCGAGGCCATCCGCGCCTCGGGCTATGCGCCCGGCCAGCACGACATCGAACTGAAGATCACGGGCATGACCTGCGCCAGCTGCGTCGGCCGGGTCGAGCGCGCCTTGAAGGCCGCGCCCGGCGTGCTGGACGCCTCGGTTAATCTGGCGACCGAGCGGGCCGCGATCCGCGCCATCGACGGCGCGACCGATCAGGCCGCCCTGATCGCCGCGATCAAGACCGCCGGCTACGCCGCCGAGCCGGTCGGCGCCCCCGACGCCGACGCCCAGGACCGCGAGCAGGCCGCCCGCGACGCCGAACAGCGCGGCCTCGGCCGGGCCGTCGCGGTCGCCGCCGTCGCCACCTTGCCCCTGTTCCTGATCGAGATGGCCTCGCACTTCATCTCCGGAGCCCACCACTGGCTGAACAGCACGATCGGCCAGACGCCGTGGCGGATCATCAGCTTCGTCCTGGCCGGCCTGGTCCTGTTCGGGCCGGGTCTGCGCTTCTTCCGCGCCGGCGTGCCCAATCTGATCCGGCTGACCCCGGACATGAACTCCCTGGTGGTGCTGGGCGCCACGGCGGCCTGGGCCTTCTCGAGCGTGGCGACCTTCGCGCCCGGCGTCCTGCCCGCCGGGACGGCCAACGTCTATTTCGAGGCGGCGGCGGTGATCGTCACCCTGATCCTGATCGGCCGCTGGTTCGAGGCCAAGGCCAAGGGCCGCACCAGCCAGGCCATCCGCCGCCTGATGGCCCTGCAGGCCAAGACCGCCCGCGTCGAGCGCGACGGCGTCGAGGTCGAACTGCCCATCGCCGAGGTCCGCCCCGGCGACGTCGTCTCGGTGCGTCCGGGCGAGCGCGTCCCGGTCGACGGCATGGTGGTCGACGGCGCCTCCTTCATCGACGAATCCCTGCTGACCGGCGAGCCGATCCCGGTCGAGAAGACCGTGGGCGCCGAGGTGGTCGGCGGCTCGATCAACACCACCGGGGCCTTCCGCTTCCGCGCCGAAAAGGTCGGGGCCGACACGGTCCTGGCCCAGATCGTGCGCATGGTCGAGGCGGCGCAAGGCGCCAAGCTGCCCATCCAGGCGCGGGTCGATCAGATCACCGGCTGGTTCGTGCCCGCCGTCATCGCCGCCGCCGTCCTGACCTTCGGGGTCTGGCTGATCTTCGGGCCGCAGCCGGCCCTGGGCATGGCCCTGGTCAATGCGGTGGCCGTGCTGATCATCGCCTGCCCCTGCGCCATGGGCCTGGCGACGCCGACCTCGATCATGGTCGGGACCGGACGCGCCGCCGAACTGGGCGTCCTGTTCCGCAAGGGCGAGGCCCTGCAGGCGCTGAAGGGGGTCGAGGTCATCGCCTTCGACAAAACCGGCACCCTGACCCTGGGCCGCCCCGAACTGACCGATCTGCAGACCGCCGAGGGCTTTGACGAGGCCGAGGTCCTGGCCCTGGTCGCCGCCGTCGAGACCCGGTCGGAACACCCCATCGCCCAGGCCCTGATCAAGGCGGCCGAGGCGCGCGGCCTGGGCGTCGTCGCCCCCGACCGCTTCGGCTCGGCCCCCGGCATGGGCGCCGAGGGCGTGGTCGGCGGCCGCACGGTCCAGGTCGGGGCCGACCGCTACATGCGCGACCTCGGCCTCGATCCGGCCCTGTTCGCCGAGACCGCCGCGCGGCTGGGCGACGAGGGCAAGACCCCGCTCTACGCCGCCGTCGACGGGCGGCTGGCGGCGGTCGTCGCCGTGGCCGACCCGATCAAGCCGACCAGCGCCGCCGCCATCCGGGCCCTGCACGCCCTGGGTCTGAAGACGGCCATGATCAGCGGCGACAACCGCCGCACCGTCGAGGCGGTCGCCCGCCGCCTGGGCATCGACGAGGTCCGCGCCGAGGTCCTGCCCGACGGGAAAGTCGCGGTGATCGAAAGCCTGCGCGCCGACGGCCGCCGCGTCGCCTTCGTCGGCGACGGGGTCACCGACGCCCCGGCCCTGGCGGCGGCGGACGTGGGTCTGGCCGTCGGCCACGGCGCCGACGTGGCCATCGAGAGCGCCGACGTGGTGCTGACCGGCGGCGACCTGCGCGGCGTGGTCAACGCCGTCGGCCTGTCGCGCGCGACCATGCGCAACATCACCGAGAACCTGATCTGGGCCTTCGGCTACAATGTCGTGCTGATCCCGGTGGCGGCGGGGGTGCTGTTCCCGGCCTTCGGCCTGCTGCTGTCGCCCATGCTGGCGGCGGGGGCCATGGCCCTGTCCAGCGTCAGCGTCCTGACCAACGCCTTGCGCCTGCGCAGCTTCAAGCCCCTGATCGCCGGAGCCAAGTCATGAACATCGGTCAAGCCTCCGCCGCCACCGGCGTCTCGGCCAAGATGATCCGCTATTATGAGTCCGTCGGCCTGATCCGGCCGGCGGCCCGGACCGACAGCAACTACCGCGACTTCTCGGACCGCGACGTCAATGACCTGCGCTTCATCCGCCGGGCGCGGGGGCTGGGCTTCTCGGTCGAGGAGATCACCCGCCTCCTGTCCCTGTGGCGCGACGGCGAGCGCCCCAGCCGCGAGGTCAAATCCATGGCCGAGGCCCACGTCGCCGCCCTGGACGCCCGCATCGCCGAGATGCAGGCCATGGCCGACACCCTGCGCGACCTGGCCCGCTGCTGCGCCGGCGACGAGCGGCCTGACTGCCCCATCCTGGCGGACCTCGCCGCCCGACCTTAGGCGTTGCGGCGTTCGACCAAAGTCGCTCTCTCCAAAGTCCGCCACCTGCTGTCACTCTCCCTTCCGACGATCCGGCAACAGGATCGCGAGGAAACGGCCGCGCCACGCGGCTCTAAAGGAAGGGACTGCCCATGACCGACCGCACCATGGATGCGGCGGAGGGCGCGGAGCACACGGTCGACAAGAACGACCGGCTCGTGATCCTTGCGTCGTCCGTCGGCACCGTCATCGAATGGTACGACTTCTATCTCTACGGCTCGCTGGCCGCGATCATCACCACCCAGTTCTTCTCGGGCGTGAACGAGACGACCGGCTATATCTTCGCCCTGATGGCCTTCGCCGCCGGTTTCGCGGTGCGGCCCTTCGGCGCCATCGTCTTCGGACGGCTGGGCGACCTGTGGGGACGCAAGAACACCTTCCTCGTCACCATGCTGCTGATGGGCCTTTCGACCTTCGTGGTCGGCCTGCTGCCGCCCTACGCCGCCATCGGCATCGCCGCCCCGATCATCCTCGTCCTCATGCGACTGATCCAGGGTCTGGCGCTCGGCGGTGAATACGGCGGGGCCGCCACCTACGTCGCCGAGCACGCCCCGCACGGCAAGCGCGGCTTCTACACCTCCTTCATCCAGATCACGGCCACCGCCGGTCTGGTGCTCAGCCTGGCCGTCATCCTGGGGGTCCGTTACGCCGTGGGCGAGGAAGCCTTCCTCGACTGGGGCTGGCGCATTCCCTTCCTGGTCTCGATCCTGCTGCTCGGCGTCTCCCTGTGGATCCGCCTGAAGCTGGCCGAGAGCCCCTCGTTCAAGCGCATGAAGGCCGAAGGCAAGGGCTCGACCACGCCCCTGAAGGACAGCTTCATGAAGTGGCCCAACCTGAAGCTGGTGCTGATCGCCCTCGTCGGTCTGACCGCCGGCCAGGCCGTCATCTGGTACACGGGCCAGTTCTACGCCCTCTTCTTCCTGGAGCGGGTGCTGCGGGTCGAGGCCTCGCTGGTCTACGTCATGCTGGCTGTCGCCCTGCTGCTGGCCTCGCCCTTCTTCATCTTCTGGGGCTGGCTGTCGGACAAGGTGGGCCGCAAGCCGATCATCCTGGCCGGCTGCCTGCTGGCCGCCGCCACCTACTTCCCGCTGTTCAACGCCCTGACCGAAGCGGCCAACCCGCGCCTGGCGGCGGCGGCGGCCTCGGCGCCGGTCACGGTCTACGCCGACCCGGCGGACTGCCACCTGCAGTTCGACCCCGTGGGCAAGACGGTGTTCAACCACTCCTGCGACGTGGCCAAGTCCTATCTGGCCAAGGCCGGCGTGACCTACACCAATGTCGCGGCGCCCGCCGGGACCGTGGCCGAGGTCCGCATCGGCGATCAGGCGGTGATCCCCAGCTTCCGCGGCGACGCCATGACCACCGCTGACTTCGCGGCGCAGAAGAAGACCTGGGAAGCGGGTCTGGGCGAGGCCCTGACCACCGCCGGCTATCCCGCCAAGGCCGACAGCGCCCTGGTCAACAAGCCGCTGGTGGTGGGGATCCTCTTCATCCTCGGCTTCTACGTGACCATGGTCTACGGGCCGATCGCGGCGGCCCTGGTCGAGATGTTCCCGACCAAGATCCGCTACACCTCGATGTCCCTGCCCTATCACATCGGCAACGGCTGGTTCGGCGGCTTCCTGCCGACCACGGCATTCGCCATGGTCGCCGCCACCGGCAATATCTACTACGGCCTGTGGTATCCGATCGTGGTGGCGCTGGCGACCGTCGTACTGGGTTTCTTGCTGGTCAAAGAAGGCAAGGACGTCGATCTGAACGCGTAAGGCATAGTAGGCCAGTTCAGGGGGGCGGTCCGGTTTCGACCGGGCCGCCCCATTTTCATTCGCCCTCATCCCGGCCAGAACGCCGTCGACAAGGTTTCTTGCGGTCCCGGATAGCGGCTGCGCCGCTTCCGGGATGACGCAGGTGAGACGCCGCGTCATTTCCTTCTTGTCCCACAGCCCCGCTCCGTCCCAGATGCCGGTCATGTTCAGCCTCGCGACCCTGGCCCTCGTGGCCGCCTATATGGCGACCCTGTTCGCGGTCGCCTGGTGGTACGAGCGCCCGTCGATCAAGACGCGCGGCGGGGCGCTGGGGCCGTCGCTCTACGCCCTATCGCTGGCCATCTACTGCACCTCCTGGACCTATTACGGGGCCGTGGGGACGGCGGCGCGGTCGGCCTGGGAATACCTGCCCATCTACATCGGCCCGGCGCTCGGGGTGACGGTGCTGTTCCCGCTGTGGAAACGGATCGCGGCGGCGGCCCGGCGCGAGAACGTCGGCTCGATGGCCGACTTCATCTCCTCGCGCTACGGCAAGAGCCCGGCGCTCGGCGCGGCGGTGGCGGCGGTCGCCATCCTGGGCTCCCTGCCCTACATCGCCCTGCAGCTGAAATCCCTGTCGATGGCGGGCGAGATGCTGACGGCGGGCACGCCCGTGGCCGGGTCCGAGAGCCTGACGGTCCTGGTCATGGCGGGAGTTCTGGCCGGGTTCGCCATCCTGTTCGGGGCCCGGCGTCCCGACCTGACCGAGCACAACCGCGGCCTGATCCAGGCCATCGGCATCGAGTCCATCGTCAAGCTGGCGGCCCTGCTGGCCGTGGCGATCTTCGCCCTGGTGCTGCTGCGTCACGCCCCGGCCTCGGCCGACGTGAAGGCCAGCCTCGGCGATCTGGCGCGCTGGCCTGATCTGGACGGGCGCTTCTGGGCCATCGTCCTGGTGGCCACGCTCGCCATCTTCTGCCTGCCGCGTCAGTTCCACGTCGCCTTCGTCGAGGGCGGTGATCCGGCCCAGGTGCGCCGCGCGCGCTGGATCTTCCCCGTCTATCTGCTGCTCACCAGTCTGGCGGTCCTGCCTCTGGTGGCGGCGGGCGGCCTGTTCGCGCCCCACGTCAATCCCGACCTGCTGGTGCTGGCCCTGCCGCTGAACGGCGGCCAGTCGGCCCTGACGGCCATCGTCTTCGTCGGCGGCTTCTCGGCGGCGACGGCCATGGTCATCGTCGAGGCCGTGGCCCTGTCGGCCATGGTGTCCAACAATCTGGTCTTGCCGCTGCTGGCCGCCGAGCGGCGCCGTCGCGGCGAGCGCGCGGGCGACATGGCGCGGGCCATCCTGAACATCCGCCGCCTGGCCATCGTGGCCCTGCTGCTGATGGCCTGGGTCTATTATCAGGCCATGGACCAGTCCAGCGGACTGGCGGCCATGGGGCTGGTGTCCTTCGCCGCCCTGGCCCAGCTGGCCCCGGCCCTGTTCGGGGCCGTGCTGTGGCGCGGCGGGCGTTCGCGCGGCGCCCTGGCGGGGTTGGCGGTCGGGATGACGGTCTGGCTGGTCATGCTGGCTGCGCCGCAACTGGCGCCCGGTTTCGGCCTGAACATCCCCGCCATGCTGGGGCTGGCGGACCCGTTCGCGGCAGGGGTCTTCCTCAGCCTGACGCTGAACCTCGGCGTCTTCATCGCCGTGTCGAAGCTGAGCCGTCCGCGCCTGATTGATCAGGTCCAGGCCCGCGCCTTCGTCGACCGTCTGGGGCCGGACTGGATGGAGGGGCGCGGCGGCTCGGCCGGGGCCTCGGTCGGCGACCTCAAGGCTCTGGTCGCCCGCTTCATCGGCGACGAGCGGGCCGAACGCGCCTTCGCCGCCTGGGCGCGCGAAACCGAGATCAAGCTGCGTGACGCCGACCCCGCCGACGCCGGGCTGGCCCGCGCCGCCGAACGAATGCTGGCGGGCGCGGTCGGCGCCGCCTCGGCCCGCCGCGTCATCGCCGCCGCCCTGGCCGCCGGGGGCCGGGCCCCCGAGGACGTGGTGCGGATGCTCGACGAGGCCTCGCAGGCGGTCCAGTTCAACCGCGACCTGCTGCAGACCACGCTGGACAACATCGACCAAGGCGTCAGCGTGGTGGACGAGGACCTGCGCCTGACCGCCTGGAACCGGCGCTATGTCGAGATGTTCGACCTGCCGTCCGGCTTCATCCACGTCGGCCTGCCCATCGCCGCCGTCTATCGCCTGAACGCCGAGCGCGGCGAGACCGACCCCGGCGACATCGAGGCCTGGATCGAACGGCGGCTGGAGGCCCTGTCGCGCCGCATCCCGCATGACCACGAGCGCGAGCAGCCCGACGGCAGAATTCTTCGCTCCTCCGGCGCCCCCATCCCCGGCGGCGGCTACGCCACCAGCTATACCGACATCACCGCCCTGCGCCGCGCCGCCCGTGATCTGGAAGAGGCCAACGAGCGGCTGGAGGCCCGCGTCGCCGACCGCACCGAACGGCTCGAAGAAGCCCGGCGTCTGGCCGAAGACGCCACGGCGTCGAAGACCCGCTTCCTCGCCGCCGCCAGCCACGACCTGCTCCAGCCCCTGCACGCCGCGCGCCTGTTCATCGCCGCGCTGAAAGAGGAACAGGCCTTGGCGCCAGGGTCCGCCGCGCGCGGACTGGCGACCAACGCCGACCGTTCCATCGACAGCGCCCACCGCCTGCTGACGGCCCTGCTGAACCTGTCCAAGCTGGAGGCGGGCGGGGTTCAGCCTGCGGTCGCCCCCCTGTCGCTGGACGCCCTTTTCGCCGAGCTGCGCCGCGAGTTCGCGCCCATGGCCCGGGCCAAGGGCCTGCGGCTGACGGTGGCGCCGTCCGGCCTGTGGGTCGCCTCGGACCACGACCTGTTGCGCTCCATGCTGCAGAACCTGGTCGCCAACGCCATCCGCTACACCGACCGGGGCCGGGTCCTGGTCGGAGCGCGGCGCGACGGCGCGACGGTGCGGATGCTGGTCTGCGACACCGGGCGCGGCATCCCCGACGCGGATCGTGAAAGCGTCTTCGGCGAATTCGTGCGCCTGCCCGGCGCGCCGGTGGACGAGCCGGGCGCCGGTCTGGGTCTGGCCATCGTGCAGAAACTGTCGGACCTGTTGAACCACCCGCTGTCGATGGCCTCGCGCGTCGGGCGCGGGACCACCTTCCGCGTCAGCGCGCCGCGCGCCGCCGCCCAAGTCGCGCCCCCTGTTCCGGCCGAGGGCGACGCCCGTCTGCCGCTGGCGGGGCTGCGGGTGCTGTGCGTGGACAACGAGCCGGCCATCCTCGACGCCCTGACGGCCCTGCTGAGCCGCTGGGGCGCGCAGACCACGACCGCGCGGTCGGTGGCCGAGGGCGTGGCGGCCGAGGGGCCGTTCGACGCGGCCCTGGTCGACCTGCATCTGGGCGACGGCGCTGACGGGCTGAGCGTGGTCGACGCCCTGCGCGCACGCGGCGTGCGCCGCATCGGGCTTGTGACCGCCGACACCCGCGAGGGGCTGAAGGAGACAGCCACGGCGGCGGGCGCGACCCTGCTGCCCAAGCCGGTCAAGCCGGCGGCCCTGAAGGCGTTCCTGTCGCGCTAGACTGAAATTCTCCCTCCCCATGAAGGGGAGGGAGAGGCGCGGCGCTTTACAGGTCGATCGACTGGGCCAGGATCACCGCCTGGGTGCGGTTGTGGACGCCCAGCTTGCGGAAGACGCTGGTCAGGTGGGCCTTGATGGTGGCCTCGGTGACGCCGAGGTCGAAGGCGATCTGCTTGTTCAGGCGCCCGGCCTTGAGGCCTTCGAGGATGCGCAGTTGCGAGGGCGTCAGGCTGGCGATGCGGGCTTCCAGATCGCCTTCCTCGGCGCCGGCCTCGCCCACGTCGGGAGACCAGCTGTCGCCGGACAGGATGGCGGTGATGGCTTCGACCATGACCGGCAGGGCGGCGGATTTCGGGATGAAGCCGGCGGCGCCGAGGGCCAGGGCGCGGCGCACGGTCGGCGGCTCCTCGCTGGCCGAGACCACGGCGACGGGCACGGCAGGGTGGTCGGCGCGGATGCGGCTGAGGCCCGTCATGCCCTCGCTGTCGGACAGCTTGAGGTCCAGCAGCAGCAGGTCGGTCGCCCCGTCAGCCAGCGCCGCCTGAACCTCGGCCAGACTGGCGCATTCCGCAATCACGGCGCCGGGCGCGGCCTTTTCGACGGCCGATCTCAACGCCGCCCGAAACAGAGGGTGGTCGTCGGCGACGACGATGCGATCCATGAAAATCCTTCCCGCGCGCGGTTCTTTTTCGGGTCGA
>NZ_DASWXW010000142.1:0-41850 GCF_036405315.1 Brevundimonas sp. | reverse complement strand
ATCGTCCGAACGGGCCGTGGGGCATGATCGCCGCATGGCCCGTTTCACATCCGATGATGACGCCGGAGCCGAGGGGCGCGCCCTCGGCGAAGCCCTGTCCGCCCTGCGCCGCGAACGCGGCCTGAGCCAGGCCGAGGCCGGTCAGAGGATCGGCATGACCAGCCAGGGCTGGGGTCTGTATGAGGCCGGCAAGCGGCCCGGCCTGTTCCGGCCCGACGTGCAGCGCCGTCTGACCGCCGCCCTGGACGCCACGCCCGAGGATCTCGCGCTTCTGGTCGGCGCCGCCCCCGTCCCTGTTTCATCTCCGAAACCGCCCGCTGGCGGGGTTGAGGCGCGCGGCCGCGTTTTTGAAGCTGCGCCTGTCGGCGAGCGGCGGCGGCTGCAGCTGTCGACCGACGACCTGGCGCCCTGGGCGGCGGCCGGGACGGTGCTGGAATATGTCCCGGGCCGCTGGCCGCGCCGCGATCAGGGCTGCGTCATCGAGATGGACGACGGAAGCCTGCGCGCGCGTCTCTATGTGCGGTCGGACGAGGCGGAGCTGGTGGTGCGCGGCGCCGGCGCCCTGCTGACGATCGAGCGGATACCCCGGTCCAGCGCCCGGTCCGTCGCGGCGGTGGTCGCCCGACTGGATGACTGATGAAACGAAACAGTTGTGTTTCATTGTTCCATGTGAAACCTTGGCGTCGCCATTGTCAGGGAGACGCCGCCCATGCCTCGCCGCACTCAGGACATCGACGCCGCCGTGGGCCTGAGGATGGCGGCCCGCCGTTCCGCCCTGGGCCTGTCGCAGACGGCCCTGGCGGCGGAGCTGGGCGTCAGCTTCCAGCAGGTGCAGAAGTACGAAAAGGGCGCCAACCGCGTCTCGGCTTCGCGCCTGCATCAGGTGGCGACGGCTTTGGGCTGTTCGGTGGCCGACTTCTTTCCCGCGCGGGCCGAGGCGGCCGATCCGGTCGCGGGCCTGTCGGCCCTGACCGCGACGTCGGATGGGCGGTTGCTGGCCGAGGCCTTTCCCCGCATCAGCGACCCGACGCTGCGCCGGGCGGTGACGCGCGTGGTCGCGGCGCTGGCCTCGGCCTGACGGCGGCGATAGGAAGGCCGCGATGAGAGTTCTGATCGTGGATACGGCGCTGGGCGCCTGTACGGCCTGCGTGGTCGAGGACGGGCGTCTGCTGGGCGTGCGTTCCGAACTGATGGCCAAGGGCCATCAGGAGCGGCTGGCCGGCATGGTCCGCGACGCCGTGGCCGATGCGGCCAAGGAAGCCGGAGGCGGCTTCGAGGCGCTGGACCGGATCGGCGTCACCGTCGGGCCGGGCTCCTTCACCGGCCTGCGGGTCGGCCTGGCCTTCGCCCAGGGCCTGGGCGCGGCGCTGGACCGGCCGGTGCTTGGCCTGTCGACGCTGGACGGCCTGGCGGTTTCAATCAAGCCCGCGGGCCTGGTCGCCGCCGTCATCGACGCCCGCCGGGGCCAGGTCTATGTGCGCCTGTTCCGCGACGGCCGTCCGCTGGGCGGACCTGAGGCTCTGTCGCTGGAGACGGCGGCGGATCGCATCTTCCACGCCGCCGCCGGGGCGCCGCCCATCCTGGTCGGCTCGGGCGGTCCGGTCCTGGCCGAAGCCTTCCCTGAACGTCTGGGCGCGGCCATCCTCGCCCGCCTGCCCGCCCCCTCGCCCGAGGCCCTGGCCTATATGACCGCCGTGGTCGATCCGGCGGCGCACCCGCCCCAGCCCCTCTATTTGCGGGCGCCCGACGCTGTCCCGCCCAGCCGTCTGCCGGGGCAGCCGCGCCCGCCTGCGACATCGTGACTGATACGCTCGCCGCGATCCACGCCGAGGCCTTCGACGCGCCGTGGGACGCGGCTTCCCTGTCGGCCCTGTTGGCCTCGCCCGGCGTCTTTGCGGTGGCGGAAGATGACGGCTTCATCCTGATCCGCGTCGTCGCCGACGAGGCCGAGATCCTGACCCTGGCCGTGCGGCCGTCCGCCCGACGCGGCGGCCTGGGCCGACGCCTGGTCGAGGCCGCCGTGGTCCGCGCGGCGGCGCTGGGGGCCGAGCGCATGTTCCTCGAAGTAGCCGAGGGCAATATCGCCGCCCGAGCCCTCTACGCCCGCGCCGGTTTCAATGAGGCTGGGCGTCGGCGCGGATATTATGCGCGTGCGGACGGAAGCCGCGAGGACGCCCTGGTGCTGGCGCTGAACTTTTCTCGAAAGCTTCCATAAGGCGACGGCTCAGCCTATCTTCCGGCCCATGGAACGGATCGAAAAACTCTGCGCCGACCGCGGCATGCGTATGACCGAGCAGCGGCGCGTGATCGCCCGCGTCCTGTCGCAGGCCGAGGATCACCCTGACGTCGAGGAGCTTTATCGCCGCGCCTCGGCCATCGACCCGCACATCTCGATCGCCACCGTCTATCGCACCGTGCGCCTGTTCGAAGAGGCGGGCGTCGTCGAGAAGCACGACTTCGGCGACGGCCGCAGCCGCTATGAAGAGGCCGGCGACGATCACCATGACCACCTGATCGACACCAAGACCGGCGAGGTCATCGAGTTCTTCGACGCCGAGATCGAGCGCCTGAAGACCGAGATCGCCAAGCGTCTGGGCTTCGAACTGGTCGGCCACAAGCTGGAGCTCTACGGCCACGCCATTCCCGGCGCCGAGCCGATCGAACGCGAAGGCCTGATCTACAAGCGCCACGCCGCGCGGGTCGAACCGGAAGCGGCCGACAGCTGAGGCTGTTCGCGGCGTCTGGCTCGCCTTGCCGTCGCCGGTTTGGGCGATCATAAGCCGGGCATGACCGACACGCTCGAAAAGCCCCTGGAAAAGGCGGATGGCGAGGCCCAGGCGGCCGCGCCCAAACGCCTGTTCATCAAGACCTACGGCTGTCAGATGAACGTCTATGACAGCGAGCGCATGGCCGACGTCCTGCGCCCGCTGGGCTATGCGCCGACCGACGCGCCCGAGGGCGCCGACTTCGTCATTCTGAACACCTGCCACATCCGCGAACGGGCCGCCGAGAAGGTCTATTCCGAACTGGGCAAGCTGAAGCAGATGCGCGAGCGCAAGCTGGCGCGCGGCGACGGCGGCATGACCATCGCGGTGGCCGGCTGCGTCGCCCAGGCCGAGGGCGAGGAGATCATGAAGCGCCAGCCGGCGGTCGACCTGGTGGTCGGGCCCCAGGCCTACCACCAGCTGCCGGAGCTGCTGACCCGCACGGCGCGGGCGCGCGGCGAGCGCATCGGCGCCGACTTCGCTCCGCATGAGAAGTTCGACGCCCTGACGCCGGAGATGATCAGGACGCGCGGCGGCGACGGCCCGACCGCCTTCCTGACGGTGCAGGAGGGCTGCGACAAGTTCTGCACCTTCTGCGTCGTTCCCTATACGCGCGGCGCCGAATGGTCGCGGCCCGTGGCGGCGGTGCTGGCCGAGGCCCGCGCCCTGGCCGACCGGGGCGTGCGCGAGGTCACTTTGCTGGGGCAGAACGTCAACGCCTATGACGGCGAGGGACCGGACGGAAAGCCCTTCACCCTGGCCCGTCTGGCCTACGCCCTGGCCGAGATCCCCGGTCTGGACCGCATCCGCTACACGACCAGCCACGCCAACGACATGAGCGACGACCTGATCCAGGCTCACGCCGATCTGGACGCCCTGATGCCCTATCTGCACCTGCCGGTGCAGGCCGGGTCGGACCGGGTATTGCGGCTGATGAACCGCAAGCATGGCCGCCAGAAATACATCGACCTGATCGCCCGCATCCGCGAGGCGCGGCCGGACATGGCCATCGCCGGGGACTTCATCGTCGGCTTCCCCGGCGAGACGGATCGCGACTTCGAGGACACCCTCGATCTGGTGCGGCAAGTGACCTATGCGGGCGCCTTCAGCTTCGTCTATTCGCCGCGTCCCGGCACGCCGGCCGCTGCCATGCCGGGCCAGATCGAGGAGAAGGTCGGGCTGGAGCGGCTGCAGCGGCTTCAGGCGCTTTTGTTCGAACAGCAGACCGCCTTCAACGCCGCCCAGGCGGGCAAGACCCTGAACGTCCTGTTCGAGAAGAAGGGGCGCTACGCCGGTCAGGCCATCGGCCGGTCGCCCTATCTGCAGGCCGTCCACGTCGAGGGGGCGGATCATTTGCTGGGCCAGATCGTTCCGGTCGAGATCCTCAGCGGCGCCCAGAACAGCCTGAACGGGCGCCTGGCCGATTGAGACCCCATATAGCGCCTCGCCTTCCATGCGAGACGGCGTAACCTGTCCCTCAAGCAGCCTCGTCCCGCTGGACGAGGCGTTAGGGACGCAAGAGAATGCTCCCTCAAGCAGCCTCGCTCCGCGAGCGAGGCGCTAGGGATCCTAAAACGCTCTCAAGCAGCCTTGCTCCGCGAGCGGGGCGCTAGAGCAACAAAGATGGAGCCTTGATGGCGCGAGAGTCCGAATTCCTGTCCCTGAGCGATCAGGCCTTGCGGGCCGTGATCGGTCCCAACAGCCGCCACGTCGCCCTGATCGAGGACGCCTTCAAGGTGCTGGTCGAGGCGCCGGGCGGCGGGGTGTCGATCAACGGCTCGGCGCGGGACCGGGCCCAGGCCAAGCGCGTCGTCGAGACCCTGGCCAAGCGGGCTGATGCGGGCGCCGAGATCACCGAGGCCGACGTGCGGATGGCCCTCGGGGCCGCCGTGTCGCAGCCGCGACCGGATCACGGCCGGGTCGTGCCGGACGCCGTCGCCCTGCCCGTCGGTCGACGCGGCGCCATCGCGCCCAAGACGGCGGCCCAGGCCCAGTATCTGGACCTGCTCAGCCGGTGCGAACTGACCTTCGGCGTCGGTCCGGCGGGCACGGGCAAGACCTTCCTGGCGGCGGCCTATGGCGCCTCCCTGCTGCGGCGCGGACAGGTGGACCGGCTGGTCATCACCCGCCCGGCGGTCGAGGCGGGGGAGAAGCTGGGCTTCCTGCCGGGCGACCTGAACGAGAAGGTCGATCCCTATCTGGCCCCGATCTGGGAGTCGCTGAATGACATTCTCGGCGTCGAGGACGTGCGCCGCCGCCGCGAGAAGGGCGAGATCGAAGCCGCCCCCATCGCCTTCATGCGCGGGCGCACGCTCAGCCACGCCTTCATCATCGTCGACGAGGCGCAGAACACCTCACGGCTGCAGATGAAGATGGTGCTGACCCGTCTGGGCGAGGGCGCGCGCATGGTGGTGACGGGCGACCCGTCGCAGATCGACCTGTTGAACCCGCGCGACTCCGGCCTGCGCCACGCCCTGCGCATCCTGCAGGACGTGAAGGGGGTCGGGGTTCAGGCCTTCAAGGCCGAGGACGTGGTGCGCCACGCCATGGTCGAGCGCATCGTGCGCGCTTATGACGCCGATGCGGCGCGGAACCGTCCGCTGCCCGACCTCGAGGACGAAGACTGATGATCGAGATCGAAGTCGAGGACGCGGCCTGGACCGCCGCCCTGCCTGACGCTGAGGCTACCGTGATGCGCGCGGCGGCGGCGGCGCTGGGCGCGGTGGAGGGCGACCTGGTCGTGTTGCTGACCGATGACGCTGGGGTGCAGGACCTGAACGCCCGCTTCCGCGACAGGGACCGGCCGACCAACGTCCTGTCCTTCCCCGCGGCCGAAAGCGCCTTTCCGCATCTGGGCGACGTGGTGCTGGGCTACGCCTATTGCGCCGCCGAGGCTGAGACCCAGGGCAAGAGCCTGTCCGACCATCTGAGCCATCTGGTCGTCCACGGGGTGCTGCACCTGCTGGGCCGCGACCACGAGGCCGAGGCCGAGGCCGAGGAGATGGAGGCCGAGGAGCGCGAGATTCTTGCCGCGCTCGGCGTCGCCGACCCCTATCAAGCCGAACATGAGGCGACTGCATGAACCAGCGTGTGTCGGCCCTTTGGGGGGGCGTGCTGACGAACCGCTGGAGCAGGATCGCTCTGGCCCTGCTGGCCGGCGCCGGCGCGGCCTTGGCCCATCCCCCGTTCGGGATTCTGCCGGGCCTGCTGGGCTATCCGCTGCTGATGCTGCTGGCCGAGCGATCGCGCACGGTCAAGGGCGGTTTCTGGGTCGGCTGGCTGGCGGGGTTCGCCTACTTCTTCATCGGCTGCTGGTGGGTGGCCGAGGCCTTTCTGGTCAACAAGGATCAGGCCTGGATGGCGCCCTTCGCCGCCAGCCTGCTGCCCATGGGGTTGGGGTTGTTCTTCGGCACGGCCACGGCCCTCTACCGTCGGTTCGCCCCGCAGGGCGTGCGGCGCGTTCTGCTGTTCGCCGCTCTGTTCGCCTTGCTGGAATGGCTGCGCGGCCATGTCCTGACCGGCTTCCCCTGGAACCCCACGGGGGCCAGCTGGCGCGCAGGTTCGGCCATGTCGCAGTTCGCCTCGGTGGCGGGGGTCTATGGTCTGGGGCTGGTGACGCTGGCGGCCGTTTCGGCCCTGGGTCTTCTTGCGGATACGGGGCCGCGTCGTTCGCGTCTGATCGCGGCCGGTCTGGGCGTCGCCGGGCTGGCGGGCCTGTTCGCGTTCGGAACCCTGCGCCTGTCCTCGGCCGAGCGCATCGACGGCCCGACACTGGTGCGTCTGGTGCAGGCCGACATTCCGCAGGAATCCAAATGGTCGCCCGAGGCCTATCAGGCCATCGTCGACCGCTACGTGGCCCTGACCGCTCAGAAGGGGGCGGCCCTGCCCGACGTGGTGATCTGGCCCGAGGGCGCCCTGCCCGCCACGGCCAACGACGTCTTCAACTCGCCCGACGGCCAGGCCATCGCCGGCGCCCTCCAGAAGGGTCAGACCCTGCTTATGGGCCTCAGCCGGGGCGAGGCTGACCCGACCGCCGAGGGCGGCGCGCGCTACTTCAACAGCCTGTTCGCCCTGCACGACGAAGGCGCGGCGGGGATGCGGATCGGCGCCATCTATGACAAGCACCGGCTGGTGCCCTTCGGCGAATACCTGCCCCTGGGCCGGTTGATGAGCCAGATCGGCGTGCGCAGCCTGGTGCACGTGCCCGCCGACTTCAGCGCAGGGGCCAAGCCGGCGCCGATCAGTCTGGTCAATGCGCCGAACGTCCAGCCGCTGATCTGCTACGAAAGCCTCTATCCCGGCTTCACCCCGGCCAGCGGCGACGCCCGCCCGGCCTGGATCGTCAATGTCTCCAACGACGCCTGGTTCGGCGCCACCTCCGGTCCGCGCCAGCACCTGAACCTGGCCAGCTATCGCGCCATCGAGACCGGCCTGCCCATCGCTCGGGCCACCCCCACCGGCGTCTCGGCCATGATCGACCCCTGGGGCCGGGTCGTGGACGGCAAGCGGCTGGACCCCGGCCATGCCGGCGTCGTCGACGTGCGCCTGCCGGAACCCGCGGCGCCGACCCTCTATGGCCGCTGGGGCGACGGCCTGTTCGGCGTCCTGCTGGTCCTGATGCTGGCGGGCGGCGGGCCCCTCCGCCGCCGGGGCCGGGCATGACGGCGGGGGAGGAGGAGGATCGCAGGCGCACGCGTCATATAGACGTGCCTCTGGGCGCGCGGCTTCGCCTCATCCGAGAGAACCGCGGCCTGAGTCAGGCCGACATGGCGCGCATGCTGGACATCTCGACCAACCAGTGGGGCCGCCATGAAAGCGGGGCGAACCGCGTGCCGGCGGCCCGACTGTGGCAGTTCTGCGAGGCGCTGAACATCGACGTCGCCGCAGTGTTCAGGGATCAACCCTTCGCGGCGGCGAAGGGCGTTTCGGCGGCGGTCGTCGAGACCGGGCCGCATACCTTGCGCGGCATGGAGGCTCCCGGCGCCGTCTGGAGCGACACCGCGGACCAGGCGTCGCCGCAGGAAGGCAGGGGCACGCTGGTGCAGCGTATCGGCGCGGCGGCGCGCGACCTGTCGGAAGCGCGTCAGCGCACCGCCCTGGCCGTCATCCGCGCCCTGAAAACCGAAGACGACGGCTAGGCGGATCCGCCCGGACCCGAGCGCACGCCTTGCGCGCGAATTATGATGACAGTGCTGGCTATCCGGCGCATTTCGGAACAATTGAGCTCAGGCGTTGATATGGACGAGAGCGGACGCATGGTCAGAGGCTCTGCAGAGGACGGTCCCCATCCGGTGGACCGTCACGTCGGACGGCGGGTCTGCGAAAAGCGGATCGCGCTCGGCTATAATCAAAGCGACCTGGGCCGCGCCCTCGGTCTGACCTTCCAGCAGATCCAGAAATACGAAAAGGGCGCCAACCGTATCTCGGCGTCCAAGCTTTGGGACATCGCCCGCTTCTTCAAGGTCGATATCAGCTACTTCTTCGAGGGGCTGACCGCGCCCCGGCCCGGCATGGCCGAGGATGAGGCGGCGCCCTTCGAGCACGACTTCCCGGCGACGCGTCAGACCATCGAGATCGGCCGCCTGGCCCCGCAACTGTCGGTGCGTCAGCAGAAGCTGATCCTGGACATGATGCGCGAGATGGCCGCCGCGGCGGGCGGCGACAAGGACTAGACCGCCTTCCGCCGGATATGAAAAAGGCGCGGATCGCTCCGCGCCTTTTGGCTTGCTGATGATCCGCGCGGATCAACCGGCCAGCGCCGCTTCCGAAGCGAGGATGCGGCTGGCGGCGTGGACCACGGCGCCGATGCGCAGGGCGGCCTGAACCTGGACGTTCGGCACGCCGTGCTTGCGCAGTTCGCCCTCGTGGGCGTCGATGCAGGCGCCGCAGCCGTTGATGGCCGAGACGGCGGTGGACCACAGCTCGAAGTCCAGCTTGTCGACGCCCGGATTGGCGATCACGTTCATGCGCAGCTTGGCCGGCAGGGTGGTGTACTCGTTGTTTTTCATCAGGTGCAGCGAGCGGTAGTAGATGTTGTTCATGCCCATGATGGCGGCGGCGGCCTTGGCGGCGTTCATCGCCTCGGGCGACAGCACGGTCGCAGCCTGGGCCTCGATCAGCTTGACCGCCGGGGCGACGCCGATGGCGTGGGCCGAGGCCAGGAAGCAGCCCCACTTCTGCTGGTCGTTCAGCACCGTCTCATTGGCCAGCGAGGACAGGTTCAGCGAGATGTCCTTGCCGTAGGCCGGGATGAGGTCGCGCAGGGCGTCGAGGGACATGGGGACTTCCTTCTGCTCAACGGCGCCGCTTGCGCCGGATACAATATAGGGGCTGCCGACGCACGCCGTCAGGGTCGGATACGGGGGCGGGCGGCAGGCATGAAAAAGGCGGCGACAGTCGCCCGCCGCCGCCTCTTCAAGAGGGGCGGCCCGAACCCATACGAACGCGGTCCGGGCCTTCCTTGGCCAGTACTTAAGCGGCCAGGGTCTCGCCGCCGACCGGGCGGTTGCAGGCGCACAGCTCGTCGGTCTGCAGAGCATCGACGACGCGCAGGGTGTCTTCCGGCGAACGGCCGACGTTCAGGTTGGTGACGTAGACGTGCTGGACGATGTTGTGCGGGTCCACGACGAAGGTGGCGCGCAGGGCGACGCCGTTTTCTTCGTCCAGGATGCCCAGGTCGCGGGCCAGCTTGCCGCCGGTGTCGGCGAACTGCCAGATCGGCAGCTTGTTCAGGTCGGCGTGGTCGCGGCGCCAAGCCAGCTTGACGAATTCGTTATCGGTCGAACCGCCGAGCACCACGGTGTCGCGGTCTTCAAAGTCCTTGCCCAGCTTGGCGAAGGCGGCGATTTCGGTCGGGCAGACGAAGGTGAAGTCCTTCGGGTAGAAGAAGATGACCTTCCACTTGCCGTCAAAGCTGTCCTGCGTCAGCGTTTCAAACGCCGAGACGCCGTTTTCTTCATGGTCGTTGAAGCCCGGCTTCACGCCAGTGATCTTGAATTCAGGCAGTTTTTGACCGACGCCCAGCATAGTGGAGCTCCATTCTGACAATATAAGACATGCGGCGACGCAAGGGAGGCGCATCGCCGTTGGGGCTCAGATGGGGGGTGAGGGCCAGGAAGTCAAATCGATGATTTCACGATCACGAATAGATTTTTATTATGCAGGTCGGTCGCCCGTCCAGCGCGGCTGCGCGCAGCGACTATAAATTTTCTTGCTGACGAACTCAAAGTTTATCGATTTTCCTTCGGAGACGAACCGGGCGTAGGCTCGCGCATAATCGACCAGGCAGGAGGAAAGTCATGGACGGACAAGCAGGCGGCCCCACCCCTCTTCACGATCCCAGGAAGGAGCCGGCCGCGCTGCGCTCGCTTCTGGGGCGCACCAACCGCGACTGGTGGCCCAATCAGATCGCGATGGACATCCTGCATCAGCAGGGCAAGTCGGGCGATCCGATGGGCGACGACTTCGACTACGCCGAGGCCTTCAAGTCGCTGGACCTGGCGGCGGTCAAGCGCGACCTGACCGCCCTGATGACCGACAGCCAGCCCTGGTGGCCGGCGGACTACGGGCACTACGGCCCCTTCTTCATCCGCATGGCCTGGCACTCGGCCGGCACCTATCGCACCGGAGACGGCCGCGGCGGCGCCGGCGCCGGCCAGCAAAGGTTCGCCCCGCTCAACTCCTGGCCGGACAACGGCAACCTCGACAAGGCGCGCCGCCTGCTGTGGCCGATCAAGCAGAAGTATGGGGCAAAGCTCAGCTGGGCCGACCTGATGATCCTGGCCGGCAATGTCGCCATCGAGTCGATGGGCGGGCCGGTCTTCGGCTTCGGCGGCGGCCGCGCCGACGTCTGGGAGCCCGAGAAGGACGTCTACTGGGGCACGGAAGAAAACTGGGTCGGCGACGAGAACAACCAGACCCGCATCCAGCCCGATAAGGGCATGGTGCTGGAGGAGCCGCTGGCGGCCATCCAGATGGGTCTGATCTATGTGAACCCGGAAGGCCCCGGCGGCGTGCCCGAAGCCCTGGCCTCGGCCCGCGACATCCGCGAGACCTTCGCCCGCATGGGCATGAACGACGAGGAGACCGCCGCCCTGACCGCCGGCGGTCACACCTTCGGCAAGGCCCACGGCGCCGGCGACGCCTCCAAGGTCGGCGTCAGTCCCGAGGGCGCCGACATCGCCCAGCAGGGCCTGGGCTGGATCTCGGGCCACGCCAGCGGCATTGGCGACGACACCATCACCTCGGGCATCGAAGGCGCCTGGACCCCCACGCCGATCACCTGGGACATGACCTATTTCGACATGCTGCTGGACCATGACTACGAGCTGGTCCGCAGCCCGGCGGGCGCCAAGCAGTGGCAGCCGGTGGGCAATCCGGCGGAGACCCTGGCCCCGGCCGCCCATACGCCCGGCAAGCGCGTGCCGACGATGATGACGACCGCCGACATGGCCTTCAAGGTGGACCCGATCTATCGCCCCATCATGGAGCGGTTCCGCGCCGATCCCGCCTATTTCGGCGACCAGTTCGCCCGCGCCTGGTTCAAGCTGACCCACCGCGACATGGGGCCCAAGGCCCGCTATCTCGGCCCCGACGTCCCGGCCGAGGACCTGATCTGGCAGGACCCCGTTCCGGCGCACACCGGACCGGCGCTGTCGGACGCCGACATTAAGGTGCTGAAGGACATCATCGCGGCGTCCGGCCTGTCGGTCGCCGATCTGGTGTCGACGGCCTGGGCCGCGGCCGTGACCTTCCGCGGCTCGGACTACCGCGGCGGCGCCAACGGCGGGCGCCTGCGTCTGGCCCCGCAAAAGGACTGGGACGTCAACGAGCCGGCCAGGCTGGCCCGGGTGTTGAAGGTCTATGAGGACATCAAGGGCGGCCTCAGCCTGAACGTCTCCATCGCCGACCTGATCGTCCTGGGCGGCGTGGTCGGGATCGAGCAGGCGATCAAGGCGGCCGGTCACGACGTGGCGGTCCCCTTCACGCCCGGCCGCACCGACGCCTCGCAGGACCAGACCGACGTGGACGGCTTCAAGGTGCTGGAGCCCCGCGCCGACGGCTTCCGCAACTATCTGCAGGTGCGTTTCAACGTTCCGACCGAGGAGCTTCTGATCGACCGGGCTCAGTTGCTGGGTCTGACGGCGCCCGAGATGACGGTTCTGGTCGGCGGCCTGCGGGTTCTGGGCGCCAACCATGGCGGGTCCAAGCACGGCGTCTTCACCGACCGTCCGGGCCAGCTGACCAACGACTTCTTCGTCAACCTGCTGGACATGAAGACCGGCTGGAAACAGGTCGACGGCGAGGGCGACGAAACCTTCGTCGGCGCGGATCGCCTGACCGGCGAGCCCCGCTGGACCGCCACCCGCACCGACCTGGTGTTCGGCTCCAACGCCCAGCTGCGCGCCCTGTCCGAGGTCTATGCCTCGGCCGATGCGGGCGAGAAGTTCGTCAGGGACTTCGTCGCGGCCTGGACCAAGGTGATGAACGCCGACCGGTTCGACCTGAACTAGGGGCAAGAAGCGCCGCGGGCCGGTCGCTCGCGGCGTCTTCCTTCATCAATGGCTTCGATTGTCTTTGAAAACACCATAGGGCGCGCCTATGTGGGGCGGATGCTCCCCACCCTGCGACAGCTCCACTATCTCAAGCTCCTGGCCGAGCACGCCTCCTTCAGCCGCGCCGCCGAGGCCGCCCACGTCAGCCAGCCGGCCCTGTCGGCGGGGGTGCAGGAACTGGAGAAGATCCTGGGCGCGCCGGTGGTCGAGCGCACGCGCGGCGCGGTGCAACTGACCGCCGTCGGCGCCGAGGCCGTCAAGCGCGCCGAAGACGTCCTGGCCCGCACCGAGGATCTGGTCGAGGCGGCGCGCAACGCCGGCAAGCCCCTGTCCGGCCGGTTCCGCCTGGGCGTCATCCCCACCGTCGCCCCCTTCCTGCTGCCCCGCGCCCTGCCCGGTCTGCGCGACCAGTATCCGGCCCTGCGCCTCTTTATCCGCGAGGACCTGACCCCGCGCCTGATCGCCGGGCTGAAGGCGGGCCAACTGGACGCCGCCGTCATCGCCCTGCCCTACGACGCGCCCGGCATCGACCACGCCCGCATCGGCGACGACGAGATTCTGGCCGCCGCCCCAGTCGGCCATGCCCTGGCCGGTCTGGGCCCCATCCCCGAGGGGATGCTCAAATCCGATGACCTGATCCTGCTGGAGGACGGCCACTGCCTGCGCGATCAGGCCCTGGCCGCCGTCAATATCGAGGCCCCGCGCGGCGAGGACGTCTTCGCCGCCACCTCCCTGCATACCCTGGTGCAGATGGTGTCCGCCGGGCTGGGCGTCAGTTTCCTGCCGCAGATGGCGGTGACCGCAGGCCTCGCCGACAACCCCGGCGTCGTCGTCCGCCCCATCTCCGCCGACGCCCCCCGCCGCGAGATCGTCGTCGCCTGGCGCACCGGCTCCAGCCGCGCCGCCGAAGCCCGGCTTCTGGCCGAAGCCCTCAAGCTCGACTGAGCCTTACGGCGATTTAATCTTCCGCATATCGCGGTTCAGCGGGCGTTCATCGTCCAAGGCCTGAATGCTCTCCAAAAGGGAGAGACGCGATGAAAAGAGGAATACTGGGGGGAGCCTTGCTGGGCTTCAGCACCCTGACCGCCGCCTGCGCGCCGGTGGTCCAGGGCGGCGGGCCGCTGGACCTGCCGTCGGGACTGATGGAGACGGCCCAGGTCACATCCGTGGTCATGTCGAGCGACTGGGTGAACGCCAAGAGCGACTTCGCCGACACCTTCGTCGATGAGGTGCAGGAGGAGCTGAGGGGCTGCGCCTACGGAACCTATCCCCTGCAGCTGCGGGTCCACGTCGAGGAGGTGGATCGCGCCGGACGGCTGGAGGTGCTGCTGCGCGGCGAGGGCGTGCACCGGCTGCGGGCGACGGCCGAGCTGGTCGATCCGGCGCGGGGCGGTCAGATCGTCGGTCGTTATCCGATCGAGGTCGGCACCCAGGCGGGCGGCCGCGTGATCGGCGTCCTGGGGGACCGCCAGATGATGGTGTCCGAGGAGTTCGGCCGCGCCCTGTGCGACGCCGCCTTCGGCCGCAATCCGCGCCGGCCCGGCCCGCACAACGCCACGCGAGGCTGAACGTCTCGTCGCGAAAGGCCATGAAAAAAGGCCGGCGGATCGTTCCGCCGGCCTTCATTCTGATTGGTCTAACGCGCTTTCGCGCTGCTTGAGACCTTACTTCTCGTCGCCGCGGGCCAGGTTGCGCAGGACGTAGGGCATGACGCCGCCGGCCTTGAAGTAGTCCAGCTCGGTCTGGTTATCGATGCGGCAGCGGACCGGGAAGCGGGCCATCTTGCCGTCCGACGGACGGAACATCTCGACCCACAGGTCCTGACGCGGCTTCAGCTTGCCGATGTTGGCGTCGGTCAGGCCACGGATGGTGACGATCTCTTCGCCGGTCAGGCCCAGCTTGGCCCAGCCGTCCTGCTTGAACTGCAGCGGCACCACGCCCATGCCGACCAGGTTGGAGCGGTGGATGCGCTCATAGCTTTCGGCGATGACGGCGCGGACGCCCAGCAGGCGGGTGCCCTTGGCCGCCCAGTCGCGCGACGAGCCGGTGCCGTATTCCTTGCCGGCGAAGACGACCAGAGGACGGCCTTCCGACTGGTAGCGCATGGCCGCGTCATAGATCGACATGACGTCGCCCGACGGGAAGTGCTTGGTGACGCCGCCCTCGATGTCCGGGGTGATCTTGTTGCGGATGCGGATGTTGGCGAAGGTGCCGCGCATCATGACTTCGTGGTTGCCGCGGCGGGCGCCGTAGCTGTTGAAGTCCAGGGGGTCGACGCCGTGGTTGGTCAGATAGACCCCCGCGGGCGAGGCCTTCTTGATCGAACCGGCCGGGCTGATGTGGTCGGTGGTGATCGAGTCGCCGAAGATGCCCAGGATGCGGGCTTCCACGATGTCGCTGACCGGGGCCGGCTCCATCGACAGGCCCTCGAAGTAGGGCGGGTTGGCGACGTAGGTCGACTTGTCGTCCCACTCATAGGTCTGGCCGCCCGTGACCTTGATGGCCTGCCAGTGCTTGTCGCCCTTGAAGACGTCCTTGTAACGCTTGGCGAACATGGCCGGGGTGACGGACTTCTTCTGGATGTCGGCGATCTCTTGCGAGGTCGGCCACACGTCCTTCAGGAAGACGTCATTGCCCTTCTTGTCCTGACCGATCGGGTCCTTGGTGATGTCGATGCGCATCGAACCGGCGATGGCGTAGGCCACGACCAGCGGCGGCGAGGCCAGGTAGTTGGCCTGGACGTCGGGGTTCACGCGGCCTTCGAAGTTGCGGTTGCCCGACAGGACCGAGGTCGCGACCAGGCCGTTGTCGTTGATCGCCTTCGAGATGGCTGGGTCCAGCGGGCCCGAGTTGCCGATGCAGGTGGTGCAGCCGTAGCCGACCAGGTTGAAGCCCATGGCGTCCAGATCCTTCTGGAGGCCGGCGTCGGTCAGGTAGTCGGTGACGACCTGCGAGCCGGGGGCCAGCGAGGTCTTGACCCAGGGCTTGACCTTCAGACCCAGGGCGTGGGCCTTGCGCGCCACCAGACCGGCGGCGATCAGGACGCTGGGGTTGGAGGTGTTGGTGCACGAGGTGATGGCGGCGATGACCACGTCGCCGTCGCCGACGGTGAACTTCTCGCCTTCGACGGCCACGCGCTCGGCGTCGGTCGGGCGGCCGAAGACGTCGGCCAGGGCGGTTTCAAACGACGGGGCGGCGGTGGTCAGCTCAACGCGGTCCTGCGGACGCTTGGGACCGGCCAGCGACGGCACGACCGTCGAGATGTCCAGCTCCAGTACGTCGGAGAAGACCGGGTCTTCCGAGGCGTCGTCGATCCACAGCCCTTGGGCCTTGGCGTAGGCCTCGACCAGGGCGACGCGCGCCTTGTCGCGGCCCGTGGCCGTCAGATAGTCGATGGTGGCCTGCGACACCGGGAAGAAGCCGCAGGTGGCGCCGTATTCCGGGGCCATGTTGGCGATGGTGGCCTGATCCTCGATGGTCATGTTCGGCAGGGCGTCGCCGAAGAATTCCACGAACTTGCCGACCACGCCCTTCTTGCGCAGCATCTGGGTGACGGTCAGCACCAGGTCGGTCGCCGTCGCGCCTTCCGGCAGCTTGCCGGTCAGCTTGAAGCCGATGACTTCGGGGATCAGCATGGGGATCGGCTGGCCCAGCATGGCCGCCTCGGCCTCGATGCCGCCGACGCCCCAGCCCAGGACGGCCAGGCCGTTAATCATGGTGGTGTGGCTGTCGGTGCCGACGACGGTGTCGGGATAGGCGACGGTCTTCTTGCCTTCGTCCAGGGTCCAGACGGTCTGGGCCAGGTTCTCCAGGTTCACCTGGTGGCAGATGCCGGTGCCGGGCGGCACGACGCGGAAGTTGTTGAAGGCCGACGAGCCCCAGCGCAGGAAGTTGTAACGCTCGATGTTGCGCTCATACTCGCGCTCGACGTTCTCGGCGAAGGCCTTGGCGGTGCCGAAGTGGTCGACCATGACCGAGTGGTCGATGACCAGGTCGACGGGGACCAGCGGGTTGATCTTGGCGGCGTCGGCGCCCAGCTTGGCCATGGCGTCGCGCATGGCGGCCAGGTCGACGACGGCGGGAACGCCGGTGAAGTCCTGCATCAGGACGCGAGCCGGACGGAAGGCGATCTCGTGCTCGACGGCGCCCTTGTTCTCGATCCATGCGGCGACGGCCGTCAGGTCGTCTTCAGTGACCGAGACGCCGTCTTCGTTGCGCAGCAGGTTCTCCAGCAGGACCTTCATCGAGCGCGGCAGACGGGAAATCCCGGCCAGACCGGCTTCCTCGGCGGCGGGAAGGCTGTAATAGGCGTACTTCTTGCGCCCGACCGAAAGGTCTTGACGGGTCTTGAGGCTGTCAATCGACGGCATGGAGAGGGTCCTCTGACTAACGCCGCCCGACAATTCGGTTGCGCCTTCGCGCGCTGGACGCCGGGGCTCACAGGTCTCCGGCGCGCGCGGCGAAAGCCTGCTGCGGCGCTTGGCGGTATAGTCCTGTGCGCAGGGGCCGTCCATGTATCCACAACACGGTCGTGGACATTGAGAGAGGTTCGCAAATCGGCGGGGCCATGCTGAAGACGGTCGACATTCGGGACCTGAGCCTGTCGCGCGGCGAGCGCGTTCTGTTCCGGGGCCTGTCGTTGCGCCTTTCGGCGGGCGAGGCCGTGGCCCTGACCGGGGCCAACGGGGCGGGCAAGACCAGTCTGCTGCGGGCCGTGGCGGGCTTCATCCGGCCGGATTCCGGCGCGATCACATTCTCGGGCGCGGACGGCGAGGCGCTGGAGCCGGAGACGGCGCGGCGCGACGGCGTTCATCTGCTGGGCCACCTCGAAGGGCTGAAGCCGACGCGGACGGCGCGTCAGGAGTTCGACTTTCAGACCGAATGGCTGGGCGGGACCGACGCCGCGCGCCAAGCGGCGACGGCGCGGTTGTCGCTGGCCCCGCTGCTGGATCTGGAGACGCGCAAGCTGTCGGCCGGCCAGAAGCGCCGCCTGTCCCTGGCCCGGCTGGCCGCGGCGCCGCGCGCCCTGTGGCTGCTGGACGAACCCCTGGCCCCGCTGGACGAGCGTTGGCGGGCGGTGGCGGCCGAGCTGATGGCGGGGCATCTGGCGAGCGGCGGCATGATCCTGGCGGCGGTGCACGACCCCCTGCCCGTTGCGGCGCGCAGTCTCGACCTCGGGGCGCTCGCATGAGGGCCGTGCGGGTCCTGTTCGGCCGCGAGCTGTCGCTGGCGTGGGGGGGCGGCGGCGGGCCTCTGCTGGCCTGCGGCTTCATGCTGTGCCTGACCGCCATCCTGCCCCTGGCGGCGGGCGGCGATCCGCGGGTCCTGGCCCCGGCGGCCTCGGGCGCCAGTTGGATGGCCCTGGCCCTGGCCTCGCTGCTGTCGCTGGAGCGTCTGTTCGAGCGCGATCTGGAGGACGGAGCCCTGGACCTGCTGGCGCTCGGCCCTGTGCCGCTGGAGGCGACGGTGGCGATCAAGGCCCTGGCCCAATGGCTGGCGACGGGTCTTCCGCTGGCGCTGGCGGCCCCGGTCGCGGCTCTGGCCCTGGGCCAACCGGCCCATCTGATCGGTCTGACGGCGCTGGCGGCGGCCATCGGCGGTCTGGGCTTCGCCTTCACTGGAGCCTTGGGCGCAGCCCTGGCTCTGGGCGCGAAGCGGGGCGGCCTGCTGATCGCGGTGGTGGTGTTGCCGCTGTTCATTCCCCCGGTGGTGTTCGGCGCCGGCGCCCTGACGCGGGCGGCGGGGGGCGGCGATCCGTCGTCGGCCCTGGCCCTATTGAGCGCCTATGTCCTGTTCGCCATGGTCATCGCGCCGGTCGCTGGAGCGGCGGCGATCCGCAACGCCCAAGGGTAGTCGCCGTCAGCCGCGCGGTTTCAGCGTGACGTAGAGGGCCCCGTCGCCGCCGTGACGGCGGTGGGCCGAGGCGAAGCCCGACACCACGCCGCGCAGATGCGGTCCGGTCAGCCAGTCGTGCACCGAACCGCGGATCACCCCGCCGCCGCGTCGTCCCTGCCCGGTGATGACCAGAACCGAGCGCAGGCCGCGCGCCTGGCAGCCGATCAGGAAGCCCCGAAGTTGGTCCTCGGCCTCGAAGCGGCCGAAGCCGTGCAGGTCGATGCGGGCCTCGATGGGGTCGCGTTCACGCGACAGGCGGCGTTGGCGGCGCGGCTCCAGCTCTTCAGGCGTGGGCCGGGCGCGGGCCGGCGTCGGCTGGGCGGGGGCGACGAGGCCCAGGGCCTCGAAGGTCGGGGTCTGATCCGGCGCGCTGCGCTTCTTGCCGGGGACGCCGCGCGCGGGCCTGGCGGCGACGGGCGGAGCTTCCGGATCGGGCAGGACGGCGCCGGGGGTGACGCGGGCGGCCTTGCGGCGCGCGGGCGGCGTCACCGTCCCGGTGACGCGGGCCCAGATGCGCTTGTCGTCGTCGGAAGACGTCGGCGGGCCTTTTCTGGCCACCTCAGTCCTCGGCGTCGTCGAAGGCGTCGCCTGGACCCGGCTCATGGGCCAGCAGGTCGCCCGGCTGGCAGTCCAGTTCGCGGCACAGGGCGTCCAGGGTCGAGAAGCGCACGGCCCGCGCCTTGCCGGTCTTGAGGATCGACAGGTTGGCCACGGTCACGCCGACGCGGTCGGCGAGCTCCGTCAGCGACATGCGCCGTTCGGCGAGGATGCGGTCGAGTTGGACGCGGATGGCCATGAGGTGAGCTTAGCGTTTCGAAGTCAGATCGTCAGTTCGGATTCGCGGCGCAGGCGGGCGCCTTCGCGGAAGACCTCCGCCAGGACGAAGACGACGAGGATGGAGAAGACGGGGGTGAGCAGGTCGCTGACGCCTTGCGGCTCCATGACGCCGGGGGCCAGGCGGGCGGCCACAAGGCCCTGCGCCAGCCAGACGCCGCCGGTGACGACGGCCAGGATCAGGCCGATCTGGCGCAGGCGGCGCACGTTGTCGGGTTGGAAGGGATCGCCCAGGGTCAGGGTGCGGAAGATCTTTCTCAGGCCGCGCAGGATCATCAGGAAGCCGCCGAAATAGGCGGTCACGGCGCCCAGGCCGAACAGCAGCAGCGGGCGGGTCAGCGGCATCTGACGGCCGTCGGAGCCGTCGCTCACCGTCACGTTCAGATGGTCGATGGGAATGAAGATGGAGGCGACCCAGAGCAGCAGCAGCACGCCGGTGATCAGGGCCAGCAGGACATAGGCGACGTCCAGCGCGATCTTCAGCAGGCTGGAGACGGAGCCCGGGCCGAGAGTCCTGAGATTGGGGGTGCGCAGGTTGGCGCCGGTCAGGCGCGGCGCACGAATCCCGATGGAAGCCAGTTTCGGGAGGTGCATGAAGTCAGGTCTCAGGCCGGTCGTTCAGGCGGCGATCGCCGCGCGGGGTCCGGCGAACCCTCACGCGGCGCTATTCTTCGCGGTGTTCATGCTGATCGTCAAAGCCCCCTTGCGATCCAGAGCGAGATCACAGGCTCTGGATCACCAGGGCGACGGCGGCGGTCGGCAGGGCGGCCAGCAGAAGGGCGTTGAAGAAGCCGTGGCCGACGCGGTCCATCCAGATCGAGGTTTTCATCGCTTGCATCGTATCTCTCCGTTGTTGCACGATTTTCGTGCGTTTCTGTGGCGTCGCTGGGTGAACGTTGCGTCTTGTTCGCTTCGTTTGAACGGTGCGACCCCCGTTCTTGAGATTGAAGATGCGCCATGCCCTCTCGAAAATCACGTTACATATCGTTTAACGATGTTAAACTTCCGCAATGCATCGGACGGGACTAAGGTGGCCTGATGAATCTCAAGCTGATCAAGGGGATGCGGCTGGTGGCCGCGACCCACAATCCGGGCAAGGCGCGCGAGATCGAAGCCTTGCTGGACGGAAATTACAGGATCGTCACGGCCGGCAGTCTCAACCTGCCCGAACCGGACGAGACCGAGAGCACTTTCGTCGGCAACGCCATGCTGAAGGCCCGCCACGCGGCCGAGGCCTCGGGCGAGGTGGCCCTGGCCGACGATTCCGGCCTGTCGGTCGCGGCGCTCGACGGGGCGCCGGGCGTCTTCTCGGCGCGCTGGGCCGGACCGGGCAAGGACTTCGCCCTGGCCATGAAGAAGGTCGAGGAGCGGCTGGAAGAGGTCGGCGTCTCGGGATCTTTGGGGGACCACCGCGCCTGGTTCACGTCTGCGCTTGCGGTGGCCTGGCCCGACGGCCCCTGCGTGGTGGTCGAGGGGCGCATCGACGGCGACCTGGTCTTCCCGCCGCGCGGCGACCGGGGTTTCGGCTATGACCCCATCTTCCGGCCGGAAGGCTCGGATCTGACCTTCGGCGAGATGGACCCGGTGGAGAAGGACGCCATCAGCCACCGCGCCCGGGCCTTCGCCCGGCTCAAGGCGGCGCTGATTGACTGACGCGCTGTCAGGGGCGCTGGCTCTATATATCCACTGGCCCTACTGCGCCCGGATCTGCCCCTATTGCGACTTCAACGTCGTGCGCGACCGGGGCCGGGTCGAGGAACAGGCGGGTCTGGTCGAAGCCATCCTGGCCGACATGGAGGCGCAGAGCCGCCTGGTCGGCCCGCGCCGTCTGGCCTCGATCTTCTTCGGCGGCGGCACGCCGTCCCTGATGCCGCCCGAGGCCGTGGCGGCGGTGATCGCGCGGGCCAAGGCCCTGTTTCCTCCGGTGGGAGACATAGAGATCACGCTGGAGGCCAACCCCACCGACGCCGAGGCGGGCCGCTACGCCGAACTGGCCGCCGCCGGGATCAACCGCCTGTCTATGGGGGTGCAGTCGTTTGACGACGCCGCGCTGAAATTTCTCGGCCGCGATCATTCTGCCGCGGAGGCCCGGCGGGCGGTCGAGACGGCGGGACGCGCCTTCCCGCGCCTGTCCATCGATCTGATCTACGCCCGGCCGGGGCAGTCGGTGGCCGACTGGACGGCGGAGCTGACCACGGCGCTCGACCTGGGGTTCGAGCACGTCTCGCCCTATCAGTTGACCATCGAGCCGACGACGGCCTTTGGCCGGGCCTTCGCGCGCGGGGCCCTGACTCCGCCCGACGAGGATCTGGCCGCCGAACTCTATGAGGCCACCCAGACCGTGCTCGAGGCCGCCGGGTTCGAGGCCTATGAGGTGTCCAACCACGCCCGCGACGCGGCGGCTCGGTCCAGCCATAACCTGCATGTCTGGCGCGGCGGCGACTACCTGGGCCTCGGCCCCGGCGCCCACGGGCGGTTGACCCTGGCGGGCGGCCGCACCGCCACCGTCGCCCACCGCCGCATCGCCGACTATGCGGCGGGCGTCGCCGCCGGGACGCCCTGGACCGAGCAAGAGACGCTGGACCCGCTGGGCGCCGCCGAGGAGCGGGTGCTGCTGGGGCTGCGAACCGTGGAGGGGGTGTCTCTGACCACCCTGCAGACCCTGGGCCTGTCGGATCAGGCGGGGCCTCTGGCCGACCTGCTGGCCGACGGTTTCCTGACCCTGCATCAGGGTCGGGTCGCAGCGACGGCGTCCGGACGTCCGGTGCTGGACGCCGTTCTGCGGACGCTTCTGACCTAGATCAGATCGCCGCGACCGCTTCCACGGCGTGCAGGGAGGTGTAGCCGCGCCGGCTCAGCTCCGTGATGACCTTGGCCCAGTGGGCGGCGCCGCCCCAGAAGCCGTGGACGAGGACGATGGCGGTGGACTTGGACATGGGGCGGGTTTCCTAAGCTTGGCGGTCTCTGCGTCGCTTGGACACATGAGCCCCCCAATCTGAACCGGGTTTCCGGAACTGGCGGGTTTCATGACGGGGTGACGCCCACTAGGATGGGGCATGTCTTCAGACGCCTCCCTATTCCCGCCGACCGCCCCGCCCGCGCGCTCCGTCGCGCCGGGCCTCTATCTGGTGGCCACGCCCATCGGCAATCTGCGGGACATGACCCTGAGGGCGCTGGACGTTCTGGCCGCCGCCGACCTGGTCCTGGCCGAGGACACCCGCGTCACGGCCAAGCTGCTGACCGCCTATGGCCTGCGCGCCAAGCTGGAACGCTGCGACGACCACGCCTCGGCGCGGGCCGCCGAGATCGCGGTCGAGCGTCTGAAGGCCGGCGAGGTGGTGGCCCTGGTCTCGGACGCCGGCACGCCCCTGGTGTCCGACCCCGGCTATGTCGTGGCCCGCGCCGCCATCAATGAGGGCCTGCCGGTCCATCCCATTCCTGGCGCCTCCAGCCTGCTGGCCGCCCTCTGCCTGGCGGGGCAGCCCGCCGACCGGGTGATGTTCGCCGGCTTCCTTCCGCCGAAGTCGGGGGCGCGAAAGACCATGCTGGAGGAACTGCGCACCGGGCGTCAGACCCTGGTCTTCTTCGAGAGCGGTCCGCGCCTGAAGGACAGCCTGACCGACATGGCCGAGGTCCTCGGCGACCGTCCCGCCGCCGTCACCCGCGAGCTGACCAAGCTCTATGAAGAAGCCGTGCGCGGGACCCTGTCCGAACTGGCGGCCGACCCCCGCTGCGACGCGCCCAAGGGCGAGATCGTCGTCGTCGTCGGTCCCGGCGAGGCCGAGGTCGCCAGCGCCGCCGACGCCGACGCGGCCCTGGCCGAGGCCCTGACCCGTCTGCCGCCGGGCGAGGCCGCCGCCGAGGTGTCCAAGGCGCTGAACCTGCCGCGCAAGCCGCTCTACAAGCGGGCGCTGGAACTGCAGGGCCGGGGGTGAAGCCCCGTCTGCGGCCGCCGCCGTCGCCGCGTCAGCCCAAAGCGGGCTGGCGTCAGGCGCTGGGCGGACGCTCGCATCGCGAGGGCCACGGGGCCGAATGGACCGCCGCCGTCTGGCTGATGCTCAAGGGCTATCAGATCCTGGCCTTCCGCCTGAAGGGGCGCGGCGGCGAGATCGACATCCTGGCTCGGCGCGGCCGCACCCTGGCGGTGGTCGAGGTCAAGCGACGCCGCACGATCGAGGCCGCCCTCCTGGCCCTGGGGCCGGAACAACACGGGCGTCTGGCCGCCGCCGGCGCGGCCGTGGCCCGCAGCCGACCCTCGCTGCAGGGGCTGACGCTGAGGATTGATATGGTGGCGCTGGCACCCGGACGCTTTCCGCGTCATCTTCGCGGGGTGACGACCACAGGAACGGACATCGCGTGACCCGCGAGGACGCCGAGATCATTCTGACCCAGGCGGGAGCCGCCGACAACGACGGCTTTCCGCTGCTCGAATGCGCCATCGCCTGCGCCATTCACGACTATCCATTCCGTGATCCTGAGCCGGCCCGCCTGCTGGCCGATCAGGCCGCCCAGAGGGTCAAGGAGCGCGCGGCGAACGAAGGCCCCGACGACGCCCTGGCCGAGACCATGGCCTCGGACCTGCGGCTGAACGGCGACCTGCTGAACTACGACCATCCCGGCAACACCGACGTCATCGACGTCGCCGAGCGGCGGCGCGGCCTGTCGGCGGCCCTGGTGGTCTTCTACCTCGACGCGGCGCGCCGGGCGGGGCTGAAGGCGGCGGCGGTGGACTTCCCCGGCCATATCCTGCTGCGGGTCGAGACGCCCGAGGGGCCGGTGGCGCTGGACCCCTTCAGCCAGGGCCGGCTGGTCCTGCCCAGCGAGCTGACGCGCCGCGCCCTGCTGGCCGGGTTGACCCCGCACGTGGCCGATCGGCTGGACCTGCTGATGGCCCCCGTCAGCGATCGTCAGGCCCTGATCCGTCTGCAGAACGTCCTGTTCACTCGCGCCCTGATGGTCGAGGACTATCAGGGGGCCGAGCGTTCGGCCCTGCGCCGCGCCCTGCTGGACCCCGAGGATCACCGCCCCTGGCTGGACGTCGCCGCCGCCCGCGAGAAGCAGGGCGCCCTGACCGGGGCTCTGGAGGCCCTGTCGCGCGCCCGCGCCCTCGACGGCCCCGCCGACGCCCATCGCGCCCGCATGGACCGGGTGCGGATGCGCCTGAACTGAAGCCTTGCGGTGCGCATCCGGCGCCATCAAGTAGGAGCCAGCGCGCTTCGGCGCTCAAGCCGCGAGCGTCCGCGACTCGAGCATAGCGCACTAAAACTAGCTCAAGCAGCGAGCGCCCGCGGGCGCGAGCGATAGCGCCCCTTACCAAGGACTACCCATGCTGAAAGTCGCCATCCAGATGGATCCGCTCGAGGCGGTGAACGTCGAGTCCGACACCACCTTCCTGATGGCCCTGTCGGGTCAGGCGCGCGGCCACAAGCTGTGGATCTACGACTTCCGCACCCTGGCGCTGGACGAGGGCCGCCTGTTCTGCCGCGCCCGCCCGGTGACGGTGAACACGGTCCAGGGCGATCACGCCGACTTCGGCCCCGAGGTGGTCCTTGATCTGGCCGAGGACGTGGACGTCATCCTGATGCGTCAGGACCCGCCTTTCGACATGGCCTATGTCACCGCCACCTATCTGCTGGAGCGCGTGCATCCGAAGACCCTGGTGGTCAACAATCCGGCCGAGGTCCGCTCGGCGCCCGAGAAACTGATCGCCACCCTCTTCCCCGGCCTGCAGCCGCCGACCCTGGTGTCCTCCGACCCGGTCGCCCTGGTCGACTTCCACCGCCGTCACGGCGATGTGGTGCTCAAGCCCCTGCACGGCGCCGCCGGCTCGGGCGTGGTGCGGCTGAAGGCCGACGACCCCAATCTGGAAGCCCTGATCGAGATCCACGCCGCCGGATCGCGCGACCCTTTGGTGATCCAGAAATTCATCCCCGCCGTGTCCAAGGGCGACAAGCGCATCATCCTGATCGACGGCGAGGCGGTCGGCGCCATCAACCGCATCCCGGCCAAGGATCAGGTGCGCTCCAACCTGCGCGTCGGCGGCACGGCGGCGCCGGTCGAACTGACGCCGCGCGATCTGGAAATCTGCGCCGTGATCGGCCCCTATCTGAAGGAGCGCGGCCTGATCTTCGTCGGCATCGACGTGATCGGCGACTACCTGACCGAGATCAACGTCACCTCGCCCACCGGCGCCCAGCAACTGCTGAAGTTCTCGGGCGTCGATGCGACGGCCCTGATGTGGGACGTGATCGAGAAGAAGAAGGCCGAGGCCGCATAAGGCGTATCGCATAACGACGCTCTTGCAGTTGCCCTGAGTTCGTGATTTGTTCTTCTCGCGGTGCGGGAGAGAAGTCATGGTCGCGCGGGTGGTGACGGTCGCTTTCGACGGGGTCGAGGCTCGCCGGGTCGATGTCGAGGTGCAGCAGGTGGCGACGCCCGCCGGGGCCTTCGCCATTGTCGGTCTGCCGGACAAGGCGGTGGCCGAGAGCCGCGAACGGGTGCGCGGGGCCTTCGCCGGCATCGGTCTGGCCCTGCCGCCCAAGAAGGTCATCGCCAATCTGGCGCCCGCCGACCTGCCCAAGGAGGGCAGCCATTTCGACCTGCCCATCGCCCTGGCCCTGCTGGCCTCCATGGGGGTGGTCGCGCCCGACGCCCTCGACGGCTGGGCGGCGGTCGGGGAGCTAGGGCTGGACGGTCAGATCGCGGCGGTGGGCGGAACCCTGCCTGCGGCGATGGCGGCGGGCGCCATGGGCCTGGGCCTCATCTGTCCTGAGGCCAACGGACCCGAAGCCGCCTGGGCCGGCGAGACCGCCATCCTGGCGCCCCGCTCCCTGATCGGCCTGATCAATCATTTCCGCGGCACGCAGATCCTGCGCGCGCCCGAGCCCGGTCCCGTGACGGCGGGCGGCGCCGCGCCCGACCTGCGCGAGGTCAAGGGTCAGGAGAGCGCCAAGCGGGCGCTGGAGATCGCCGCGGCGGGCGGCCACAACCTGCTCTTCGTCGGCCCGCCCGGTTCCGGCAAGTCGATGATGGCCCAGCGTCTGCCCGGCCTGCTGCCGCCGCTGACGCCGCAGGAACTGCTGGAGACCTCCATGGTCTGGTCGGTGGCGGGCCTGATCGACCGCGGCGCCCTGACCCGCGACCGGCCCTTCCGCGCGCCGCACCATTCGGCCTCCATGGCCGCCCTGACCGGCGGGGGTCTGCGGGCCAAGCCGGGCGAGGCGTCGCTGGCCCATAACGGCGTGCTCTTCCTCGACGAACTGCCGGAATATTCGGCCCAGGCGCTCGACAGCCTGCGACAGCCGCTGGAGACGGGCGAGATCGTGGTGGCGCGCGCCAACGCCCATGTCCGCTATCCCGCGCGCTTCCAGCTGGTGGCGGCGATGAACCCCTGCCGCTGCGGTCTGGGCGGGGCCGGACGCGGCGCCTGCGGCAAGGCCCCGCGCTGCCAGAAGGACTATCAGAACCGCATCTCCGGCCCGATGTTCGACCGCATCGACCTGACGGTGGAAACCCCGCCCGTCACCGCCGCGGACATGGCCCTGCCCGCCCCCGCCGAGGGCACGGCCGAGGCCGCCGCCCGGGTGGCGACCGCCCGCGCCCAGCAGGAGGAGCGGGTGCGCGCGGCGGGCTTCGACCCGGTGAAGGCGCGCGAACAGGCGATCAACGCCCGCGCCTCGGGCGAGACCCTGGACCGCTTCGCCGCGCCCGACGACGCGGGCCGCGCCCTCTTGATGCGGGCGGGCGAGGCGGGGGGGCTGACCGCGCGCGGCTGGACCCGGACCCTGCGGCTGGCGCGCACCATCGCCGACCTCGACGGCGCGACCGGGGTGCTGCGCCGCCACGTGGCCGAGGCCCTGATGTATCGCCGCACCACGGTCGGGGCCCAGGGCGATTTCGACCGCCAGACCGCGCATCGCAGCGAAACGCCCGCCTTCTGAAAGGCTGAAATCGTCGTTCGGCCACGCTTAACCCTTGGGCGCTAGGGTCCCGCTCATGGGACAGGCACGCAGAACGCAAGCACCGACCGAGATCACGCCCGTCGCGCCTTCCGCGGCGCCGGAACAGCAATTCCTGCGGCTGATGAGCCATGAGATGCGCACGCCCCTGAACGGGGTGATCGGCATGCTGGGCCTGTTGTCGCGGACCAAGCTGGATGGGGCCCAGCGCGCTTATGCCGAGGCGGCGCAGAAGTCGGCCGAACACCTGCTGGGCCTGGTCAACGACCTCTTGGACTTCGCCCGGCTGGAAGCCGGCGCTTTGGAGTTCGACGCCGCTCCGGTCGATCTGGAAGGCCTGGCGCGCGGCGTGGCCGAACTGCTCAGCCCCAAGGCCCACGACAAGGGACTGGAGATCGTCTGGTCCGTCGCGGCCGACGCGCCCGACGTCATCGCCGACGAGGGGCGGCTGCGCCAGGTCCTGTTCAACCTGGCGGGCAACGCCGTGAAATTCACCGACCGGGGCGGGGTTCGCCTGACGGTCGAGCGCGCCGGCGGAACCGCCGCGCGTCCGCGCCTGGCCTTCGTCGTCGACGACACCGGCCCGGGCGTCCCTGAAGAGGCGCGCGGCCGCATCTTCGATGAGTTCGGCCACGCCGACGCCTCGGACGCCGCCCGCTTCGACGGCGCCGGTCTGGGGCTGGCGGTGGTGCGCCGCCTGGCCCAGGCCATGGGCGGCACGGTCGCCGTGAGCGATAGGCCTGATGGCCCGGGCGCCCGCTTCCGCTTCGAAGCCCCCTTCCCCGTCGCCGACGCCGCGCCGCGCGCCCGTCCCTTGGACGGCGTGGCCGTGGCGGTGCGGACCCCCGATCCCTTCGTGCGCCAGGCGGCGACGGCCCAGATCGAGGCCTCGGGCGGCCGCGTCGCACGTCAGGCGGGCGTGACCCTGATCGATCACGCCATGGCCGAGGACGGCGTGCTGGCGGTCAAGCCGGCCCAGGGCGAGGCCATCGTCCTGTTGAAGCCCAGCGAGCGGGATCTGATCGACCGTTATCGCGCGGCGGGCTTTCACGGCTATCTGATCAAGCCGCTGCGCCGGGCCTCGCTGGCCGAAAGGGTGCTGGCCGCCGCAGGCCGCAGGAAGGGGCTGAGCGCAACGGTCGGGCGCGGTCAGGATGACGACCGCGTCGTTCCGGTCGCTTTCAAGGGCCTGCGGGTGCTGCTGGTCGAGGACAATCCGGTCGGCGCCCTGCTGGCCCGCACCCTGCTGCGCCGTGAGGGCTGCGTGGTCCAGACCGCCGCCGACGGGCATGAGGCCCTGCAGACGCTGAAGGACGCCCGCTTCGATCTGATCTTCATGGACATGCGGATGCCGCGTCTGGACGGGCCGGGCGCCGCGCGCGCCTTGCGAGCGCGGGGCGAACACACGCCCATCGTCGCCCTGACGGCCAACGCCTTCGCAGAGGACCGCATCGCCTGTCTGGAGGCCGGGATGAACGATCATCTGACCAAGCCGCTGGAGGCCGACGCCCTGCGCGCCGCCCTCGCGCGCTGGACGAATGCCGGCAACCGCGCCAAGGTCGGGGCCTAGTAGCCACGACCGCCCGTTTCCGGCGGCGCCCGCCGGAGACCTGCATGATCGACACGAAGACGCCCGCTTCCGAGGTCGCGGCCCTGCAGCCGTCGCCGAAAGGCCTGGGCGTGCTGAAGGCGGCCTTCCGCGAGCGGCGCACCCTGGCCATGCTGCTGCTGGGCTTCTCCGCCGGCCTGCCCTTCGCCATGCTGTTCGGCACGCTGAACGCCTGGCTGTCGGACGCGGGCGTCTCGGTCGCGACCATCGGCGTCCTGTCCTGGGTCGGTCTGTTCGGGGCGTTCAAGTTCCTCTGGTCGCCCTCGGTCGGCCTGACGCCGCCGATCATCGGCAAGATGGGGCGGCGCCGGTCGTGGCTGATCCTGTGCCAGGTCGTCCTGGTCGGGGCGTTGCTGACCATCGCCCTGTCGCATCCCGGCACCGGCGCCATCGCCCTGCTGGCCGGGGCGGCGGCGCTGGGCGCCTTCGCTTCGGCGACCCAGGACATCGTCATCGACACCTGGCGGATCGAGGTCGCCGACGAACGCGTGCCGGTCGATCTGCTGTCCACCGTCTATCAGCTGGGCTTCCGCACGGCGGCGCTGGTCGGCGGCGCGGGGGCTCTGGTGCTGGCGGATCATCTCGGCTGGTCCTCGACCTTCGTCATCGGCGCGGGCCTCATGGGGCTAGGCTTGCTCGGGACCCTGATCGCGCCGGAGCCGAAACCGGCGCCGAAGCAGGCCATCGCCCGCGAACGCATCGGCTCGCCGCGTCTGCGCATGACGGCGCTGGCGGTCACTCTGATCGCCTGGGGCTGGGCCGCCTTCATGCTGATCCGCTTCATGGTCACGGCGCTCAGCGTCACCCCGGCGCCGAGCGCGGGCGAATTCACCGCGACCTGGGGTCCGTGGATCGTCGGCGGCGCCGTCATCCTGCCCGCAGCTCTGGCCGGGTTGATCGTCTGGCGCGGCGGCAAGACCGGGCTGGCTCAGGTGGAGCGCGATGCGCCGCCGCTGTTGAACACCCTCTATGACGCCATCCTGGCGCCCCTGGTCGAGCTGATGGGGCGTCTGGGCTGGGGCGCCGTCATCGTCCTGGGCCTGATCCTGACCTATCGCATCACCGACGGGGTCTGGGGGCCGTTCGCCTTCCCCTTCTACATGGGTGATACGGGCGGCGCCCTGGGCCATACCAAGACCGAGATCGCCCTAGCCTCCAAGACCTTCGGGGTGGTCATGACCATCCTCGGCATTGGTTTGGGCGGGTGGGCCCTGCTGGTCGTCGGACGGATGGCCAGCCTTCTGCTGGGGGCTGTGCTGTCGGCGGCCACCAATCTGCTGATGATGGATCTCGCCATGGGCGCGCCGGTGATCCACCCCTTCATGACCGCGACGGGTCTCTACAAGCTGTTCGGCCTGCTGGGCGCGGGCGAGCCGCTGGCGCGACTGATGCTGGCCATCGCGGGCGAGAACATCGCCGGCGGCTTCGCGGGCGCGGCCTTCGTCGCCTATCTGTCGGCCCTGTCGAACAAGATGTTCGGGGCGGTTCAGTTCGCGGTCTTCACCTCCCTGGCCCTGCTGATCGGGACGCTGGGACGCGGGGCGCTCGGCGAACTGATCGAGCGTCAGGGCTATGCCGCCATGTTCGTGGTCGCCGCCTGGCTGGGCGTCATCGCCGTCATCTTCTGCGCGGCGGAGTGGGTGCGGCTGACGGCCGAGCGTCGCCGTCTGCACCTGAAAGCCCAGGGCTGAAACGCAAAGAGGCGGCCCGAAGGCCGCCTCTCGACGTATTTGCGGACGTGAACCGTCAGTCCTCGACCGAGGCGCCCTCGGCGTAGGCGGCGAAGGTGGCGGCGGTGATGATCTCGTTGACCGAGGCGCCCAGGGGCACGATCTGCACCGACTTTTCCAGACCGACCAGCAGGGGGCCGATCACGGTCGCGCCGCCCAGCGACTGCACCAGGCGGGTCGAGATGGCCGCCGAATGGATGGCCGGCATGACCAGGACGTTGGCGTCGCCGGTCAGGCGCATGAAGGGATAGTTGGCCCGCGCCTCGGGGTTCAGGGCCAGCTCGGGCGGCATTTCGCCTTCGTACTCGAAGTCGACGTCCATGCTGTCCAGGATGCGGATGGCCTCGCGGACCTTCTCGCCGCGATCGCCGGGGGGATCGCCGAAGGTCGAGTAGGACAGGAAGGCGACGCGCGGCTTGCGGCCCAGCTTCTTGACCGTGGCCGCGGCCTTGATGGCGATCTCGGCCAGTTCGGCGGCGTTGGGCAGTTCGTGGATCGAGGTGTCGGCTACGAACAGGGTGCGGCCCTTGGCCAGCAGGATCGACAGGCCGATCATGCGGTCCGTGACGTCGAGGACGCGGCGGACCTCCTTCAGGGCCATGTTGAAGTTGCGGGTCACGCCGGTGACCATGCAGTCGGCCTGACCGCGCGCGATCATGGTGGCGCCGAAGTAGTTGCGGTCCTGATTGATCATGCGCTGCACGTCGCGACGCAGATAGCCGCGACGGTTCAGGCGTTCATACAGCCAGTCGGTGTACTCGACATTGTGGCCCGAGGTGCGGGCGTTGACGATCTCGATGCCCAGCTCGTCGAAGTTCAGGCCGGCCTCGGCGGCGTTCTGACGGATCAGATCCTCGCGGCCGACCAGGATGGGCGTGCCCAGCTCGGCCTGCTTGAAGGCCCAGGCGGCGCGGATGACGGACTGCTCCTCGCCTTCGGCGAAGACCACGCGCTGCTTCGGTCCCGAGCGCACGGCCGAGGAGATCTTCTGCATCAGGGCGGCGGACGGATCGACCCGCTGCTTCAGCGAGATGCGATAGGCGTCCATGTCGGCGATCGGCTTGCGCGCGACGCCCGTCTCCATCGCCGTCTGGGCGATGAAGGGCGGGATGTACCAGATCAGACGCGGGTCGAACGGGGTCGGGATGATGTATTCCGGGCCGAACTTGAGCTTGCGGCCGCGATAGGCGGCGGCGACCTCGTCCGGCACGTCCTCGCGGGCCAGGGCCGCCAGGGCGTGGGCGCAGGCGATCTTCATCTCGTGATTGATCTGGCGCGCGCGCACGTCCAGGGCGCCCCGGAACAGATAGGGGAAGGCCAGGACGTTGTTGACCTGGTTCACATAGTCGGAGCGGCCGGTGGCGATGATGGCGTCCGAGCGCACCGACTTGACGTCTTCGGGGGTGATCTCGGGGTCCGGGTTGGCCATGGCGAAGATGATCGGATTGGGCGCCATGGAGGCGACCATCTCCTTGGAGATCGCGCCCTTGGCGCTGAGGCCGAGCACGACGTCGGCGCCGACCATGGCTTCGGCCAGGGTGCGCAACGGGGTGTCGGTGGCGTGCGCCGCCTGCCATTGCGAAACGTTGTCGCGGCCCTTGTAGATCACGCCCTGGCGGTCGCAGATGACGGTGTTCTCGGCCTTGACCCCGGCGGCCTTCATCAGAGCGATGGACGACAGGCCCGCGGCCCCGGCGCCCGACAGGACGACCTTCAGGTCTTCCAGCTTCTTGCCGACGATATGGGCCGCATTGATCAGGCCGGCGGTCGAGATGATGGCCGTGCCGTGCTGGTCGTCATGGAAGACGGGGATGTCCAGCAGGTCCTGAAGCTGGGCTTCGATCTCGAAGCATTCCGGGGACTTGATGTCCTCCAGATTGATGCCGCCCCAGGTGTCGCCGATGTTCTTGACCACGGTGACGAACTCGTCCGGGTCGGTGGTCTTCACCTCGACGTCGAAGCTGTCGACGTCGGCGAAGCGTTTGAACAGGACCGACTTGCCCTCCATCACCGGCTTGGAGGCCATGTGCCCGAGGTTGCCCAGGCCGAGGATGGCGGTGCCGTTGGAGATGACGGCCACCAGGTTGCCCTTGGCCGTATAGTCGTAGGCCTTGTCCACGTCCTCGGCGATGGCCAGGACCGGCACGGCCACGCCCGGCGAATAGGCCAGCGACAGATCGCGCTGGGTCGCCATCGGCTTGGTGGGGGCCATGGAGATCTTGCCCGGCGTCGGCGCGCTGTGGAACTCCAGGGCGTCGTCATCGGAGAAGGTCTGTTTATCGGTCAATTCGGGCATTTCGATCTCGGGAAGGGCAGGCGCATCCTGTTCCTAGATCGTGGGACCGATGGGGACAACCGCTGACGCTACGTCAGCCGGCCGATCGGGGCAGATTGCTCAGGCCTGTGGCAAGAACCCCGTGCGCTCGATCTCGACCGGGCCGGTCATGAAGACGTGGCCGGACGCCTCGTCCCACTCGATGACCAGTTCGCCGCCGTCGACGACCACGGTCGCCTTGCGATCGGTCAGGCCGCGACGGGCCGTGGCCACCAGGGCGGCGCAGGCGCCGGTGCCGCAGGCCAGGGTCAGGCCCGCCCCGCGCTCCCACACCCGCAGCCGGATATGGTCGCGGTCGATGATATTGGCGAAGCCGACGTTGACCGCCTCGGGGAAGAGGGGGTGATGCTCGACCAGCGACCCCGAGCCGCGCACGAAGGCGTCGTCCTGCTGGTCGGTGAAGAAGACCACATGGGGATTGCCCATCGAGACCGCGCCCGGCGTGTGCAGCACCGGGGCGTCGATCGGCCCGACCTGCAGCTCGATGCCGCGCGTGTCCATTTCCTCGGCCAGGGGCACCTGATCCCAGTTCAGACGCGGCGCGCCCATGTCCACCGTCACCTGATGGTCTCCGGCTCTGCGCGCCGTCGTCGGCCCGGCCAGGGTGTCGATGACCACCTCTTCCTTGTCGGTGGCTTCCAGCAGCAGCCAACCGACGCAGCGCAGGGCGTTGCCGCAGGTCTCGACCATCGAGCCGTCGGCGTTCCACACCCGCATGAAGGCGTCGGCGCTCTCGGACGGCTCGACCCCGATCAACTGATCGAAGCCGCCCAGGCCCGCCGCCGGGGCGGCCAGGGCGCGCACCTGTTCCTCGCTCGGATGGAAGCCCTCTTCGAAGGCCTGAACGACGATGAAGGCGTTTCCGGCGCCGTTCATGCGGATGTAGGGGCGGGCGGGCTGGGTCATGGTCGTCTTCATATAGGATTTTTCGACGGTTCATGTATCGCTGGCGGCGATGACGTCTGACCATAGCGACACCGGCCATCATCAGGGCCTGCGGCTGAAGGCGCGGCTGCGCTATCTCTATCACGGGACGCAGCCGGCGGCGGTCAAGTTCCGGCTGATGGTCATCGCCATCGACCTGATCATCATCGGCTTCTTCCTGGCCACGCCGATCCTGAAGGAGGCGGGTTGGGTCTTCTATGTCGCCGACTATGTCATCGCCGCCATCCTGGGGCTGGACCTGGCGGCGCGGGCCTACGCCTATTCCGACGTCAAGGACTGGCTGAAGCGGCCGATCGTCTGGATCGACCTGTTCGTGCTGGCGACCCTGCTCTTCCCCGTCTGGCTGGCCAACCTCGGCTTCCTGCGTCTGCTGCGGCTGTGGAGCCTGCTGAACAGCGATCTGTTCTGGCGCACCATCGGCCGGCGCTTCGACGATACGCGGGTCGAGGAGATCACCCGGGCTCTGGCGGCGCTGATCACCTTCGTCTTCGTCGTGACCGGCTTCGTCTACGCCTACTTCCGGGGGCGAGCCGAACACATCAACGGCTATCTGGACGCCCTCTATTTCACCGTCGCCACCCTGACGACGACGGGGTTCGGCGACATCACCTTGCCAGGCAACTGGGGGCGGGTCATCTCCATCGTCGTCATGTTGGTGGGCATCACCCTGTTCATCCGCCTGGCCCAGACCCTGATCCGGCCGCACAAGGTGAAATTCCCCTGCCCCGTCTGCGGCCTGCAGAAGCACGACCCCGACGCCGTCCACTGCAAGGCCTGCGGCCAGATCCTGTGCATCCCGGACGAGGGCGATTGAGGGCGCTGCGACGAAAGATGACAGGCTTGTAAGATTTCCGCCGCTTGCCGCCGTCTTCGCGTCTCGCCAAGGTGCCGTCGAAATTCTGTTGGGGACTGAAAACCATGATCCGCACCCTGGCGTCCGCCGCCGCCCTTCTTCTCGCCGCCGGAGCCGCTCCCGTCGCCATGGCCCATTCGTCCGACATGCCCGCCGCCGCCCCCGCCGCTGCTTCGTCCACGCCGGGCTTTGCGACCAGCGACGCGACCGACCCCTACATCTGGCTGGAAGAGGTCGAGGGCGAGCGCGCCATGGACTGGGTCAAGGCCCACAACCAGACCTCGCTGGGCGTTCTGCAGGGCGACCCGCGCTACGAGACCCTGCACCAGCAGGCGCTGGACATCGTCCAGTCGCGCGACCGCATTCCCTCGCCCGGCTTCACCCACGACGGCCACGTCGACAACTTCTGGCAGGATGCGACCCATGTGCGCGGAATCTGGCGCCGCACGACGCTGGATTCCTATCGCACCGACGCGCCGCAGTGGGAGACCATTCTCGACATCGACGCCCTGTCGGCCGCCGAGGGCGCCAACTGGGTCTACAAGGGCGCGACCTGCCTGCCGCCCGAGGAACGCTATTGCCTGCTGTCCCTGTCGAACGGCGGCAAGGACGCGGTGACGATCCGCGAGTTCGACAGCGTGACGAAAACCTTCGTCGAAGGCGGCGTCAACCTGCCGGAATCCAAGGGCGGCGCCGCCTGGATCGACAAGGACACCCTGCTGATCTCGCGCGATTTCGGCGAGAGTTCGCTGACGGACTCGGGCTATCCGCGCACCGTGCGCCTGCTGAAGCGCGGCCAGAGCGTCGATCAGGCGGTCGAGGTCTTCGCCGGCCAGAAGACCGACGTCTCGGTCTCGGGCTACACCCTGCGCGACGCCGACGGCGTGGTGCAGGCCGTGCTGCTGAACCGCGGGATCAACTTCTACGAGAGCGAGACCTGGCGTCTGAACGCCGACGGCACGACCACGAAGCTGGAACTGCCGCTCAAGTCCAACATCAACGCCCTGGTCGCCGGCCAGATGGTGGTGACGACGGATCAGGACTGGACCGCGCCCTCGGGTCAGGAATTCAAGACCGGCGACGTCATCGCCTGGAACCTTCAGGCCTGGCTGGCCGACCCGAAGACCCCGGCCCAACTGGTGATCCGTCCGGGCGAGCGCGAGGCGATCGAGGGCATCAGCGCCACGCGCAACACCCTGGTCGTGGCCCTTTATGAAAACGTGCGCGGCTCGGTCTATGTCTATCGTCCCAACCCGACCGGCGAGTGGGCGCGCACCCGTCTGGACCTGCCGCAGAACGTCACCGTCGGCGTCGGCTCGGCCTCGGAGCAGGACGACAAGGTCTTCGTCAGCGTCGCCGGCTACCTGAACCCGTCCAGCCTCTATCTGGCCGACGCGGCCACCGGCACGGTCGCCCTGACCAAGTCCCTGCCGGCCAAGTTCGACGCGACCGGCATGCGCGTGGACCAGTTCGAGGCCCGCAGCGCCGACGGCACCATGATCCCTTATTTCGTCGTCCATAAGGACGCCATGGCCATGGACGGGTCGAACCCGACGCTTCTGTATGGCTACGGCGGCTTCCAGTCGTCGCTGCTGCCCGGCTATTCGCCGACGGTCGGCAAGCTGTGGCTGGAGCGCGGCGGCGTCTATGTCATCGCCAACACCCGCGGCGGCGGCGAGTTCGGACCCAAGTGGCACCAGGCGGCCCAGCAGGAAAACCGCCAGCGCGCCCATGAGGACTTCCAGGCCGTGGCCCTGGACCTGATCGCACGCAACATCACCAGCCAGCCGCACCTGGGCGTCATGGGCGGCTCGCAGGGCGGCCTGTTCATGGGCGCCATGCTGACCCAGCGCCCGGACCTGATCAACGCGGCCGTCATCCAGGTGCCCCTGTTCGACATGCTGCGCTTCCACAAGCTGCTGGCCGGCGCCTCGTGGGTCGGCGAATACGGCAACCCGGACATCCCCGAACAGCGCGCCTGGATCGAGGCATACTCGCCCTATCAGAAGCTGGCGGCGGGTCAGCCCTATCCCGAGGTCTTCATCCACACCTCGACCAAGGACGACCGCGTCCACCCCGGCCACGCCCGCAAGGCGGCGGCCCGTCTGGAGGAGCTGGGCTATCCGGTCCTCTTCTATGAAAACACCGACGGCGGCCACGCGGCCGGCGCCAACCTGCGCGAAACGGCCCGCCGCATCGCGTTGGAATACACCTATCTGACGCGCCGCCTGATGGACCAACCGGCGCAGCAGTAACCCCTGCCCGCTCATCCCCGCGGAAGCGGGGACCCAGGTTTGAGCCGCGCGCTCAGACCTGGGACATGAGCGATGATTCTGACGGCGGCTGGTTCAGCCAAAGCCCTGGGTCCCCGCTTCCGCGGGGATGAGCGGAGAAAATCATGAAGTCCCTGTTCCTGTCCGCCGCCCTGCCGGTGCTGATCCTCGCCGCCGGTCCGGCCCTGGCCCTGGCGCCGGTCGATCCGGCCGCCGTCGCCGCGACCAATCCGCCGCCGCACTTCCCGCGCGACCTGACGCCGGAAGGGGTCAAGGCCGCCGACGATCATCTGGCGTTGGAAGCGGTGGACGGGGCCGAGGCCCGGGCCTTTGTCGCCGCCTCGAACGACAAGGCCTTGGCCGCCCTGACCAGCGACCGCCGCTACGAGCCCTTCCGCCAGCAGGCCGAGGCCATCCTGACGGCGACCGACCGCATCCCCGGCGTCAGCTTCCTGGGCGAGGGCCTGGGCAACTTCTGGCAGGACGCGGCCAATCCCAAGGGCGTCTGGCGTCGCACGACCCTGGCCTCCTATCGCACCGCCCAGCCCCAGTGGGAGACCCTGCTCGACATCGACGCCCTGGCGAAAGCGGAAGGCCGCGACTGGGTGTTCAAGGGCGCCGACTGCCTGGCGCCGGACGAGACTCGTTGCCTGATCAACCTGTCGGACGGCGGCAAGGACGCCGTGACGGTGCGCGAGTTCGATCTGACCACCAAGCGTTTCGTCGACGGCGGCTTCGTCATCCCCGAGGGCAAGCACCGCCTGACCTGGCTGGATCGCGACACCCTGCTGATCGCCACCGACTTCGGTGCCGGCACGATGACGGAGTCGGGCTATCCCTTCATCGTCAAATCCCTCAAGCGCGGCCATCCCCTGGCCCATGCGACCGAGGTCTATCGCGGCCAGCAGTCGGACGGCGGCTACGGCGTCTCGCCCATGGTCTTCCGCGACAAGGCCGGGGCCGTCGAGGCCGTGCTGTTCAGCCGTCCGCTGGACACCTTCCGCTCGGAGACGTGGCGGCTGGCTGACGGCAAGCCGGTCAAACTGAACCTGCCCGAACGGGTGGCGGTCGAGGGCGTCATGGGCGGACGCCTCGTTTTCTCGCCGGACCAGGATTGGACACTGCGCGGGGTGAACTACCCGGCGGGTTCGCTCGTGGCCCTGCCGTTCATGGCTTTGGAGGTGTCGGTCGACGAACTCGTCCTTGATCCGCACGGCCCGCCGCCCGTCATTTTTGCACCGGGACCGCGCCAGTCGCTGCAGAACGTGACGGTCTTCTCGGACAGCATCGTCGCCGTCATCGCCGACAATGTGGTGGGGAGCCTGACGCGCTTCACGCCACAGCGCGGTCGTGGATGGGCGGCCACGCCGATCACCGTTCCCGCCAACAGCGCCGTGGGCCTGGGCGACAGCTCCAAGGCCAAGGGCCAGGTCTTCGTTTCGACCCAGGGCTTCCTGACGCCGCCGACCCTCAGCCTGGCCGACGTCGCGACCGGCGCCTTGACCGAGCTGAAGTCGGCGCCGGCCAAGTTCGACGCCTCGACCCATGTGGTCGAACAGTTCGAGGCGATCTCGACCGACGGGACCAAGATTCCCTACTTCGTCACCCGGCCGAAAAACCTGGCGATGGACGGGACCGGCCCGACCATCCTGTTCGGCTACGGCGGCTTCCAGGCCAGCTTCCCGCCCGCCTACAAGCCCGAGATGGGCAAGCTCTGGCTCGAGAACGGCGGCGTCTTCGTCCAGGCCAACATTCGCGGCGGCGGCGAGTTCGGCCCCGGCTGGCACCAGGCGGCCCTGCGCGAGAACCGCCAGCGCGCCTTCGACGACTTCGCCGCCGTGGCCCGCGATCTGGAGCAGCGCAAGATCACCAGCCCGCGTCACCTGGGCATCTATGGCCGCTCCAACGGCGGGGTCCTGACGAGCGTGTCGATCACCCAGCACCCGGAGCTGTTCAACGCGGCGGTGATCGAAAGCCCCTTGATCGACATGCTGCGCTATCAGGACCTGCCCGCCGGGGCCTCGTGGATCGGCGAATACGGCGATCCGCGCATTCCGGGCGACGCCGAGTTCATCGCCCGCTACTCGGCCTATCAGCAGTTGCGCCCCGAGACGAAATATCCGCGCGTCTACATCACGACCAATACGCGCGACGACCGGGTCCATCCCGGCCACGCCCGCAAGTTCGCGGCGCGCCTGGGCGATCAGGGCCACGACCACCTCTATTACGAGGACACGGCCGGCGGTCACTCCAACGACGCCGATCCAGTCGCCAACGCCCGCCGCTGGGCCCGGCACTACGTCTATCTCAGCCAGCAGCTGATGGACTGAGGATATTGTCAGCGCGCTAACGCCCTTCGGGTTGCTTGGGCGCGGCCTGGGCCGCAGGGCGACAGGCCAAGGTTCCTGTCGCTCACGGTTTTATGAGCAGCGGGGATGGATCGAGCGGCTAGGATCGCCAGATGACAGCGCGAGCTTGGATCAAGATCGGACGGATGGCTGCGGCGATCATGGGCGCAGGCCTGTTGGTCGCGGGGGCCGCTCAGCCGCGTGAGCGCGACGCGCCCGTTCAGCCGGTGGTGGTCGAGCTGTTCACCGCCCAGGGCTGCGCCGGCTGTCCCGACGCCAACCGCATGCTGGAGGCGGTGGCGAACGAGCCGGGGGTGATCGCCCTGACCTATGGCGTCGGCTACTGGGATTATCTCGGTTGGCCGGACACCTTCGCCAGGCCCGAGTTCGCCGCCCGTCAGCAGGCCTATCGTCAGGCGATGCGCTTGCGGAACGTCTCGACGCCCCAGGTGGTGGTGGACGGCCGTCGGCAGTTGTCGGGCGCCCGCCCGCCCGAGCTTCAGGCCGCCATCAACGCCGAGGCCGCCGCCCGGCTATGGCCGCCGGAGATCGAGTTCCGCGAGACCGGCGACCGGGTGGGCGTCGGCTCGGGCCGGCCCCCGCGCGGCGGCGCCGAGGTGACGGCGGTGATCTATCGTCCCGGTCTTCAGACCGTCGAGGTGCGCCAGGGCGACAACCGCGGCCAGCAGGTGCGTCACGTCAACGTGGTGCGCGAAGTGCGTCGTCTCGGCGACTGGACCGGCCGGTCCGTCCTGTTCGCCCTGCCGACCGATTCCGCCTCTGAAGACAATGTCGTAATCCTGGTTCAGGCCAAGGCCGACCGCCGCATTCTGTCGGCCGCCCGACGAACGAATCCGAGGGCCGATTGAACCGCTGACGGAAAGCGGCTAAAGGCCCGCCGCTCTTGATGGGCGCGCTCTCCGCGCGACCCGGAGGATACGCATGGCCGGGGACACACCCCGCGGCGACGCCGAGGCGTCCGTCGCAAACGCTTCCGAAAAGCCGAACGCCCTGAATCCGTCGCCGCATGATCACGGCGGAGGTCACGGCAAGGCGACGCATCGCGCCCTGATTCTGGGCGCGATCGGCGTGGTCTTCGGCGACATCGGCACCAGTCCGATCTACGCCCTGCGCGAGGCCATCGGCCACGCCCAGAAGGGCGTCGGCGGCGAGTTGGCCATCATCGGCGTGGTCTCCCTGGCCTTCTGGGCCCTGATGGTCGTCGTGACGTTCAAATACGTCATGTTCCTGATGCGGGCCGACAACAAGGGCGAGGGCGGCACCCTGTCGCTGATGGCCCTGGCCCAGCACGCGGTCGGCCGGCGCAGCGCCTGGCTGTTCATTCTCGGCGTCTGCGGCGCGGCGCTCTTCTACAGCGACGGCGTCATCACTCCGGCCATCTCGGTCTTGTCGGCGGTCGAGGGGCTGAAGGACGCGCCCGGCCTGAACGGCGAGCTGGACCCCTTCATCCTGCCGATCTCGGCGGGCATTCTGATCGCCCTGTTCCTGGTTCAGTCGCGCGGCACCGCCGGCCTGGCCCGGTTCTTCGGTCCCATCACCGCCGTCTGGTTCCTCAGCCTGGGCGTGCTGGGCCTGACGCACATCTTCGACGACGTCTCGATCCTGCGCGCCCTGTCGCCGACCTACGGCGTCCAGCTGCTGCTCAAGGACGGCTTCCTCGGCTTCGTCATCCTCGGCAGCGTTTTCCTGGCCGTGACGGGGGCCGAGGCCCTCTATGCGGACATGGGTCACTTCGGCAAGGCGCCGATCCGCCAGGGCTGGCTCTATGTGGTCCTGCCCTGCCTGACGCTGAACTATCTGGGTCAGGGCGCCTTCCTGCTGGCCAACCCCGGCGCAGCCGACAACCCGTTCTGGAACATGGTGCCGCAGATGGTCTACTGGCCCATGCTGATCCTGGCCACGGCGGCCACGGTCATCGCCAGCCAGGCGGTCATCACCGGGGCCTTCTCGGTGACGCAGCAGGCGGTCCAGCTGGGCCTCCTGCCGCGCATCGACATCCGCAACACGTCGGAAACCCTGGCGGGCCAGATCTATGTCCCGGCGGTCAACAGCCTGCTGATGATCGGGGTCCTGTTCCTGCTGCTGACCTTCCAGTCGTCGCATAATCTGACGGCGGCCTATGGCGTGGCCGTGACCGGCACCATGCTGGTCAACACCCTGATGGCCTGGTCGGTAGTGACCAAGAAGTGGAAGTGGCCGATGTGGGCGGTGCTGGGCACTCTGGTTCCGTTCGGGATCATCGACGGCGTCTTCCTGACCTCCAACCTGCTCAAGATCCCGGACGGCGCCTGGATGCCGCTGGTGCTGGGCGGCGGTCTGGTGCTGATCATGTGGACCTGGGTGCGCGGCACCCAGATCCTGACCGAGAAGACCCGCAAGGACAGCCTGCCCCTGCATGACCTGATCGAGATGCTGAAGGCGCGTCCGCCGCACCGGGCGCCGGGCACGGCCATCTTCCTGACCTCGGACCCCGAGGTCGCGCCGGTCGCCCTGATGCACAACCTCAAGCACAACAAGGTGCTGCACGAGAAGAACGTCATCCTGACGGTCCACACCGCCGACCGACCCCGCGTCGCTGACAGCCAGCGCGTGACGATGGAGCCGATCAGCGACGACTTCAAACGGCTGACCATCACCTACGGCTTCATGGAGACGCCGAACGTGCCGCGCGCCCTGGGCCTGTGCCGCAAGCAGGGTCTGAAGTTCGACATCATGTCGACCAGCTTCTTC
>NZ_DASWXW010000141.1:0-4884 GCF_036405315.1 Brevundimonas sp. | reverse complement strand
TCCGACGACTGGGCCGTCAGCATGATGACCGGGGTCGAGACCCCCGCCTTGCGGATCAGGCGGCAGGCCTCGCGGCCGTCCATGTCGGGCAGGTCGACGTCCAGCAGGATCAGGTCGGCGCGAACCTCGCGCGCCTGACGCACCCCGTCGGTGGCGGTCGAGGCCTGGACGGGACGAAACTCCTCGTGCAGGGCCAGCTGCTCGGCCAAGGCCTCGCGCAGGTCGTCGTCGTCGTCGATGATGAGGATGGTCTTGGGGGTCGCCATGACTAGAGAATGGCGAGGCTTGAGGGGTTCGCCAAGGGTGCTCCGCTATTTCATCGCTTTAAGAGGGCTTTAGGGGCGCAATTCGTTCCCCGAACAGGGCCGAACCGACCCGGACATGGGTCGCGCCGAGGCGAATGGCGGTTTCATAGTCGCCGCTCATCCCCATCGACAGGACCGACAGGCCGTTGCGGGCGGCGATCTCGGCCAACAGGGCGAAGTGCGGCTCGGGCGCTTCGTCCGCCGGGGGGATGCACATCAGCCCTTCAACGCTCAGGCCGTGGGCGTCGCGGGCCGAGGCGATCAGGGCGTCGGCGTCTTCAGGCAGGACCCCGGCCTTCTGCGGCTCGGCGCCGGTGTTGACCTGGACCAGGACGCGGGGACGGCGGCCGGTCCTGGCCATGGCCGCCGCCAGCGCCGCCGCCAGCTTTTCACGGTCCAGGGTCTCGACGACGTCGAACAGCTCGGCCGCCTCGACCGCCTTGTTGGTCTGCAGCGGGCCGATCAGGCGCAGTTCCAGATCGGGGAAGGCGGCGCGGCGGCCGGCCCAGTGCGCCTGCGCCTCCTGCACCCGGTTCTCGCCGAAGACGCGCTGGCCGGTCGCGAGCGCCGCGTCCAGCGCCTCGGCGCCTTGCGTCTTGGACACGGCGGTCAGGGTCACGGACGCCGGGTCGCGGCCCGCCGCGACGCAGACCCGGGCGATGCGGTCGCGCACGGCGGCGAATCGATCAGCAATGGACGAAACGGCGGAAGCGGGATTAGAGGCGGTCATGACCCTGTCCGAGGACGCGCGCACGCTGTGGGAGACGGCGACGGCTCTAGCCCGTGCGGCGGCGGCTGTCAGCCCGCCGAAACATCCCCTGCCCCCGCTTCTGTTCTTCACCGACCCGACGCGCACCCCCCGGCCGTGGGAGACGGCGGCGCGCCTGCCGGCCGGCGCGGGGGTGGTCTTCCGTCCCTTCGGCGCGACCGATGCGCTGGAGACCGGCCGGCGGCTGCGGGCGGCGACCCAGGCGGCCGGGGTGCGCCTGCTGGTCGGGCTCGACGCCGACCTGGCCGAGCGGATCGGGGCCGACGGGGTGCACCTGCCGGAGCGGGCTCTGTCGGCGGCCTACGCCCTGTCGGGACGACGGCCGGACTGGCTGCTGACCGGCGCCGTCCATTCGCTGGAGGCGGCGAAGGCCGCGCGCGATCTGGACGCCCTGGTCCTGTCGCCGGTGTTCCCGGCGGGCGGCGCCTCGGCGGACAAGAAGGCGCTGGGCATCGAGGGCTTCACGGCGACGGCGGCGCTCGCCGCCTGCCCCGTCTACGCCCTGGGCGGTATCAGCGCGGGCAATGTCGCGGATCTGATCGGATCGGGCGCATGCGGCGTCGCGGGCGTGGACGCCCTGCAGACCGCCTTCAGGCCCTGAGGGCCCTGCGCGATCAGAACTTGAAGATGGTTTCCAGACGCACGCGCGGCGCGGCGCGGCGATCGGCGGCGCTTTCGGGGGCGCGGGCCGGGTCGATCTCGGGCGAGGCCAGGTTGGCGGCGGCGCCGACGCGCAGGCGAGGGCTGAGGCGGTAGTAGGCGCCGGCCTCGACGTCGCCCCAGTCGGTTTCGCGGCCGACCGGCTGGTTCAGGTTGAAGTTCAGGCCCCAACGGCCGCTGTCGTTCCAGCGCAGGCCGCGACGTTGCGGCGCGACCGAGGAGGTCGACGACTGGGCGGCGGCTTCGGTCAGCGAGACGGCAGGCGCACGGCGCGCTTGCGCCGAGGCGTCATCAGCCGTTCCGGCGACAGCCAGAACGCTCACAGTCGCAGCGATGATCGCAACGAAACGCATCTTCCAACCCTTGGAGCGGCGTTCCCGCGCCGGTCCTTGTTCCTGAACCCAGGGCCGAAGCCCGAGAACCCAGCGATTAGACACCGCTGGTCCACCCGGTCAACGCAACGTGGCCGTGCGCGAGCGGTTCCACGCGACTCTGGCGCCGCCCTGTGGCGCTGACAGCACGCCAATAAGTCGGCTTGGGTCGCCCGAACACGGGTTCGCCTTGTCATCGCCCCTTTTCACCGTGTTATAGAGCGTCGCTGCGGCGCAGACGTGCGCGGCTTCGGGCGCGCGCGCACGAGGTCCGCATCACGGCTCGACCTCGAACCCTTACGGAGATTCTCGGAATGGCATTTGTTCGCGGCGCTGCGGTCGCCCTGATCGCGTCGGGACTGCTGCTCGGCGGCTGCTCCAGCCTGCCCTTCGTCGGCGCCAAGGAAAAGGCCCCCAAGGCCGACGCCCAGCTCGGCATCGGCGTCAACGCCTATCTGTGGCGCGCCACCCTGGACACCCTGGCCTTCATGCCCCTGGCCAGCGCCGACCCGTGGGGCGGCGTGGTCAACTATGACTGGTACGTCAATCCGCAGGCGCCGAACGAACGCTTCAAGGCCACCGTCTTCATCCTGGATCGCCGCCTGCGCGCCGACGCCCTCAACGTCTCCGTGACCAAGGAAGTCAAGGACGCCGCCGGCGCCTGGACCGCCGCCCCGGTCGCGGCCCAGACGGAAACCGATCTGGAAAACGCCATCCTGACGCGCGCGCGCCAGCTCAACCTCGCCAACGCGGCTCGCTAAGAGCCGCCTCTCCTCCGCCACCCCAACGCAGACCTCAGGGCCGCCTCAAGCTTCGCGCCTGAGGCGACACCTCAGGATACGCCGTGGCCACTCGTTACGAGCCCAAGACCGCCGAACCCCGCCAGCAGGCCCGCTGGGCGGACGCTGACGCCTTTTCGGTGTCCAACGCCGATACCGGCCGTCCGAAATACTATGTCCTCGAGATGTTCCCCTATCCGTCGGGCAACATCCACATGGGCCACGCCCGCAACTATGTGATGGGCGACGTGGTGGCGCGTCACAAGCGGGCCCAAGGGTTCGACGTCCTGCACCCCATGGGCTGGGACGCCTTCGGCATGCCGGCCGAGAACGCGGCCATGGAGCGCGGCGTCCATCCCGGCGACTGGACCTGGTCCAACATCGCCACGATGCGCGACCAGTTGAAGCTGCTGGGCCTGTCGCTGGACTGGAGCCGCGAGTTCGCCACCTGCGATCCGGCCTATTACGGCAAGCAGCAGGCCTGGTTCCTGGAGCTGTACAAACGCGGTCTGGTCTATCGCAAGGACGGCGTGGTCAACTGGGATCCGGTCGACAACACCGTCCTGGCCAATGAACAGGTCATCGACGGGCGCGGCTGGCGCTCGGGCGCCCTGGTCGAGAAGCGCAAGCTGAACCAGTGGTTCCTGCGCATTACTCAGTATGCGGATGATCTGATCGACGGCCTCTCCGACCTGGAAGGCCGTTGGCCTGACAAGGTCCGTCTGATGCAGGAAAACTGGATCGGCCGGTCCAGGGGTCTGCAGATGAAGTGGGCCTTCGCGCCCGACGCCGCCCCGGCCGGTCATGAGACGGTCGAGGTCTACACCACCCGCCCCGACACCCTGTTCGGCGCCAGCTTCGTGGGCCTGGCCCCCGATCACCCGATCTCGAAGCAACTGGCCGAGGCGGATCCCCGGGTCGCCGCCTTCGTCGCCGAATGCCGCAAGGGCGGCGCCTCTCAGGCCGAGATCGAACAGGCCGAGAAGATCGGCTGGGACACGGGCCTGAAGGTCGTCCACCCCTTCACCGGCGCCGAGATCCCGGTCTGGATCGCCAACTTCATCCTGTCGGAATACGGCACGGGCGCCATCTTCGCCTGCCCGGCCCACGATCAGCGCGACCTGGACTTCGCCCGCAAATACGGCCTGCCGGTCATCCCGGTCGTCCGCCCCGAGGGCGCCGGCGACGACTTCGTCGTGGGAACCGAGGCCTACACCGGCCCCGGCTCCATCTTCCATTCCGACTTCCTCAACGGCCTCGACATCGAGACCGCCAAGGCCGAGGCCATCGCCCGCATCGAGGCGGCGGGTCAGGGCGAGGCCAAGACCATCTATCGCCTGCGCGACTGGGGCGTCAGCCGCCAACGCTACTGGGGCTGCCCCATCCCCATCATCCACTGCGAAACCTGCGGCCCGGTGGCCGCGCCCGCCGACCAGCTGCCGGTCGAACTGCCCAAGGATGTGAGCTTCGACGTGCCCGGCAACCCGCTGGACCGTCACCCGACCTGGAAACACGTCGCCTGCCCCACTTGCGGCGGCGAAGCCCGTCGCGAAACGGATACGCTCGACACCTTCGTCGATTCCAGCTGGTACTTCGCCCGCTTCGCCGATCCCAAGGCCGATGAGCCGATCAACAAGGCCGCCGCGTCCCGGTGGCTGCCGGTCGATCAGTATATCGGCGGCGTCGAGCATGCGGTCCTGCACCTGCTCTACGCCCGCTTCATCACCCGCGCCCTGTCGGACGCCGGCCTGATGGACGTGAAGGAGCCCTTCGCCGGCCTGTTCACGCAAGGGATGGTGGTCCACGAAACCTACTACGAAGGTCATGAGCCCAGCGGCAAGCCGCGCTGGGTCGAGCCTTCGGACGTGCGCATCGAGACGGTGGACGGCCAGCGCGTCGCCACCCGCCTGTCCAACGGCGCCGCCCTGACCATCGGCGACATCGAGAAGATGTCCAAGTCCAAGAAGAACGTGGTCGCGCCCCAGGACATCATCGAGGCC
>NZ_DASWXW010000140.1:0-26174 GCF_036405315.1 Brevundimonas sp. | reverse complement strand
GCACGCCATCGACGAGCCGGTCGGCGCCCTGCCTTCGCTGATCTACATCTGGGAGAACGCCTCGGAGCGCGCGTTCCACGAGCGGACCGCCGCCGCCATCCTTGTGCTCCTCGCCTTCATGATCGTCATGAACGCCGCCGCGATCCTGCTGCGTCGGCGCTTCGAACGCCGGTGGTAGTCTTATGATGTCCAAAATCTTCCGCGCCCCCGAGGGTCTGGCCGACGGCGGCTCCGCCGGGGCCGCGCCTCACGCCACGCTGACGACGGCCCCGGCCGTGGGCGCCCACGCCTCGGCCCCGCTCGGTCCGATCAAGATCGCCGCGCGCGACGTTTCCGTCTTCTACGGCGAGAAGCAGGCCCTGTTCGGCGTCTCGCTGGACATCCCGGACAAGACCGTCACGGCCCTGATCGGTCCGTCGGGCTGCGGCAAGTCGACCTTCCTGCGGACCATGAACCGCATGAACGACACCATCCCCGGCTGCCGCGTCACCGGCCGCATCGAGATGGACGGCGGCGACATCAACGACCGCAAGATCGACCCCGTGCTGCTGCGCGCCCAGGTCGGCATGGTGTTCCAGAAGCCCAACCCCTTCCCCAAGACGATCTATGAGAACGTCGCCTATGGGCCGAAGATTCACGGCCTGGCCTCGAGCAAGGGCGAGCTGGACGACATCGTCCAGAAGGCGCTGAAGCGCGCCGGTCTGTGGGACGAGGTGGCCGACCGCCTGCACTCGCCGGGCACCGGCCTGTCGGGCGGCCAGCAGCAGCGTCTGGTCATCGCCCGCGCCATCGCGGTCGAACCCGAAGTCATCCTGATGGACGAGCCCTGCTCGGCGCTGGATCCGATCGCCACGGCCAAGATCGAGGAGCTGATCGACGAACTGCGCGAGCGTTACTGCATCGTCATCGTCACCCACTCCATGGCCCAGGCGGCCCGCGTCTCGCAACGCACGGCCTTCTTCCACATGGGCAAGCTGGTCGAGACCGGCGACACCGAAGAAATCTTCACCAACCCGCGCGAGCGCCGCACGCTCGACTACATCACCGGCCGCTTCGGCTAAGGGCGCGAGCATGAACCAGCATACGGTCAAGGCTTACGGCGACGAACTGAACCAGCTGACGGCCGAGGTCGTCCGCATGGGCGGTCTGGCCGAGGCGCAGGTGGCGGACGCCATCGAATCCGTCGCCCGCCGCGACGTGGCCCTGGCGAAGGCGGTGGTCGATCGCGACAACCGTCTCGACGCCATGCACCGCGACATCGAGAAGAAGTCCATCCGCCTGATCGCCCTGCGTCAGCCGGTGGCCTCGGACCTGCGCCGGACCCTGGGGGCCATGAAGCTGGCCTCCGACCTGGAGCGCACCGGCGACCTGGCCAAGAACATCGCCAAGCGGGCGTTGATCCTGGCCGAGGGCGAGCCGATGCAGCCCCTGACCCGTTCGATCGAGCGGATGGGCCGTCTGGTCTCGACTCGCCTTCGCGACGTGCTGGACGCCTATACGGCCTCCGAGGTCGAGCGCGCCCTGTCGGTGTGGAGCACCGACGACGAGGTGGACGAGCACTACAACGCCCTGTTCCGCGAACTGCTGACCTACATGATGGGCGACCCGCGCACGATCACGGCCTGCACCCATCTGCTGTTCATGGCCAAGAACCTGGAGCGGATCGGCGATCACGCGACCAATATCGCCGAGACCGTCCACTATGAGATCACCGGCGAGGAAATGCTGGGAGAGCGGCCCAAGGCCGTCCCCGGTCCGGGCGAAGAGCCCACGCCGACGCCGCATGTGGCGACACCGCCGTCTGACCTGACGGACGACTGACCTTTCCTTTCTGCTGACGACTTCGACCGACCGGAGAGCCTGACGTGCAACCCTATATTCTGGTGATGGAAGACGAGGACGCCCTGGCCACCCTGCTCCAGTACAATCTGGAGAAGGAAGGCTATGACGTGACCGTCGCCGCCGACGGGGAGGAGGGCCTGCTTCAGGTCGACGAGCGCCTGCCGGACCTGGTGCTGCTGGACTGGATGTTGCCCAAGCTGTCGGGCATCGAGGTCTGCCGCCGCCTGCGCGGCCGGGCCGAGACCCGCAACCTGCCGATCATCATGCTGACCGCGCGCGGCGAAGAGACGGACCGTGTGCGCGGCCTGGACACCGGCGCCGACGACTACATGACCAAGCCCTTCTCGATGACGGAACTGACCGCGCGCATCCGCGCCGTTCTGCGCCGCATCCGTCCGGGTCTGGCCGACGACCGGGTCAACCACGCCGACATCGTCATCGACCGCGTCGCCCACCGCGTCCGCCGCGCGGGCAAGGAGGTCCACCTGGGCCCGACCGAGTTCCGCCTGCTGGACCACCTGATGAAGCACCCGGGCCGGGTCTTCAGCCGTGAACAACTGCTGGACGCCGTCTGGGGCTCGGACGTCTATGTCGAGGCCCGCACCGTCGACGTCCACGTCGGCCGCCTGCGCAAGGCCCTGAACGTCGAAGGCACGGTCAACCCGATCCGCACCGTGCGCTCGGCCGGCTATTCGCTGGACCTGAACAGCTAAGCAAAGCCCTTCTCCCCTTGTGGGAGAAGGGTGGAGATCACCCCGCGATCTCGCTCGGGTCGATCTTGTAGACGGTCGAGCAGTACTCGCACGTCGCGTGGATCATGCCGTCGTCCTCGACCATGGCGGCGCGGTCGTCCGGCGGGAAGGACTGCATCACCGTGACCAGTCGATCCTTGGAGCAGCGGCAGACGGCGGCCAGGGCCTGGGCGCCCTCCAGCCGCACGCCGTCCTCGTGGAACAGGCGGTACAGCAGGGTTTCGGCGCTGACCGTGGGGTCGATCAGTTCGTCGTCGCCCAGGGTGTTGAACAGGGCGCGGGTGCGTTCCCACACCTCCTCGGTCGAGCCGCGGGCCTCGTCGCCGGCGATGACCTGGATCATGGCCCCGCCCGCGCGCCAGCCGGTTCCGGCCTCGGTCGTCGCCTGACCCACGGCCAGACGCACCTTGGTCGGCACCTGCTCCGACTGGGTGAAGTAGTGCTCGGCGCACAGCGACAGGCTTTCGCCCTCGATCGGGGTGATGCCCTGAGTGCGCTCGAAGTTCTCGCCCCGGTCGATGGTCATGATGAAGACGCCCTGACCCAACAGCGTCTGCGCGCCGGGGCGGGCGAAGCCCTCGGAGGCCCTGGCCACTTCTTCGGGGTCGAAACGGCAGAAGCCGCGCAGGGTCCCCGCCGTGTCATAGTCGGCCACCACATAGCGCACCGGGCCGTCGCCCTGGGCCTGGACGATCAGGCGGCCCTGGAACTTCAGCGCCGAGCCGACGATGGCGGCCAGGACGCAGGCCTCGCCCAGCAGGGCGGCGACGGGTTCGGGATAGTCATGAGCCGACAGGATCTTGTCCACCACCTCGCCCAGCCGCACCAGACGGCCGCGCACCGGCCAGCCTTCGATCTGGAAGGCGGCGGCGAGGTTGTCGGTCGGGGCGTCGATGGGTTGTGCGGCGGACGCGTGATCGGTCACGGCGAAGATCCTGGAAAGGCGAAACTGTCTGGAAGCGGCGCAACATAGGGAGGCGACAGCCTCTTGGTAAGGGGGAGCCGATTCACTCACGCGGCTTGCAGCTTGACCGTTGACAGCGGAACCTCTTTCGGCCCGGTTCGCTCCTGTCCCGACGATGGTTTTCGACAACAAGAGGTTTGAGTGCCCATGGTTCGACAGTTCAACGCCGTGGACGAGGTCCGCAAACACCCTGGGATCACCGCCGGCGTGGTGGCCGTTCTGGCGGGGGTCGGCCTGGCCGTCCTGCTGCTGAACCAGCGCAGCGGCCCGACCCGCTATGAGCGGCTGCGCGAGCGCGTCGATCCGCGCGGCTGGTTCGACGCCGAGGCCCTGCGTCATCGCTTCGACGACATCGCGCGCGGGGTCCGCCACGGCGCCGACGATCTGACGCACCGCGCCGCCGAACTGGGCGACTACGCGGGCGAACGGGCGGGGCGCTTCAGTCATGACGCCCGGGCGCGCGCCGACCGCTGGCTGCACCGTTCGGGCCGGAAATCCCGCAAGCCGCTGAAAGGCTACACCAAACAGGCGCGGCGCTACGCCCAGGACGCCGGGGACTTCGCCCGCGACCACGCCAAGGAGGGCGGGGCCCTGCTGGCGGTGGCCACCATCGCCGCCGCCATCGGCGCGGCGGCCCTGGAAAGCCGACGCAAGGGCGAGGGATCGCGCGGTTTCGGCAAATTCTGAGCTTTGCTGGAAAATTCATGCGGGAGGGGGCGCTTCGGCGCCCCTTTTCATTGCTGCAAGTGCGAAGGTCGGCTAGGTCCGGCGCATGACTTCGCCTGTCTTCATCTTCGACTTCGATTCCACCCTGGTGCGCATCGAGACGCTTGAAGCGCTCGCCGACATCGCCCTGTCCGACTCCCCTGACGCAGCGGCGAAGAAGGCCGAGATCGCGGCCCTGACCGACCAGGCCATGACGGGACAGGTGGACTTCGGCACGGCCCTGCGCCGCCGGCTGGAGCTGCTGGCCCTGACCCGCGGCCATGTCGAGATCCTGAGCGACCGCATCCTGGACGAGGCCAGCGCCTCGATCCGCCGCAACGTCGACTTTTTCGAACGCCATGCCGAGCGGGTCTACATCCTGTCGGGGGGCTTCCGCGAGGTGATCGCGCCCTTGGCCGCGCGTCTGGGCGTCGCCGCCGATCATGTGCTGTGCAACGACCTGATCTATGACGCCGAGGGGCGGGTCACGGGCGTCGACGACGCCAACCCCCTGTCGCGCGACAACGGCAAGCCCGAGGTCATCAAGGCCCTGAACCTGACCGGACCTGTGGTCATGGTCGGCGACGGCTGGACCGACGCCGAGGTCAAGCTGGAGGGCGCGGCCGACCGCTTCTACGCCTTCACCGAGGTCGTCAGCCGCCAGAAGGTCATCGAGGTCGCCGACGCGACCGCCGCCTCTCTGGACGAGGTCCTGTTCGCCGAGGGCGTGTCTGGCCGCTGGTCCTATCCGCGCAACCGCGTCCGCATGCTGCTGCTGGAGAACATCCACCCCGCCGCCGTCGAGCGGCTGGAGGAGGCGGGCTACACCGTCGAGACCATGAAGGGCGCGCTGGACGAGGACGACCTGATCGAGGCGATCAAGGGCGTGCACGTTCTGGGCATCCGCTCCAAGACCAATGTCAGCAAGCGGGTGCTGGACCACGCCGACCGCCTGCTGGCTGTCGCCGCCTTCTGCATCGGCACCAACCAGATCGATCTGGAGGCCGCCGCCGAACATGGGGTGGCCGTGTTCAACGCCCCCTATTCCAACACCCGCTCGGTGGTCGAACTGGCCATCGGCCTGACCATCGTCCTGATGCGCGACGTGGCCGACAAGTCGGCGGCCATGCACCGGGGCGAGTGGAACAAGTCGGCTGTCGGCTCGCGCGAGCTGCGCGGCAAGACCCTGGGCATCGTCGGATATGGCGCCATCGGCTCGCAGTTGTCGGTCCTGGCCGAGGGGCTGGGGATGCGGGTCATGTTCCACGACCTGTCCGAGCGGCTGGCCCTGGGCAACGCCCGGCGGATGCGCTCGCTGGACGCCCTGCTGGCCGAGGCTGACGTGGTCAGCCTGCACGTCGACGGTCGCAAGGAGAACACGGCGATCATCGGCGCGGCCCAACTGGCGAAAATGAAGCCCGGCGCCCTGTTCCTGAACCTGTCGCGCGGTCACGTCGTCGATGTCGACGCCCTGGCCGAGGCGGTCAAGTCGGGCCGCATCGCCGGCGCGGCGGTGGACGTCTTCCCCGAGGAGCCGCGCACCAACGCCGACCCCTTCGCCAGCCCCCTGCAGGGTCTGAAGAACGTCATCCTGTCGCCCCACATCGGCGGCTCGACCGAGGAGGCGCAGGAAGCCATCGCCGAGTTCGCGGCCGAACGCCTGCTGGGCTATCTGAACCGGGGCGACACCACCTTCTGCGTCAACCTGCCGAACGTGCAGCTGGCCGAGGTGTCGCGCGCCCACCGTCTGCTGCACATTCACAGAAACCAGCCCGGCGTTCTGGCCGAGCTGAACCGCGCCCTGTCGGCGGCGGGCCTCAACATCCTGGGCCAGCACCTGAAGACGGACGAGCGCACCGGCTACGTCATCACCGACGTGGACCGCGACTATGATCCCGAGGTGCTGAAGGTCTTGCGTGACCTGCCGGGCACAGTCCGATTTCGAATGCTTCACTGAACGTTGTTCAGTTTCCCTAGGGGCATCTTGCGCTTGCGGCGAAGCAGCGCATCCTCCGGATAACGACCGCATACTGACGGTCGAGGGAGGAACAACGATGTCTCGTCTTCTTCGCGGAGCGGCCCTGGCCGCCCTGACCCTGGCGGCTGTCTCGACGGCCAGCGCCGCCGGGGCGCAGAGCTACAATCGACTGGTCGTCTTCGGCGACAGCCTGTCCGACAACGGCAACCTCTATCTGGCGACCAGCGGATCGACCCCGACCTCGCCGCCCTACTACCAGGGCCGATTCTCCAGCGGGCCGGTCTTCACCGAGCGGCTGGGCTTCAACGCCGCCAACTTCATGGGGCCGGTGACGGGCAGCATCAACTACGCCTTCGGCGGCGCGCGCACCGACAGCCAGGCTTCGCCGCTGGGGATGCGGGTGCAACTGGCGCAGTACCAGTCGCGCGGCGGCAAGTTCGGCTCTGGCGATCTGGTCAGCATCCTGGGCGGCGCCAACAACATCTTCCAGGGGCTGCCCGCAGCGGGCGCCTCGTCCAATCCGACGGGCAGCATCGCCCCGGTCTCGCTGGCGGCGGCGGCCGACATCAACTTCATCGTCGGCGGCGTGGCCCAGGCGGGGGCTGGGACCATCCTCGTCACCAACCTGCCCAAGCTCAGCCTGACGCCGCAGTTCCGCAGCACCCCCGCCGCGCCCCTGGCCGACTATGCGGTGACGACCTTCAACGGCGCCCTGCTGACCGGGCTGAACGCCACGGCGGCGGCGCGGCCGGGTACGAACATCATCATGATGGACCTGTTCAAGATCGGCGACGTCATTGCGGGCAACCCCAGCGCCTTCGGCGTGTCGAACGTCACCCAGCCCTGCTTCAACGGGGTCACGGTCTGCGCCAACCCCAACGACTACTTCTACTTCGACGGGGTGCACCCGACCGCTGCGGGCCATGCCGTGATTGCACGTCTGGCCAACGACTACCTCTATTACGGCGATCTGGGCTCGCAGACGGCCGTGCTGGGCGAGACGGCCTGGCGGCATCGCGAGGACGCGCTGGACGGTTCGACCGCCAGCCTCTCGGGCCGCGAGGCCTGGACGGCGGGAACCGCGATCTCGGTGGCGGCCCTGGCGGACCGGACCAAGACTGATGCGCGCGGTCGGATCGGCGACGCGACCGCGGACGGCTATGGCGTGCGGATCGCGCTGGAGACGGCCAATGAGACGATGAAGTTCGGCCTGGCCGGCAGCTATCGCAACGCCGACGTGGACGCCGGCGCCATGAACGTCGATCTGGATAGCTTCGGCCTCGATGTCTACGGCGGCTGGCGCTCGGGCGATCTGTTCGTCAATGCGGCGGCGGGCGTGGCCCAGGACGATTTCAACGACATCAGCCGCCTGACCTCTCTGGCTCCTATCGTCCACACCGGCTCGACCCGCGGCGTCTCGACCGGCGCGCGTCTGCAGGGCGGGATGTGGTTCGACATGGGCGGCGTCGCCCTGTCGCCCCGCGCCGCCGTCGCCTGGATCAACAGCGACGTGGACGGCTTCAACGAAGAGGGACCGGCGGCCCAGTACGCCTATCAGGACCGCTCGGTGCAGGGCACGACCGCCGAGATCGCCCTGCGCGCCGAGGCGGGGATCGACCGCTTCCACTTCTACGCCGAGGGCGGCTATCGCGACACGCTGAGCGACGACAGCGACGCGGTCCGCACCGGCATAGCCGGCAATCCGGCGCAGGTTCTGGCGCGTGACGTCGAACTGCCCTGGGGCGGTCAATTCCTGGCCTCGGCGGGCATCGAGGGCACGGTGATGGAGCGTCTCAAGGTCTCGATCGGCTACAAGGGCCGCTTCGGCGATCAGGCCGACAGCCATATGGGCGGGGTGCAACTGACCCTGCCGCTGTAAGGCGTTCGAAACGACAGGGAAGAAGCCGCGCGGCGCACGTCGCGCGGCTTCTTTCGTTTAGGATTGAAGCGTCGGGTTCCCTCGGTGCGACGCCTTGTCGCCCCTGCGGCGCCCCATTCGCGTCCTCGTGTAATGGCAAAAGACGCTCAACCCCGGCCGTCGGCGACTGATTTTCCGCCACCTGCGCTGCCTGTTTCGCGCGACCATGTCGGCCCTCCCGCTCGCAGTTTGAGCGCCCGGAGTGCAGTTTCAGTATGCGTTTTCTTCCCCCGGCCGTGAGGCCGCTTGCGATCCGTTTCGGTCAGACCAGCGTCGTCGCCGTCACCGCCGTTCTCGCCATGGCCGGCGCCCCCCTGGGCGCCGCCAGCCCGCCGTCCGACAAGGCTGAAGCCCTGTCCGTGCCCGCCGCCCCGCCGGTTCAGGCCGTGGCCAAACCCGCCGGTCCCGTCACCCGCAAGGTCCTGTTCGAGGCCCCGGTGAAGGGCTATCGCATCAACTCGGCCTTCGGTCTGCGCAAGCTGGCCATCGAGGCCAAGGCGCGCGCCCATAAGGGCGTGGACATCGCCGCGCCCAAGGGAACCAGCGTCTATACGACCGCCGAGGGGCGGGTTGTGCGCGCCGGCTTCCAGGCCGGCGGCTACGGCAACTTCATCGAGGTGAAACACCCCAACGGCCTGAGCAGCGTCTATGGCCACCTTAGCCGCATCGACGTGCATACGGGGCAGGCCGTGGCCTCGGGCGAGCGGATCGGCCTGGTCGGCTCGACCGGCTATTCGACCGGCCCGCACCTGCATTTCGAGGTGCGTCGCAACGGCGGTCAGGTGAACCCGACCAAGGTCGTCGGTCAGAGCTTCGACGTGAAGGTCAGCGCGCCGAAGTAGGGGCTTACGGATCATGACTGATCCGTAATGTAAAATAGCCTTTCCATTGTCCCCCCGGCGCCGTTAGGCTTCGGGTCTGACGGTTGCATGGGGGACGGCATGGTTGCGGCGTTGACGCTGGACGGGATCAGCAAGAGGTACGGCGGCTTTCAGGCGGTGTCCGACCTGAGCTTCCAGGTCGAAAGGGGCACGATCTGCGGCTTTCTCGGCCCCAACGGCGCGGGCAAGACCTCGACCCTGCGGATGATCCTGGGCCTGCAGTCGGCGACCTCGGGTCGGATCGAGATCCTGGGCGCCGACGACGGGCGCAAGGTGCGCGACCGGATCGGCTTCCTCCCGGAGGAGCGCGGCCTCTACAAGAAGATGACGCCCGTGGACGCCATCGCCTTCTTCGGCGGGCTGAAGGGCCTGCCCGCGTCCGAGGGCCGCAAGCGCGCCCGTGAGATGCTGGAGCAGATGGGCCTGGGCGAGGCCCAGAAGAAGAAGATGAAGGAGCTGTCCAAGGGGATGGCTCAGAAGGTCCAGTTGATCGCCTCGGTCGTGCACCGACCCGAGTTCGTGATTCTGGATGAGCCCTTCTCGGGCCTGGACCCCATGAACCAGCAGGGGCTGGAGGCCATGATCCGCGCCCTGGCCGCCGACGGCGCGACCGTCCTGTTCTCGACCCACGTCATGCAGCACGCCGAACGTCTGTGCGACAAGGTGGTGTTGCTGGCGCGGGGCAAGAAGGCGTTTGAAGGTACGGTGGACGAGGCGCGGGCGACCTCGCCGCGCTTCCTGGAACTGGAGGGCGCGCTGGATGTCGCGGCCGTATCCGTCCTGCCGGGCGTGTCGGGCGTCGAGGTGCTGAGCGATCATGACGGCGCCCGCACCCTGCGCGCCGGGCTGGCGCAGGGTGCAGGCGGGCAGGAGGCGCTGAAGTCGGCCTTCCTGACCGGACTCGACGTGCGCCGGTTCCAGATCAAGGAGCCGACCCTGCACGACGCCTTCATCGCCCTGACCGGCGACCATCCCGACGAAGACCAGAGCGTCGCCCGCGACGGCGCCCGTGACGCTCTCAAGGCGGAGGCCGCCCGATGAACCGCACCCTTCTGATCGCGCGCCGCGAGTTCATGGCCTACGCCAAGACCGTCGGCTTCTGGCTGTCGTTGCTGGCCTTCCCCCTGTTCGGGGTGCTGGGCGGCGTCCTTCCCATCATGATGAAGCACGCCGAGCCGGTGCGTCAGGTGGCCCTGGTCGACGAGGCTCCGGCCGGATCGGGCGTGGCCGCCGCCGTGCGCCAGGCCCTGGAGAACGAGCAGGTCAAGGGCGACATCAGCGCCCTGCGCATGGCCGCCATTCCCGAGGCGGGCGTGGCGGGCGGCGACCGCGTGCGCAAGGTCGCCGAGACCGAAGGCTTCGAGGCCGGGGTGGCCGCCCTGAAGCGCGAGGCGCCGCGCGCCGGGGCCGCCTTCGAGACGCCGAAACGCAGCATGACCCTGGTTGCGCCGCCGGCCGAGATCCTGGCCGCCGCGCCGGGCGAGGCGCGCGACGCCCTGGCCCGGCGCTATGTCAGCGACGACGCCCCCGAGGGACAAAAGCTGAGCGGCGTCGTCTTCCTGACCGAGGCGAACGGTCAGCCGGGCGCGCGCGTCTGGACCGCCCGCGCCACAGACGACGCCGTCGAGGACGCCGTCCGCGACGCATTGAAGGACGCCAACCGGCGTCAGGTTTTCGCCGCCAGCGGCATCGATCCGGCCGTGGTGGCCCAGACGGACCGCTTCCGGCCTGACTTGTCCGTCTTCTCGCCCAAGGCGGCGTCGGGCGGCGAGGTGTCGTTCCGCGACAAGCTGCCGGTGGTCGTCGGCCTGGCGGTCGGTTTCCTGCTGTGGTCGCTGATCATCACCGGGGCCTCCATCCTGCTGAACAGCGTGATGGAGGAGAAGTCGAACAAGATTCTGGAGGTCCTGCTGTCCTCGGCCTCGGCCACGGAGATCCTGACGGGCAAGGTGCTAGGCGTGGCCCTGCTGACGCTGACGGTGCTGCTGGCCTGGGGCGGCCTGGGCGGCGGGGCTCTGTTCACTGCGGCGCCCGACATGGCGCGCGACATCGGTTCGGTGCTGAAGAGCAACGGCCTGTGGATCTACTTCCTGCTGTTCATGGTCGGAGGCTATCTGATGTACGCGGTCCTGTTCGCGGCCATCGGCGCCTTCTGCGAGACGCCGCGTGACGCCCAGACCCTGATGGGGCCGATCATGATGGTGCTGGTGGCGCCGCTGCTGGTCATGCAGATGGCCATCCGTACGCCGGACGCGACCGTGGTCAAGGTGATGAGCCTGATCCCGCCCTTCACCCCCTTCGTCATGGCCGCCCGCGCGCCCAGCGGGCCGCCGCTGATCGAGATCATCGGCGCCCTGGTCGGCATGTTCCTGTTCGCCGCGCTCATGGTCTGGGTGGCGGGGCGCGCCTTCCGCGCCGGCGCCCTGTCGGACGTGAAGCTGAGCTGGAGGAGCTTCCTCGGCGCGGTGCGCGGGGCGGGCTGAACCGAAGGGCGGCGGGCGTGAACCTCGCGTCTCGTCGCCCGTTCATCCGGGCAGGAATCACACCCTATTGAGGTCGACCATGACGAGCATTGTGAAGGCGGCCGGCGCGCGCTGGAGACCGGCGCTGTGGGGGCTGATCGCGGCGCTGCTGCTTCTGCCCCTGATCGCCATGCAGTTCACGCGGGAGGCGGCGTGGGATGCGGCCGACTTCGCATTCGCCGGCGTCCTGTTGATCGGGGCGGGCCTGATCTTCGAACTGACGGCCTGGTGGACGAAAAAACGGGTCTGGCGGCTGGCGATCGGCGCGGTCCTAGTCCTGGCCGTGCTGCTGATATGGGCCGACGCCGCCGTCGGCGTCTTCTAGGTTTTTCGTCTGACCTGTCCGCCAAAGAAAAGGCCCGCTCCGGTTTCCCGGAGCGGGCCTTGATCTTTCAGCCTGGGGCTGGGGCCGTATTAACGGCCGCCCGGCGTGCGGGGCTTCGGAGCCGGCAGCAGGCCTTCGCGCTGGGCGCGCTTGCGGGCCAGCTTGCGAGCGCGGCGAACGGCTTCAGCCTTCTGGCGAGCGCGCTTTTCCGACGGCTTTTCGAAGTGCACGTGGCGCTTCATTTCACGGAAGCTGCCTTCGCGTTGCATCTTCTTCTTCAGGGCCTTGAGCGCCTGATCGACATTGTTGTCGCGGACGAAAATCTGAACCAGGGTTATCTCTCCTTTGGCCGCCCGCCGCGTCCTTTCAAAGGGAGACGGGCAGACAAAATAAAATCTCTCCCGAAAGACAGGGCTCTCGGATGAAGGCGCGCTGATACACGACGAGCGGGGGCCTGTCCAGATCGACACAGGCAATCGTGATGGGTCGAAAAGCCCGGAGGACAGGACTATTCTGGGGATATGACCGAGACCGCCGCTCCTGATCCCCAATACGCCGCTCCCAAATCCGACTGGGCCGCCCGCATGGAGCAGACTGTGCTGGACGCCGCCATAGAACGCGCGCCCGCGCTAGGCTGGAACAGCCGTCTGGTGCGCGCCGCCTGCGAGGCGAACGGTCTGTCGCTGGGGGATGAGGAGCTGCTGCTGCCCAACGGGGCGCGCGACCTGGCTGTCCTGCTGTCGCGGCGCCACGATTCGCGGGCCTTGCAGGCGCTGGAGGCCACGCCCGCCGCCACGATGAAGATTCGCGAGCGAATCGCCGCCGCCGTCTCGGCGCGAATGGAGGCGGGGGCTGAGGACGTGGAGGCGGCCAAACGCTGCGCCGGTTTCCTGACCCTGCCGACCAATGTGGACCTGGGCTTCAAGCTGGCCTGGGAAAGCGCCGATCATCTGTGGCGCTGGGCCGGGGACACGGCGACGGATCAGAACCACTATTCCAAGCGCGCCATCCTGGGCGGCATCCTGATCCCCGCCCTGACCATGCGCTGGTTCGAAGGCCGCGAGGCCGCCGAGGCCTTCGTCGCCCGCCGCATCGAGAACGTCATGGCCTTCGAGAAGTGGAAGGCGGGCAAGGATTTCGACGCGCCGATCAAGGCCGTCACCGACGCGCTCGGACGGCTGCGCTACGGGGCGAAGGAAGCTTGAGCCTCCCTCTCCCGATGGGAGAGGGTCAGAGGATGCGGTTCACGTGCGCCATCTTCCGCCCAGCGCGGGCCTGATGCTTGCCATAGAGGTGCAGGCGTGCGTTCGGCTCGGCGGCCAGGACGCGCCACTGATCGACCTCGTCGCCCAGCAGGTTGGTCATCTCGATGCGGGCGTGGGCTTCGGTGGGGCCCAGGGGCCAGCCGACGACGGCGCGGACGTGCTGCTCGAACTGGTCGCAGACGCAACCGTCCTGGGTCCAGTGGCCGGTGTTGTGGACGCGCGGGGCGACCTCGTTCACCAGCAAGACGGGCTTTCCTTCAGAGTCGGGGCCCATGTCGAACAGCTCGATCCCCATGACGCCGACGTAGTCGAGGCCGTCCAAGATCGCCGAGGCGATCTCCTCGGCGCGGGCCTGCGTCTTCGGATCGACGGCGGCGGGGGCCAGGGTGGTTTTCAGCACCCCGTTGGCGTGGATGTTCTCGCCCAGGGGATAGACGGCGACGACGCCGTCGTGGCCGCGCGCGGCGATCACCGACAGTTCACGGTTGAAGACGGCGGCGGCCTCCAGAACGGCGGGGCGGCGGCCGATGGCGTCGAAGGCGGCTTCGGCGTCGGCGGCGTCGCGGATCCAGATCTGACCCTTGCCGTCATAGCCTTCGCGGCGGGTCTTCAGCACGGCGGGCAGACCGAGCTTGTCGATGGCGTTGGTCAGGTCGTCCAGCGTGGTGACGGCGGCGAAATCGGCGGTCACGGCGCCGACGGCGTTCAGATAGGTCTTCTCGTCCACCCGGTCCTGGGCCACGGCCAGGGCCGTCGGTCCGGGCGCGACCAAGGCGCCGGCCTCGGCCAGGGTCTCGACCGAGGCGGCGGGGACGTTCTCGAACTCGAAGGTGACGACGTCGCACAGGCGGCCAAGCGCCTGCAGCGCGTCGGGGTCGTCATAGGGGGCGGTGATCTGGGCGCGCGAGACGCGGGCGGCCGGGCAATCCCGCTGGGGATCGAGGATCACCACGTCGAAGCCCAGGCGCGATGCGGCCTGGCTCAGCATCCGACCCAACTGGCCCCCGCCGAGAATGCCGAGGGTCGATCCGGGGGGCAGGGGCAGCTGGGGCAAGTCAGTCCTCGACGGTTTCGGCGACGGAATCGGTCTGGGCGACGCGGAAGGCCGATAGACGCTCGGCCAGTTCGGGATCCGACAGGGCCAGGATCTGCGCCGCCAGGATGCCGGCGTTGGCGGCGCCCGCCTCGCCGATGGCCAGGGTGGCGACCGGGACGCCGCCCGGCATCTGGACGATGGAGAGCAGGCTATCCATGCCCTTCAGGGCCTTGGACTGGACCGGCACGCCCAGCACCGGCAGGTCGGTCATCGAGGCGGCCATGCCGGGCAGGTGGGCCGCGCCACCGGCGCCGGCGATGATGACCTTGTGGCCCTTGGCCTTGGCGGTCGTGGCGAAGTCATAGAGGCGCTGGGGCGTGCGGTGGGCGCTGACGACCTTGGCTTCCCAGGCGACGCCCAGTTGATCCAGGCGTTCGGCGGCCAGCTTCATGGTGGGCCAGTCGGACCGGCTGCCCATTATGATGGCGACGGGCGGCGTCGAGGCGGTCATGCGAAGGCTCCCACACGGAAAGCGGCCCGTTACAGCACACGCGTTGCGCCCGCAACCAAGGTCGTTAGAATCATCTGCGTCGCGAGGGCCTGAGTCGCCTGCGATTCGCGATACCGGAGCCTGACTTGACCGACGTGGCCGAACCGACTGCAGAGACCGATCTGCACGCCGAGATCGAACGGCTGCGCGCCGAAGTCGTCGCCCTGACCGCTCGCGCCGAGACGGCTGAAGCCCTGGCCGACCACGATGTCCTGACCCGGGCGCTGAACCGGCGCGGCTTCATGACGGTGCTGAACCGCAGCATGGCCTATTGCCGTCGTCACGAGGTCGAGGCGGCGCTGCTCTATCTCGACATGGACGGGTTCAAGGGCGTCAACGACACCCTGGGCCACGCGGCGGGGGACGCCGCCCTGATGGCCGTCGCGGACCTGCTGCTGGGTCATGTGCGCGAATCCGACGCCGTCGGGCGTCTGGGCGGGGATGAGTTCGCCCTTCTGCTGATGAATGCGGGCGCGGACGAGGGGCGTGAAAAGGCGAGGCGTCTGGCGGCGGCTCTGGAGACCGAAGGCTTCGCCTGGGAGGGCTCGACCGTGGCCCTGGGCGGCTCGTTCGGCGTCCGGGCCTATGCGGGGCAGACAGATCCCGAGGTTTGGCTGTCGGAAGCCGACGCCGCCATGTGGTTGAGGAAGAAGGCCCGCTGAGCCGTCCGTCCGCCTAGGCGATGATGTCGGGCAGGATGCGGTCTTCGATCTTCACGATCTCGTCGCGCAGGGCCAGCTTCTTGCGTTTCAGGCGCGCGATCAGCAACTGATCTGGGATCGGAACCAGGCCCAGTGCGTCGATCGAGGCGTCAAGGTCGGCGTGTTCCTGCTGAAGCGTGTTCAGCTCGGCCCGCAGCAGCTTGTCGTCGTCGGACAGGAAAGGTTGATCGTCGTTCATGGCGCGCCCCGGAAGCCCCTTCTTATAGCCGACCGGCCGTCAGGCGGGAAGGCGATCCGCCAGGGTCGTCAGCGCAGGACGCGGCACGACGCGGGCCCATAGCTTCGCTGTATCGGCCAGGCCGTCGATGGCGCGGCGCGGGGCGCCGGACGGGGCGGGCGCCAGACTTTCCAGCTCCAGCATCAGGCGGCGCTCGGCGTCCAGCTCCAGCGCCTTGACCTGCCGGCGCAGGGCCTCGCGGTGGTCGTCATCGACGTCAGGAATGGGCGCCTTCAGCGTGCGACGGACGGTGCGAAGCTGAGCGGTGATCACGGTGTCGTAGGCGCGGGCTGTGTCGCAGGCGGCCTCGAGGGTCTCCTCGTCCGGGCGGCGGCCGGTGACGGCGACCCAAGCGGCCCAGAGCAGCAGGGGCACGTTCTGCTCGTTGTGATCCTGCAGGCTCAGACAGGCCTCGGCCACGCCGGGGGCGTCATAGGCGGCGAGGGCCCAGGTCCACAGGTCGCTCATGTGTTGAGGCCTTCCCAGCGGCGCACCGCCGACCAGTCCAGGCCGAACAGGTCCAGCGCCCGGCCGACCGACTGATCCACCATGTCGGCGATGGAGTCCGGCTTGGCGTAGAAGGCGGGCAGGGGCGGGGCGATGGTCGCGCCCATTTCGGCCAGCGAGGTCATGGTGCGCAGGTGGCCAAGGTGCAGCGGGGTCTCGCGCACCATCAGCACCAGAGGCCGGCGCTCCTTCAGCACCACGTCGGCGGCGCGGGTCAGCAGGGTCGAGGTCACGCCGGTGGCGATCTCGCTCATGGTCCGCACCGAGCAGGGGGCCACGATCATGCCCAGGGTGCGGAACGAACCCGAGGCGATGGCGGCGCCGACGTCGGCGAGCTTGTAGGTCACGTCCGCCTTCGACAGCAGGTCGTCGGGGCTCAGATCCGTCTCCTGCGACAATGTGAGCAGGGCGGCTTTCGTGATCACCAGATGGCTCTCGACGCCCAATTCGCGCAGGGCGTCCAGCACCCGCGCGCCATAGACGGCGCCGGAAGCGCCAGAGATTCCAACGACCAACCGCGACGGTTTCGGGTTCCCTATCGTCGAGTTCACATCGTCGGCCATTTTGACTTCCACAGTCTCCGTGTTCGGAGCGACGGAGGGTCACTGCAATGTGATTCCACAGGCCGTCGTTCCGGGCGCTCAGTGTAGTGGTCCCTTAGACATGGAGGCGCAAGCCATGACCATCGAGGCTCGTATTCGCGAACTGGGAAATCGGCACCGGTCGCTGGATGAGACGATCCGGCAGGAGGCGCGCAGACCCACCGCGGACCCGATCCAACTCAGGGAACTCAAGCAACGAAAGCTCAGGCTGAAGGAAGAGATCACTAGTCTGGAGGCCAGAGCCCACTAGGCCTCCCGGAAAAAGAGAACGGCCCCGAAGATCGCTCTTCGGGGCCGTTTCCATGTTCGGGTCGGAACGATCAGTCGTTCTTGCCGAAGACCGACTCGGCGGTCGGCTCGGCGCCGGGGCGCACGCGCTCTTCCGGGACGAACTCGGGCTCTTCCGGCTCGGCTTCGATGGCCTGCAGCACGCCGCCGCCGGACTTGGCGTCGTCCTTGGCCTTCTTGTCGGCGGCCTTCTTGACGATTTCGTCCAGCTGCAGCTGGCCGACCAGGCCCAGGGTCACGGGATCGACCGGCTTGATGTTGGCCGAGTTCCAGTGGGTGCGGTTGCGCACGGTCTCGATGGTGGACTTGGTCGTGCCCAGCAGCTTGGCGATCTGGGCGTCGGTCACTTCCGGGTGGTTGCGCACGAACCAGGCGATGGCGTCCGGGCGGTCCTGACGACGCGACACCGGGGTGTATTTCGGGCCGCTCTTGGACGGCTTCAGCAGTTCGGCGTGGCGACTGACCACGGCCTTCATGCGGTAGTCGGGGTTGGCCTGGGCCTTTTCCAGTTCCTCGCGGGTCAGCTGGCCGCCCGTGACCGGGTCCACGCCGCGGATGTCGCGGGCTACGTCGCCGTCGGCGATGCCGCGCACTTCCAGCGGGTGCAGGCCGCAGAAGTCGGCGATCTGCTCGAAGGAGAGCGAGGTGTTGTCCACCAGCCAGACCGCGGTGGCCTTGGGCATCAGGATGTCGGTCATGGGGCGTGCGTCCCGGCGTTGGCCCGAAAATCGGGCGTTTGAATCGACGGCGCCCGACCTTTCGGCCGGGCGCGAGAGCTTCTGTATAGGCGATTTCCCGGCAAATGAAAACGTCGTCTGACCTTACCATACAGCCAAGGTTCATCCGTGATGTTGAACTGTGTGGCTTAGGGCGCGTTGTGCGCCGTGGGATCAGCGGAGGAGACCGTCCCATGAGAAGGTTCTTGATTGCGGCCGCAGGTGTGGTCGCGGCGACCGGCGGCCTGTCCGCTGTCAACGTCACGTCGGCCGAGGCTCAGGCTCAGATGCGCGGAGCCCCTCGCGGCAGCTATGCGCAGAGCTGCACCGGCTCCTATGTCAACCAGGGCCGCCTGTACGCGGACTGCCGTGACCGGCGCGGCCAGGTGCGCGAGACCTCGATCGAGCTGGCGCGTTGCTCCAGCAGCGACATCGGCAACGACAACGGCCTTCTGGTCTGTCAGGGCCATCGCGGCGACTATGAGGACAACGGTCGCCCGGGCGGCGGCAACGGCGGCGGCTGGCCGGGCGGACCGGGCGGAGGCGGCGGCTGGGGCAATCGTTCGATCACCGTCTATCGCGACGCCAACTTCCGCGGCCAGTCGATGAGCTTCCGCGAAGAGGTTCCGAACCTGCGCAACAGCGGCCTGAATGATGCGATCAGTTCACTGCGTCTGGGGCGCGGCAGCTGGGAAGTCTGCGAGGACGCCAACTATCGCGGCCGCTGCCAGATCATCGACGGCGACGTGCGCGACCTGGGGCGCTCCGGTCTGAACGACCGGATTTCTTCGCTCCGCCCCGCGCGCCGCGGCGGCTACTGATAATCGGGAAACGGGAGGCTTCGGCCTCCCGTTTTTCTTTCGGCGCTCAGAGCGTCAGGACGATCTTGCCGACGTGATCGCCGTCCTCCAGTCGCCGATGTGCGGCGGCGGCCTGATCCAGGGGGAAGGTGGCTTCGACCTTGGCGCGCACCGCGCCCGAGGCGACCCAGGGCCAGACGGTCTGTTCGACTGCGGCGGCCAGGCGCGCCTTTTCGTGGGCGGGGCGGCTGCGCAAGGTCGAGCCGGTCAGCACGATCCGTTTCAGCATGACCCGCATCAGGTCGATCTGGGCCAGGGCGCCGGTCAGCGTGGCGATGACGACCCAGCGTCCGCCGGGCTTCAGCGCGTTCAGGTTCAGTTCGGCGTAGGCCGCTCCCACCATGTCCAGCACCACGTCGGCGCCGCCCGCGGCCTTGATAGCGTCCCGCAGGTCGCCGTCGGCGGCGTCCAGACTGACGTCGGCCCCCAGGGCGCGGGCGGCCTCGGCCTTGGCCGCGCCGCGCGAGGTGGCGATGACGCGGGCGCCCGCCGCCTTGGCCATCTGGATGGCCATGACGCCGATGCCGCTGGTGGCGCCGTGGATCAGCAAGGTCTCACCCGCCTTCAGCCCGCCGCCCTCGAAGACGTTGGCGAAGACGGTGAAGGCGGTCTCGGGCAGGGCCGCGGCCTGCACGAAGTCGAGGCCTTCGGGGATGGGCAGGGCGTGGCGGGCGTCCACCACGGCGTATTCGGCGTAGCCGCCGCCGCCCAGCAGAGCGCAGACCCTATCGCCGACGCGCCAGCGCGTGACGCCTTCGCCCACGGCGTCGACCTCGCCGGCGACCTCCAGCCCCAGAATGTCCGAAGCGCCGGGCGGTGCAGGATAGCGGCCCTCGCGCTGGACGATATCGGGACGGTTCACCCCCGCGGCCCCCACGCGAATGCGGATTTCGCCCGGGGCGGGGGTCGGTTGGGGGCGTTCAGACGGCGTCAGCGCCTCGGCCGGTCCCTTGCCGCCTTCTATCTCGATGACCCGCATGATGCCTCCGCCGCTTGCAATCCTTGTCATTGGGGCGTTTTCATACGGGTTCGTGCGGTCGCTGACCACGGAGGCGATGATGTCGTTCGAAGATCTGGAGCCCCGGCCCCAAGGCGGCGAGGCGCTGAGGGCGCTGGGCCGCGAAGACCTGGACCTCTACGCCGTTGATGAACTGCACGAGCGGATCGCCGCGCTGGAGGCTGAGATCGCGCGGTCCAAGGCCGCCATCGACGGCAAGTCGTCCAAGCGCAGCGCCGCAGACGCCCTGTTCAATTTCCGCTGAGAAGCCTCTCCCGCCTTGTCGTAATCCGTGGCATGACGATTGCAGTTCCGGTCCGTGCGGCGTCCTTTCGACCCGCGAGTTCTGACGGACGCGCGTGACATTTCATGGGTAGCACCGAGTTGACAGCCATCGACCTTGATGTGGCCGGATCGCGTTCGCGCAGCGCCGAGGTGCTGGATTTCGCGCGCTCCGAACTGTTCGACCGCACCTTCCGCGAGGGCATGGAACTGGTCGAGGAGACCGCCGCCTATCTGGACGGCGACGGGCGCCAGGATTCGCGTCTGCTGTCGCGCGCGGCGGCCCTGGCCTATGCGGGCGAGAGCATGAAGCTGACCACGCGCCTGATGCAGATCGCGTCCTGGCTTCTGGTTCAGCGCGCCGTGCGCGAGAATGACATGAGCGCCGCTTCTGCCTGCGAGCCGCGCTATCGGCTGGCCGACCGCAAGGTCGAGAGCGAGCCCAGCCATCGCGACCTGCCCATCGCCCTGATCGAATATGCCGTGCGCGCCGAAAAACTGTACGACCGCGTCCTGCATCTGGATCGGCGCATGTACCTGGGCGGAGACGAGGACCAGCCCGTCAATCCGGTCCAGAGCCAACTGGACCGGCTGCAGGCGGCCTTCGGGGGCTGAGCCCAAAGGACGCGCTTACGGTCCGACGTCGTTGGCGTCGCTGGGGCCGTCGGCGATGACGCGAGGCAGATTGACGGCGATGCCCAGGGCCTGAGCCAGTTTTTCATCGCGGCGATAGACGTCCTCGCGGAAGGCGACCCGACCCTGGCCGTCGACGAAGGCGGTCCAGTAGAGCAGACGCACGGCGATCTCGCGCCCGGTGGTGACGCGCTTGGTCTCGCGGCTGTCCTGGGCCGCGTCGAACTCGGCCAGCTTGGCCGGGTCGGGCTGCAGCAGCAGGCGAGCGAACTCGACTGCGTTCTGCACCCGCACGCAGCCGTGGCTGCGCTGACGCACCGACAGGTTGAAGGCGGCCTTGCCGGGGGTGTCGTGCAGGAAGATGGCGTAGCTGTCGCGCAACTCGAACTTCACATAGCCCAGCGACGACTGCGGCCCGGCGCGCTGCACCACCCAGCCGTCGGCGTTGATGTACATGTCATGGGCGGCCAGATAGCCGGGGCCCTTGGGCAGGATCTCGCGGCGCGCGATGCCCATGGGCACGGTCCACGGCGGATTGGCCACGACTGAAGCGAAGGGCTTCTCCAGGCTGGGGGTCTGGTTTTCCTCGGTGCCGACGATGACGCGGTTGGAGTGAACCGGCTTGCCGTCCTTCCAGTAGACCATGATGGCGGCGGCGGTGTTGACCTCGATCCGCTCGGGATTCAGCTCGCGCTTCAGCCAGCGGCGGCGTTCCAGGTTGAGGGCGATCTGGCGGGCGCGGTCCTCGGCCGAGGCGCCGAGCGAACGCTGGGTGCCGGGGCCGACGCGGCCGTCCGAACCCAGGCCGTGACGGGTCTGGAAGCTGCGCACCGCCTGCTGCAGTTCCGACCCATAGGCCAGGTTGCCCTTCAGCCGTTCGCCGGCGGCGGCGCCGAGGTCGCCCTCGGCGACCAGGCGGGCGATCAGGGCGGGGATGCGCGCGTCGCTGGCGCCGGGCTCGATGGTCGGGCCGGAGCGGAAGGCGGGCCAGCCGCCGGCGCGGGTGATGCGGCGATAGCGGGCGTAGCCGGCCGACAGATTGGTGTAGCCGATGTCAGTGGGGGCCAGGTTGTCGAACCACTGGCTCAACTGATTGGCGCTGATCGCCTGGGTCAGGCCGGCGGGGATGTCGACGCTGTTTTTCTGCATCTCCCACAGGTCCTCGACCGTCTCGGGACGGACGCGGCCCTCGGCCAGGACGCGGGCGTAGGTCACGGCGGCGGCGGTGGTGCGAATCTCGGCTGAGGCGGGGTCGGCGGCCAGGCCGACGAAGTCGAAGAAGTCTCCGGCCGGCAGGGCGTGGCGTTCGGCGCCGGCGGCGACCTCCTGAAGCACGCGCAGGCGATCGGCGGTCCAGATCGGCTTGCCGCCGGTCAGCTGATAGACGGCGCGAACGTCGGCCTGCACGGCCTCGGGCAGGCGGCCGGCCTGAGCGTCGAAACCGGCGATGAACACCTGAGGATCGACCGGACGGTTCTGCGCCAGTGCGGAGGAGGCCGCGCCAAGGGTCAGGGTCGTCGTCGCGACGCCAAAGCCCAATTCCCGTCGGTTCATATTCAAAAGCTCTTAAGTCCGGTCCGGCGCCAGACCCGTCGCCTGCGCCCCGAAGGATCGAACGCCCCCATGTTATCGACGTTCCGGCCAAACAAAAAGCGCCGGCCCATCGGACCGGCGCTTCTGTGGCGACTTTGTCGCAGCCCCCGAGAGGGCTGTGCGGCTTACTTCTTGATGAAGCCGCCGAACTTGTTGTTGAAGCGCGACACGCGGCCGCCGCGGTCCAGCATCTGGGCGTTGCCGCCGGTCCAGGCGGGGTGGGTCGACGGATCGATGTCGAGGGCCAGCGAGGCGCCTTCCTTGCCGTAGGTCGAACGGGTCTGGAAGGTGCTGCCATCCGGCTTCACAACCGTGATGAAGTGGTAGTCGGGGTGCGTGTCCGCTTTCATAGATCTGATCCGTCTCTGCGCGGCGACGATGCCGACCGTCAATGCGCGTAAATAGAGAAACCCGCCGAGGCTGCAGCGGGAATGAGGGGCGGCGTTTACACCGGGGGGCGTTCCGGGGCAAGAGCGCGGCTATGACCCAAGTTTCTTCGCCTTCCGCATCGCAAGACGCCGCCGCCCGGGGGCGCCCCGGCGCCGGGGCCCTGCTGGCCGAGCAGATGGAGGAGGCGGGCGGCAAGCGCGCCAAGACCCGCAACATCAAGCCCCTGGCCCAGTTGCTGCCCTTCATGATGCGGCACCGGCTGGACGCGGCGATCGCGGGCCTGTGGCTGATCGGCTCGACCGTGGCCTCCCTGGGCCTGACGGCGACGGCGCGCGGCGCCATCGACAAAGGCTTCGAGAACGGCGGCCGAGACATCAACACCTGGTTCCTGATTCTGGGCGCCAACGCCCTGATTCTGGGGCTGGCGACGGCCTTCCGCTATTTCTATGTCACCAAGACGGGCGAGCGGGTCATCGCCGATCTGCGCACGGCCCTGTTCAAGCGCATCCTGACGCTGGACCCGGTCTTCTTCGCCCATATGCGGACGGGCGAGGTGCTGTCGCGTCTAACGACCGACATCCAACTGGTCGACACCCTGCTGACCACCTCGGTGAGCTACGCCCTGCGCAACTTCCTGACCCTGATCGGCGGGGTGATTTTGCTGTTCTTCGTCAGCCCCAAGCTGACCGGCTTTGTCCTGCTGATCGTGCCGGTGCTGATCGTGCCGCTGTTCATCTTCGGCCGTCAGGTGCGCAAGTTGACGGTCAAGTCGCAGGACACCTTCGCCGGCGCCGTGGGTTTCGCGGGCGAGAGCGTGGACGCCATCGAGACGGTCCAGGCCTTCGGCCGTGAAAAGAGCGCCATCAGCCGTTTCGGCGCGGCGGTGGAGGAAGCCTTCGGCGTCTCCCTGACCCGGATGCGGGCGCGGGCGGTCATGACGGCCCTGATCATCACCGTCATGTTCGGCGGCGTGACCCTGGTGCTGTGGCTGGGAGCTCAGGACGTGATCGCCGGGACCATGACGCCGGGCGCCCTGCTGCAGTTCGTCCTGCTGTCGGTCTTCGCCGCGGGGGCCGTGGGCGCGCTCGGCGAAAGCTGGGGCGACGTTCAGAAGGCCGCCGGGGCCATGGAGCGGATCGACGAACTGATGCGGGCCGTGCCCGCCATCGCCCCGCCCGCCACGCCCGTCGCCCTGCCGCAGCCGCCGCTGGGCGAGGTGTCGATGTCGGCGGTGGACTTCGCCTATCCGGGCCGGCCCGACCTGCCGGCGCTGAAGGGTTTCAGCCTGACCGTGCGTCCGGGCGAGACCGTGGCCCTGGTCGGGCCGTCGGGCGCGGGCAAGTCGACGGTCTTCCGTCTGTTGCTGCGCTTCTATGATCCTCAGTCGGGCCTGGTGTCGGTGGACGGCGTGGACGTGCGCGCCGCCGATCCGATCGCGGTGCGCGAACGCTTCGCCTGGGTGTCGCAGGAGGCGCCCCTGTTCTCGGGCTCGGCCCTGGAGAACATCCGCTTCGGCCGCGAGGACGCCAGCCTGGCCGAAGCCCGCGCCGTAGCCGACGAGGCGCAGGCCCTGGGCTTCATCGAGGCCCTGCCGCAGGCCTTCGACACGCCGTTGGGCGAGCGCGGCAAGAGCCTGTCGGGCGGACAGCGCCAGCGGCTGGCCATCGCCCGCGCCCTGGTCCGCGAGGCCCCCATCCTGTTGCTGGACGAGGCCACCAGCGCCCTGGACGCCGAGAACGAGCGTCTGGTGCAGGCGGCGCTGGATCAGGCCATGGAGGCGCGCACCACCCTGGTCATCGCCCACCGTCTGGCCACGGTTCTGCGCGCCGACCGCATCGTCGTCATGGACGGCGGCAAGGTGGTCGAGGAAGGCACCCACGCCGAACTGACGGCCAGGGGCGGGCTTTATGCGCGTCTGGCGCAACTGCAGTTCCAGGGGACGTAAGGCTCAGCGCGCTGCGACCGCTACGCCGGGAAAATCGCTGAACACGGCGTTGACGCCCAAGGCGTAGAAGGCGTGCAGATAGCCGCTCAGGTCGCCGTGGTCGGCGAGGGCGTCGCCCTGACGCCGTTCCAGCGGCAGGAAGGCGTTCTCGGCGCGGAAGGTCCAGACCACGACCTTGAGCCCCGCCGCATGGGCGTCGCTGACCAACGAGGTGGCGGGCAGGCTGCGGCCTGTGGCGTCGCGCGGCAGGATCAGGCCGGTCTCGACCCCGATCGCGTCGGCATAGACGGCGACGGCGCGCAGGCCCTCGGGCGTGCTCATGGCGGCATAGGTCAGGTCGGGACGGTCGGCGGGGCCGCCTACGAGGCTCATCAACTGCAGCAGGGGGGCGTCGATGCGGGCCTTGAGCCTTTGCAGCGGCCCGACCTCGAAGCACTGGATCAGGATGGGGGCGTCGGCGCCGGTCAGGCCGTGGCGTTGCAGCGCGGCGATGAAGGCGTCCTCCATCGGCAAGCCGATGCCGGCGAAATAGGAGGGGTGCTTCAGTTCGGGCGCGACGCCGATGACGCGGCCGGTGCGGGCGCTTTCCTCGCGAGCGAGGGCCAAGACTTCGTCAAAGGTCAGGATGGGCTCCCGGTCGTCCCAGGCGGAGTTGTCGGGGCGCAGCAGGGGCAGGCGCTCGCGGGCGCGCAGGGTCTTCAGCTCGGCCAGGGTGAAGTCCTCGGTGAACCAGCCGGTGGTCACGACCCCGTCGATGGCCTTGGTCGCGCGACGCGCGGCGAACTCGGGCCGGTCGGCCACGTCGGTCGTGCCGCCGATCTCGTTTTCATGGCGAACGACGAAAGCGCCGTCGCGGCTCATGACCAGATCCGGCTCGATGACGTCCGCGCCCTGCTGGACAGCCAGACGATAGGCGGCGGTCGTATGCTCCGGCCTTTCGCCGGAGGCGCCGCGATGGGCGATGATCTGGAGGACAGGCGCAGACATGGCCGGGGTTCCACTGAGGAGAAGGGCGGCGGTCAGGATGAGGCGGATCATGGTCTGAGGGTAGGGGGCGCGCGCGACGAGGCCGTGAACGGCGCAGGAAAAAGGCGGCGGGGCTTTCGCCACGCCGCCTCGGTTCCGTATCGCGCGGTGACGCGGATCAGGCCGCTTGCAGGATCTTGCGCAGTTGCGGCTGCAGTTCCGGGTTGGCGGCGACGATCTGCTTGCCGTTCTTGGGATCGCCGTCGATGTCGATGGTCGTGACCACGCCGCCGGCTTCGGTGACGAACAGGATGCCCGCCGCCACGTCCCAGGGCTGCAGGTTACGCTCGAAGAAGGCGTCGTAGCGGCCCGCGGCGACCCAGGCGAAGTCCAGCGAGGCGGCGCCCAGGCGACGGATGCCGGCGACGCGCTGGCCGACGGCGTGGATATCCTTGATCGACTGGGCGTGGCCGGACTTGCCGATGAAGGGCAGGCCGGTCGAGATCAGGCTTTCCGACAGGTCGCGGCGGCCCGAGACGCGGATGCGCTGGTCGTTCAGGTAGCAGCCCTTGCCTTTTTCAGCCCAGAACAGCTCGTTCATCACCGGGTTGTAGGTGACGCCGGCGACGATCTCGGACGAGCCGTCGGGGTGCTTGCGCTCCAGGCCCACCGTGATGGCGAAGTGGGGCATGGCGTGCATGAAGTTGGTGGTGCCGTC
>NZ_DASWXW010000139.1:0-14702 GCF_036405315.1 Brevundimonas sp. | reverse complement strand
GATGTCGACGCCGATCCTGAACGCGCCGCAGTCGGGCATCCTGGGCATGCACAACATCGTGCAGCGCCCGATGGCCATCAACGGCGAGGTCAAGATCCGCCCGATGATGTACCTGGCCCTCAGCTACGATCACCGCATCGTCGACGGCAAGGAAGCCGTGACCTTCCTGGTCCGCATCAAGGAACTGCTGGAAGACCCGGCGCGCGCCCTGCTGGATCTGTAAGGGTCGCAAGCGCACCCAAGACTGACGACGGCGGCTCTTTCGGGAGCCGCCGTTTTCAATTGCGGGTCAGTCGGCCTTGAGCGTCGCCAGAACCGTCTCCGTGTCTTGCCCCAGCTTGGGCGGCGGGGCGTCGTAGCGGACGGGGGTCTTCGACAGGCGGATGGGCGAGGCGACGGTGCGGATCGGGGTCGCCAGATCGGGGCGCGACTGTTCGACGGTCAGGCCGCGATGGATCGCCTGCGGTTCTTCGAACACCTGGTCCACGGTGTTGACCGGGCCGCAGGGCACGCCCGCCGCCTCCAGCGCCGCCATCAGCCCCTTCATGGTGAAGCTGGCTGTCAGGGCAGACAGGGCCGGCGACAGTTCGGCGCGGTGCTGAACCCTGAGCGCATTGGTCGCGAAGCGCGGATCGACGCCTAGAGACTTGACGTCCAGGGCCTTGGCCAGAGCGCGGAACTGGCCGTCGTTGCCCACCGCGATCACCACCATGCCGTCGCTGCACGGGAAGGGCTGATAAGGGGCCAGATTGGGGTGGGCGTTGCCCATCCGCGTCGGCGCCTTGCCGGAAACGAAATAGTTGGTCGCCTGATTGGCCAGCATGGCCGCCTGCACGTCGAACAGGGCGATGTCGATGGCCTGCCCCTCTCCCGTCGCCCGGGCGTGCAGCAGGGCGGCCATGATGGCGTTCGAGGCGTACAGGCCGGTGAACAGGTCCACGACCGCGACGCCCACCTTCATCGGCTCCGCCCCTGGCGCGCCGTCCGGCTGGCCGGTGATCGACATCAGCCCGCCCATGGCCTGGATCATGTAGTCGTAGCCGGCCCGGTGCGCGTCCGGCCCGTCCTGCCCGAAGCCGGTGATGGAGCAATAGACGAGGCGGGGGTTCACCGCCGCCAGCGCGGCGTGGTCCAGTCCGTACTTCTTCAGCCCGCCGGTCTTGAAATTCTCGACCACCACGTCGCAGTTCTTCGCCAGCTCGCGCACGGCGGCGGCGCCCTCAGGCGAGGCGATGTCCAGCTCGACCGACTTCTTGCCCCGGTTGGCGCACATGAAATAGGCGGCGTCGCCTTTCGAGCCATCGGTCGTGGCGGTGAAGGGCGGGCCCCAGTGGCGGGTGTCGTCGCCCGCGCCCGGCCGTTCGATCTTGATGACCTCGGCGCCCAGATCGGCGAGCGTCTGGGTCGCCCATGGGCCGGCCAGAACGCGGGAAAGGTCGAGGACGCGAACGCCGGAGAGGGGGCCTTGAAGCTGGGTCATGAGACTTGACTAGCCCGCCGTCGGCGCGTCGAGAAGACCTAGAGCCCCACGTCCCAGACGCCGGCGTCGCGCATGCGGCACTCGCGGGCTTCCTCGGCGCGGCCGCCCATGTCGCGGGCCATGCCGCGAATGGCGTCGGAAACGGTGCTCTTGTGCACGCCCGGCACGACCGCGTGCATGAAGGCGCAGCCCGCCAGCCGGACCAGCTTGAAGCCGAACCGCGACGAGGCGGCCATGTGCTCCAGATAGGTCTCGTCGACCTCGCGCGGGTGGTCGCGGAACAGACGTGAAAACGTGCTCGACATGGCCTTAGCCTAACGCGGTTCCCCGCGCCCCTCTACCCGTCCGATGCATTTTGGCCTAAACCCGCCGCCGGAACAGGGGTCGCATCGTCACGCCCTTCGATTGCGCGTGACGACCACAGAACCCCGCTTATTCGCGTAGGAAACACCCATGGCCGACGGCTCGCACGCTTCGCAACAGACCTTCCGTTGGGACGACCCGTTCGACCTGCGCGGTCGCCTGACCGACGACGAGCGGATGATCCAGGACGCGGCGCGCTCCTATGCCCGCGAGGCCCTGCTGCCGCGCGTGGTCGCCGCCTTCCGCGACGAGACCTTTGACCGCGCCATCATGACCGAGATGGGCGAGATGGGCTTCCTCGGCGCCATGCTGCCGGAGCAATACGGCGGCTCCGAAGCCAGCCACGTCGCCTATGGCCTGATCGCGCGCGAGGTCGAGGCCGTCGACAGCGGCTATCGCTCGGCCATGTCGGTGCAGTCGTCGCTGGCCATGTATCCGATCTACGCCTTCGGCTCGGAAGAGCAGAAGATGAAGTTCCTGCCCAAGATGGCGGCGGGCGAGCTGGTCGGCTGCTTCGGTCTGACCGAGGCCGACGGCGGCTCGGACCCGGCCTCGATGAAGACCAGGGCGGTCAAGGTCGACGGCGGCTATCGCCTGAACGGCGCCAAATACTGGATCACCAACAGCCCGATCAGCGACCTGGCCATCGTCTGGGCCAAGCTGGACGACAAGATCCGCGGTTTCATCGTCGAGCGCGACTTCGACGGCTTCACCACGGACAAGATCGGCGACAAGCTGAGCCTTCGCGCCTCGATCACCGGCGACATCGGCCTGAACGACGTCTTCGTGCCGGAAGCCAACATCCTGCCGGGCGTGCAGGGTCTGCGCGGGCCGTTCAGCTGCCTCAACAAGGCGCGCTTCGGCATCGCCTGGGGGGCCATGGGCGCCGCCGAGTTCTGCTTCCACGCCAGCCGCGACTATGTCGGCGAGCGCATGCTGTTCGGCCGCCCCCTGTCGTCGCGCCAGCTGGTGCAGAAGAAGCTGGCCGACATGCAGACCGAGATCTTCCTCGGCTTCGAGGGCGCCTACGCCCTGGGCCGTCTGCTCGACACCGGCGCCTGGGTGCCGGAGGCCATCAGCCTGATGAAGCGCAACAACTGCGGCAAGGCCCTGGCCGTGGCGCGCGAGGCCCGCGACATGCACGGCGGGGCCGGCATCACCGGCGAACTGCACGTCATGCGCCACGCCATGAACCTGGAGACGGTGAACACCTATGAAGGCGCCCACGACGTCCACGCCCTGATCCTGGGCCGGGCCATCACGGGCGAAAGCGCCTTCTAAAGGCTCACGGTTATCGTGACGGTCGAGGCAGTCGTCACGGCGGGTTTCCCGGCATTGTTTCTGGAGCGAATATCCGGGTTCAGATGCGATCGCATCTGAACCGATTTCGCTCTAGGCTGTGCGCCTGCGAAGGGACCCATCATGACGCGATCCACCCTGCTGGCCTCGACCGGCGCCGCCCTTGTCCTGATCCTGAGCGCCGCGCCGGCGGCGGCTTCGGCCCAGACGCCCGGCGTGCAGGGCCTGCCCTATGACGCGCGACGCGGGGTCTTCACCTTCGCCGCCGGTCTGGACGCCTCTCTGCCCGCCGTGGTCCAGGTCACGACCCTGGGCCAGTCGCGCGGGCCGCGCTCGGACGGTGATCCCAAGCCCTCGCAGGGGGGGTCGGGCGTCATCATCGACGCCGCCGCCGGCATCATCGTCACCAACAACCACGTCATCGAGAACGGGCAGAAATTCACCGTCGACCTGATCGACGGCCGCCTGTTCGACGCCGTCCTGATCGGGGCCGACAAGGCCACGGACATCGCCGTGCTGAAGATCGAAGCGTCGGGCCTGTCGCAGGTCCAGACGGTGGATTCCGACACCCTGCGCACCGGCGACCTGGCCTTCGCGGTCGGCTATCCTCTGGGCCTGGACCAGACCCTGACCATGGGGGTCATCTCGGGCCTGAACCGATCCGGCATGGGCGACGCCATCGAGGACTACATCCAGACCGATGCGGCGGTGAACTCGGGCAATTCGGGCGGGCCGCTGCTGGACAGCCGGGGCCGGTTGATCGGCATCAACACCGCCATCCTGTCGGGCGGCATGGGCGGCGGCAACGACGGCATCGCCTTCGCCGTGCCGACGCGGATCATGATGTTCGTGGTCGATCAACTGCGCGCATCGGGCGAGGTCAAGCGCGGCCAGATCGGCGTGGCCCTGGGCTCGCTGACGGCGGAGCGGGCGCGCGAGATGGGTCTGAACATCGTGCGCGGGGCCGTGGTCTATGACGCCGCGCCGGGCTCATCGGCCGAGGCTGCGGGCCTGCGTCCGGGCGACGTCATCACCCGAATCCAGAACCGCCCCGTGGCCAACGCCGGTTCGGTCCAGGCCACGGTCGGCATCGCGCGGCCGGGGGCGACCCTGCCGGTCGTCTATCTGCGCGGCGGGCGCGAGGCGACGGCCAGTCTGACGGTCGCCTCGGCCGATCCCGTCGCGGTGCGCATGGGCGCCGGCGCGGCCATGGCGCGCGGCCTGACCTTCCGGAACGCCGGAGAAGGCGCCGGCGCCCAGATCACGGTGGTCGAGGGCGGCTCGGTCGCGGCGGCCGCAGGACTTCAGGCGGGCGACGTGGTGGTCGCGGCGGGCGGCGCGGGCGTGGACGGCATGGCGGCCCTGGCCCGTGCGCTGCAGGGCGCGAACGGCCCGATCGACCTGACGGTGCTGCGGGACGGCGAGCGGACGGCGGTCAGCCTGCCGGGCTGATCCTCGGTCCGCGCTTCAGCTTTTCGGGGGGCAGACAAGAAAACGCCCGCGTCGCCAGGAGGGGGAGGGGAGGCAGGCGCGGGCGTCTCGCTTGGAGGAAGCATCGGCCCGTCGAAGCCCTTTAGCGGAAAAATCCTGGGGGGCTGGGGGGGCTGTTCAGGATCCGGGACTCTTCCGAACTCCGACAGGCCGATGATGTATCTCTGGCATCCGTTCCGGGCGGGCGAAGGACCGAATGGGGGCCTTTTCGTGTTCTGCGAGATTTTTCGCGAACAGGTCCCGTTCAGATCTTGGACAGGATCAGGGTGCCGTTGGTGCCGCCGAAACCGAAGCTGTTGGACATGACGTGCTTCAGTTCGCCGTCGTGGCGCTGACGCAGGATCGGCATGCCTTCGAACTCGGGGTCCAGGTTCTCGATGTGGGCGCTCTCGGCGGCGAAGCCGTGCTTCATCATCAGCAGGCAGTAGATGGCTTCCTGGGCGCCCGCCGCGCCGAGCGAGTGGCCCGTCAGCGACTTGGTCGAGGAGATCATCGGCAGAGCGTCGCCGAAGACGTTGCGCACCGCGCCCATCTCCTTGGAGTCCCCGACCGGGGTCGAGGTGCCGTGCGGGTTCAGGTAGTCGATGCGCGGGTCGCCGGCCATCTTCAGCGCCAGCTTCATGCAACGCTCGGCGCCCTCGCCCGAGGGGGCCACCATGTCGTAGCCGTCCGAGTTGGCTGCGTAGCCGGTGACTTCGGCGTAGATGGTCGCGCCGCGCGCCACGGCGCGTTCGTATTCTTCCAGCACCACGATGCCGGCGCCGCCGGCGATGACGAAGCCGTCGCGGTCCTTGTCATAGGCGCGCGAGGCGACCGAAGGCGTCTCGTTGAAGTTGGAGGACATGGCGCCCATGGCGTCGAACATGTTTGACATGGACCAGTCGATGTCCTCGCAGCCGCCGGCGAAGACCACGTCCTGCTTGCCCCAGGCGATCTGCTCGGCGGCCGCGCCGATGCAGTGGGCCGAGGTCGCGCAAGCCGAGCTGATCGAATAGTTGATGCCCTTCAGCTGGAACCAGGTGGCCAGGACGGCCGAGGGGCCGGACGCCATGGCCTTGGGCACGGCGAAGGGGCCGATGCGCTTGGGCGAGCCCTTTTCGACGGTCGTCTGGGCCGCCTGCAGGATGACCTGGGTCGAGGGGCCGCCCTCGCCGACGATCAGGCCGATGCGCTCGTCCTTGATCTCTTCGGGGCTCAGACCGCTGTCCTTGAGGGCCTCCTCGAAGGCGATGTGGGCCCAGGCCGTGCCGTTGGCGAGGAAACGTGCGGCCCGACGGTCCACCAGCGGCGCCCAGTCCTCCGCAGTCACGCCCAGCGACGGGGGCGCCCAGACCTGCGAGCGGAAGCCGTACTTGGCGTGGTCGGCGGCGTGCTGGACGCCCGACTTGGCCTCGCGCAGGGAGGCCGTGACCTCATCCTGGCCGGTGCCGATGGAGGAGACGATGCCCAATCCGGTGACGACGACACGCCGCATGGTGTTTCCTATCGTTCAGTCTTCAAGCGCCGCGTTGCCCGCGGTCTGGATTAAAATGGGGTCAGGCTTCGGTCGGCGCCACCACGCCGCCGAACAGACCGACGCGCATGTCGGCGCAGGTGTAGATGACCTCGCCGTCGGCCTCGAGCACGCCGTCGGCGATGCCCATGACCAGCTTGCGGTTGATGACGCGCTTCAGGTGGACCTTGTAGACCACCTTCTTGACGTCCGGCGTCACCTGGCCGGTGAACTTGACCTCGCCGACGCCCAGGGCGCGGCCCTTGCCGGGGCCGCCGATCCAGCCGAGGTAGAAGCCGACCAGCTGCCACATGGCGTCCAGGCCCAGGCAGCCCGGCATGACCGGATCGCCGATGAAGTGGCACTGGAAGAACCAGAGGTCCGGATTGATGTCGAGCTCGGCCTCGACATAACCCTTGCCGTAGTCGCCGCCGTCGGCGGTGATGGTCTTGATGCGGTCGAACATCAGCATCGGCGGGGCCGGCAGCTGGGCGTTGCCCGGACCGAACAGTTCGCCACGGCCCGAGGCCAGCAGGCCTTCATGATCGAACGACGACGGATATTGGGACTGGCTCAAGGATGACGCTCCGGAAGTGTTGCGGGCGGGTTACACGACCCTGCGCCCCCGCTCAACCGTTGTGAAGTCTAGCTTCGGCCCGTTCCGGCAGGCCGGGCGGCGTTGCAAAGGGCGCGTTGCTGGGTTCCGAACACGGCGCGCTCGGGCACCCAGCCCCTGATCTTGCGCGCCCGCACCCGGCACCAACCCTCTTCGCACTCGTCCAGAGAAACGATGGAGCGGGGCGAAAGGCGCGCCCGCACCGAGGAGGTGGCGGATCGGCCGGAATGGATCAGGATTTCCTCGGCCGAGCGGTTGAACACGCTGCGGCGGCCCGAGGCCACGGTGCGGTGGATCCAGGCGACCGAACCGTCGGGGTCGCAGATCTTGCGCCATTCCATGGTCTCGGCGATCACCTGCACGGGCAGGCCCGCGGCGCGGTATTCCCACAGGATCTCGTAGTCGAGGCCCGGTCCCCGGCGGGCGCGCACCTGAGAGGATTTCAGCGTGACCCAGCGCGGCACTTCCAGCCCGGTCGGGGTGGGGCGGCCGTCAGGCATGGTCGCTCCGGCGCCCGCGAAGACGCCCGATACCAGAACGGCGACGATGACGGCGATACGCCGGAAACTTTTGAACCTGACCACAGCTTTGCTAAACACCGGATCGACACGTCCCGCACGGGCGCTCTCGCCCGTCGAAACCCAGGCCCCCTATGTCCGCTCGCAAGCTTAAGGTCGTATTAACCAGACGCCTGCCCGACACGGTGGAAACGCGACTGCGCGAGTTGTTCGACGCCGATCTGAACCTGACGGACAAGCCCATGTCGCGCGAGGATCTGGCCGCCGCCCTGCAGCGCGCCGAGGTCCTGATCCCGACCATCACCGACCATCTGGACGCCGAGCTGATCGCGGGCGCGGGCGACCAGCTGAAGATGATCGCTAACTTCGGCGCGGGCGTGGACCATATCGACATCGACGCCGCCGTGGGCCGCGGGATCATCGTCACCAACACCCCTGGCGTCCTGACCGAGGATACGGCCGACCTGACCATGAGCCTGATCCTGGGCGTCAGCCGCCGCATCGTCGAAGGCGCCAATGTCGTCGCCTCCGGTCAGTTCGAGGGCTGGAGCCCGACCTGGATGTGCGGCCGCAAGCTGTGGGGCAAGCGCCTGGGCATCGTCGGCATGGGCCGCATCGGCCAGGCCCTGGCCCGCCGCGCCAGGGCCTTCGGCATGCAGGTCCATTATCACAACCGCAAGCCCGTCTCGGACATGATCGCCGAGGAGCTGGGCGCCACCTGGTGGGACGATCTGGATCAGATGCTGGCGCGGATGGACGTCGTCTCGCTGAACTGCCCGGCGACCAGGGACACCCACCATCTGCTGTCGGCCGAACGCATCGCCCGGCTGCAGCCCCACGCCATTCTGGTCAACACCGCGCGCGGCGAACTGATCGACGAGGCGGCCCTGGTCGAGGCCCTGGACCGTCGCGCCCTGTTCGGCGTCGGCCTGGACGTTTTCGAGCACGAGCCGGCGGTGCATCCGGGCCTGATGGGCCGCGCCAACGTCGTGCTTCTGCCCCACCTCGGCTCGGCCACCATCGAGGCGCGCCAGGACATGGGCGACCGCGTCATCGCCAACATCATGACCTACCAGAACGGCCACCGTCCGCCGGACCGCGTCATCCCGGCCATGCTTTAGGTCTCTCCCGAGGGATTGACGAAGAACGCTGTTCTTGCACTTGATCCCGTTCGTGACGCGTCGCCGTCAGCGGGGGGAATGCATGAGACACGGAACCAAGGTCGGGCGCCGTTGGCGCGCGGACGCTCGTCATGACCGCCTGATCTCAGAGCTGAGCCGTCGCGACCTCCTTGGATTCGGCGCCGGTCTGGCGATCGGCGGCGTGTTCGGGGCGGGCGCGGCCCAGGCGCGCGAGGAGCGTCAACCGCATTCGCTCGACGCCTTCTTCACCCCCGACGCGGTCGTGGCGGCGGCCTTGTCGCCGGCCGGCGACCGGGTGGCCGTCCTGCGCAACATCGGCGAGAACGGCGCGCGCCGACTGGCGATCGAAGTGGTCGACGCCGCCGACCCGACGGGGCCGCGCCGGATCGTGCCGATCGGCGACCAGGAGGTCGAGACCCTGGCCTGGGCCAATGATCGGCGCGTTCTGATGCGCCTGGCCATTCCCGTGACGGGGGGCGGCGCCGCCTCCATCGGCAGCAAGCTGGTTTCACGCAAGGTCGACCTGCACAGCCGCCGGATGATCTCGGTCGACCTCGACACCGGCGGAGCCGTGGTCCTGTTCGGGAACGAACGGAACCGCCAGCGGGAATCCCTGAACCTGGGCGCGGTCGTAGACTATCTGCCGAATGATCCTGACAACGTGCTGATGGCGGCGCGCGAATACAGCGGCCGACTGGCCCTGCATCGGGTCAGCGTCGAGACGGGGCGCGCCAGCCTGGTCGACATCGGCAACACCAACACCCTGACCTGGGCGACGCGGGACGGCGTGCCGGTGATGCGCGTCGACGCCAATGCGCGCGGTTCGATGTTCAACATCTTCGTCCGCGCCGGCGAGCAAAGCGCCTGGAAGCGGGTCTGGCGTCAGTCGATCGAACAGGCGCGCTCCTTCTTCTGGATCGCTCCGACCGAGCGGCCCGGCGTCGCCCTCGTGGCCGCCCGGCTGGACGGCGAGGACGTCATGTCGATCCGCGAACTGGACCTTGAAACCCTGGAATTCGGCGCGCCCAAGGCGTCGCGCGCCGGGCTGGACATCAGCGCCCCCTTGCTGGACGCCAAGGGCGACTTCCTGGGCGCGCTCTACTACGCCCCGCGCGCCCAATACGACTTTGCCGACGAGGACATGACCGCCCACCACCAGGCGATGAACAAGTTCTTCGACGACGAATGCAATGTCATGCTGGGAACGACGGATCGGGCGCGCAACCGCTTCGTCGTCCACGTGACCGGGCCGCGCGAACCGGGCGCCTGGTATCTCTACGACAAGAGGGCGCGGAACTTCGCCTATATCGGTTCGCGCACCGGCATGGAGACGGACCGGCTCGGGCCGATCGAGGTCCTGGCCGTGCCGACACGCGACGGCGCCGTCATCGAGGCCTTCCTGACCGCGCCGCCCTCACGGCGTCCCGGGCCACTGGTCGCCCTGGTGCATGGCGGACCCGAGGTGCGCGACATCCATGGCTGGGATCGTCAGGCTCAGGTTCTGGCGGCCCAGGGCTGGTGGGTGGTGCAGCCGAACTTCCGGGGCTCCGGCGGGTTCGGCAAGGCCTTCGCCCGCGAGGGTTACAGGCGTTGGGGCGAGCGGATGCAGGAGGACGTCGAGGACGCCGTGGCTCATGCGGTGCGGACGCGCGGGCTGGACGCCGATCGCGTGGCGGTCATGGGCGCCAGCTACGGCGGTTACGCCGCCCTGATGGGCGCGGTGCGGCGGCCGGATCTCTACAAGGCGGCGATTTCGATCTGCGGGGTCGCCGACCTGGGCGATATGCTGGACTATGAGCGGCGCGAGGACGACAGCCCGGACACCTATGTCTTCCGGCTCTGGGTCGATCGGATCGGCGATCCGCAGGCGGACCGGCCCCTGATCGAGGCCGCGTCGCCGCGCCGTCGGGCCGCCGAGATCGCCTGCCCGGTCCTGCTGGTGCACGGCGAGGACGACGCGGTGGTGCCCGTCTATCAGTCCCGGCGCATGAACGATGCCCTCAGGGCGGCGGGAAAGACCGTCGACTATGTTGAAGTAAGCGGCGCCGGACACGCGGACTGGGAGGAAGACATCGAACGCAGCCTGATGCGCCGCTACGTCGGGTTGCTCCGCACCGCCTTCGCCTAGCCGCAGATCGGGCAAGCCGGGTCGGCGGCGACCTTGGCTACCCGGCTGGTCCCGGACAGGCCGTCGTAGAGCATCAACCGGCCGGTCAGGGGCTCGCCCGCGTCGGTGATCAGCTTGATCGCCTCCAGGGCCGCCATGGCGCCGATGACGCCGGCCAGGGCGCCGACCACGCCGACGCGGGCGCAGGTCTCGGCGTCCGGCGGGCTCTCGGGCACCAGGCACTGATAGCAGGGGCGGCCGGCGAAGACCCCGACCTGGCCGTTCCAGCGGCCCAGAGCCCCCGACACCAGAGGCTTGCCCGCCGCCACGCAGGCGGCGTTGACCGCGAAGCGGGTCTCGAAGTCGTCGGTGCCGTCCAGCACGACATCGAAGCGTTCGATCACGGCGCGGGCGTTGTCGGGCGTCAGCCGCTCCACCAGAGGCTCGACGGCGACATGGGGGTTGAGGGCGGCCAGACGCGCGGCCCCCGCCTCGACCTTGGGCCGCTCCGCGTCGGCGGTGGTGAAGATGATCTGCCGCTGCAGGTTGGACAGGGCGACGGCGTCATGATCGATCAGGCCCAGCGTCCCGACCCCGGCGGCGGCCAGATAGAGGGCGGCCGGCGCCCCGACCCCGCCCAGGCCGACGATCAGGACGCGGGCCCGCTTCAGCGCCTGCTGGCCCGGCCCGCCGATCTCGGACAGCACCAGCTGGCGCGCGTAGCGGTCGACTTCCTCGTCGGAAAAACGGACGGCGCCGGACGCCGGCGAGGGAGCGGAGGACTGGGTCACGCCGCCTGTCTAGCGCAGACGAGACCGGCCGTCAGCGGGGCGTCAGGCCGGAACGGGCAGGGCCTTGGCCGCCGTGATCAGCAGGGCTTCGGCCCGGTCGGGGCTCAACTGGTCCAGCGACGCGCCGTTCAGCAGGCGCGCGGCGTCCGGCGTCAGCTGGACCAGGGTCATCGGCCATTCTCGGAAGAGGCGGACCGGCGCGTCCTGGTCCGACAGGAGGCGGATGTTCTCATGGCGCGGATCGGCGCGCAGCCGATCCATCAGCCGATCCACGTCGATGCGTCGGCCCTCGATCGCCTGCATGAAGCGGCCGCCGTGGCGCATCAGCACGCCGGTCAGGCCGTCGCGGCGGTTGTTGCGGTCCGAGGCGCCGAGAATCTCGGCCAGAACCAGGAGGCTTGTCGCGGCGTCGCCAACGGCGTCGCTGACATAGATGGCGCGGTGAAGAGGCAAGGCGATACTCGAACTGAACGCGAACGCGACGCGACTGCAGGGGGGGAGGGCTCCGTGTCACGGGCGAGGCCGTCAGACAAGACCGTCTGGCGTTGCTGCGGCGCGACGGCGACTTGCGGCGTGGGACGATCCTCGCCATCTGATCGGCCATGACCCAGACCTCGAGCTTCCCCGACTGGCACGGCACCACCATCCTGGCGGTGCGCAAGAACGGCCGCACCGTCATCGCCGGCGACGGCCAGGTCTCGATGGGGCCGACCATCGTCAAGGGTGCGGCGCGCAAGGTGCGCACCCTGGCGGGCGGCAAGGTGTTGGCCGGTTTCGCCGGGGCCACGGCCGACGCCCTGACCCTGATCGAGCGGCTGGAGGCCAAGCTGGAGCAGTATCCGGATCAACTGGCCCGCGCCTGCGTCGAGCTGGCCAAGGACTGGCGCACCGACCGCTATCTGCGTCGGCTGGAGGCCATGCTGCTGGTCGCCGACAAGGACACGATTCTGACGGTCACCGGCGTCGGCGACGTGTTGGAGCCGGAATACGGCGTGGCCGCCGTGGGCTCGGGCGGCAACTACGCGCTGGCCGCCGCCCGCGCCCTGATCGACGAAAGCAGCGAACAGGATGCCGAGCAGATCGCCCGCAAGGCCATGAAGATCGCCGCTGAAATCTGCGTCTACACCAACGGCAATCTGACTATCGAGAGTCTTTAAGGGCGTTATCGCGCGGCTCGCGGAGCCGCGCTGCTTGAGCAGATCATAGGGCGCTAACGCACGCGACGCGGTCGCGCGCTTCTTGAGCGCGTCCCGCAGGGTTTCAGGCGGTTGGTCGCCTGAGCGTCGGCTTTCAGCGAATTAACGCGACAGGGCGCGCTTTCGGGCGATCAATGGTCGGCGGAGGAATTCGCCATGCCGCTCACCGCCCTGACGCTCGCCGCCGCGCTGGTTGCAATGGACGCCCCGTCGTGTCCTGCGTCCTCGCCCGCGTCGGTGGTCGCTGCTGAACGGGCCTTCGCCGCGGACGCGCCCGGTATGGGCGTCGGCGGCAGCTTCAACAAATGGGCCCTGCCTGGCGCCGTGATCATCGCCCAGGGCCGGACGCAGACGGTGCGCGAGGTCTATCCGCCAGAGGCGGCGCGCCCTGCCGACGAGCCGCCACTGGCGTGGTGGCCCAACTGGGCCGGGGTCGCCCGCTCGGGCGACCTGGGCTTCACCACCGGCGGGGTGGCGGTGAACGGCGCGCGCACGGGGCACTACTTCACCATCTGGGCCTGCCAGCCGGACGGCCGATGGCGCTGGGTCTATGACGGCGGGTCGGGCGCGACGGCGGCCGGGGTTCCCGGCCCCGACAGCGAGCCCGACCTGATGACGACCGGCGTCGGGGCCTCGGTCTCGCCGGACGCGGCGATGAGCGAGGTTCGGGCCGCCGAGGCGAGGCTGGCCGGGGCCGCGCGCACGGATCAGAAGGCGGCCCATCTGGCGGTGCTGGCCGAGGACGGGCGGCTCTATGTCGCGCCGCGCCCGCCGGCCATCGGTCGGGCGGCCATGACGGCGGCGCTGGACGGCTGGCCTTCGAGCTTCGACTTTGGTCCGACCGAGGGCGGCGGGGCCTCACGCGCGGGCGACCTGGCCTGGACCTATGGCCCGGCGCGCTGGACGCGGGACGAGGCCGAGCGGCGCGGCCACTATGTGCGGCTGTGGCGCAAGGGGACGGACGGATGGGCCCTGATGTTCGCCCAGCTGATCGCGGCGCCGCCCGTTTCCGCCGCGCCTGTCGTCGCACCCCCTCCCGCCGGCGGCTGAGACCCCCTATCTGGCGATCATGACCGACCTATCCCCCCGAGAAATCGTCTCCGAACTGGATCGCTTCATCGTCGGCCAGGACGACGCCAAGCGCGCCGTGGCCGTGGCCCTGAGGAACCGCTGGCGCCGCAAGCGCGTGCCTGAGGATTTGCGCGACGAGGTCACGCCCAAGAACATCCTGATGATCGGCCCCACGGGCGTGGGCAAGACCGAGATCGCCCGGCGCCTGGCCAAGCTGGCCGGTTCGCCCTTCCTCAAGGTCGAGGCGACCAAGTTCACTGAAGTGGGCTACGTCGGCCGCGACGTCGATCAGATCATGCGCGACCTGGTCGAAAGCGCCCTGGTCATGGTGCGCGAGAAGCGCCGGGCGGGCGTGAAGGCCCGCGCCGAGGGCCAGGCTGAGGAGCGCATCCTGGACGCCCTGGTGGGGCCGGGCTCGCAGCCCGCGACGCGCGACGCCTTCAGGAAGAAGCTGCGCGCCGGCGAATTGGACGACAAGGAAATCGAGATCGCCCTGGCCGATACGACCTCGCCCTTGCAGGGGCTGGACATGGGGGGCGGCGGCGGCAACGTCGGCCTGCTGAACCTGTCGGACCTGCTGGGCAAGATGGGCGGCGGCCGCACCAAGACGGTCAAGCTGACCGTGGCCGAGGCTGTTCCCCCGCTCGTCACCGAAGAAAGCGACAAGCTGCTGGATCAGGAAAGCCTGACCAAGGAAGCCCTGCTGCTGGCCGAGAACGAGGGTATCGTCTTCCTCGACGAGATCGACAAGGTGGCGGCGCGTCAGGGGGCCTCCGGGGCCGATGTTTCACGTGAAGGCGTGCAGCGCGACCTGCTGCCCCTGATCGAGGGCACGACGGTGTCGACCAAGTACGGGCCGGCGAAGACCGACCATGTCCTGTTCATCGCCTCGGGCGCCTTCCACGTGGCCAAGCCGTCGGACCTGCTGCCGGAACTGCAGGGCCGCCTGCCGATCCGGGTCGAGCTGAAGGCCCTGACCCGTGACGATTTCAAGCGCATCCTGACCGAGCCGGAGGCCAATCTGATCCGTCAGAACCAGGCCCTGCTGGAGACCGAGGGCGTGACCCTGGTCTTCACCGACGACGCGGTCGAGGCCATGGCCGACGCCGCCGTGGCCGCCAACTCGACCGTCGAGA
>NZ_DASWXW010000138.1:0-4686 GCF_036405315.1 Brevundimonas sp. | reverse complement strand
TATGCAGATCCAAGTCAGCGGCAAGCAAGTGGATGTCGGCGAAGCGCTAAGCTCGCGCATCTCCCAGGAACTCGAAGAGGGAGTCGGCAAGTATTTCGCCCGTGGCGGCGAAAACGCCGAGGTCGTGGTGTCCAAGGACCGCCACGGCTTCCGCGTCGATTGCTGGGTCCGCCTGGCCTCGGGCCAGAGCCTGGTGACGACCGGATTCGGCGGCGACGCGCAAGGCGCCTTCTCGGACAGCCTGGACAAGCTGGAAAAACGCGTCCGTCGCTACAAGCGCCGCCTGAAGGACCACCACATCGGTCCCAAGGGCCTGTCGCCCGAGAAGACGGAGGACGCGGCCCGCGAGGTCGCCTCCCTGACCATCTTCCGTAATCCGGACACGGTCGAGGACGAGGCCTTCGGCGACGCCGGAGCCCCGAACGAGCCGCCGCCGGTCGGCATGGTCATCGCCGAAACCGAGGCCGAGATCCGCACCATCACCGTGGGCCGGGCCGTGCTGGAGCTGGATATGACGGGCTATCCCCTGGTCATGTTCCGCAACGCCGCGCACGGCGGTCTGTCGGTCGTCTATCGCCGCCCTGACGGCAATGTCGGCTGGGTGGATCCGGAGCGGACCCTGAAGACGGCGAAGAACGGGAACAGCTCAGGCGGCTGAGGCTTTCATGCGGAGGGCGAAGGCGCTAGAAGACGCCTCGCCCTTCCGCCAATGTCGGGTTCGAGTTTCGGGGTCATTATGGACATCGCTGATTTGCTGTCGTCGGACGGGATCGTCCTGCGCGGCGGCGCGTCATCCAAACGCCAAGCCTTGCACGCCGTCGCCGAAGCCGCCGCGGTCGCGCTGGGTCTCGACGAAGGGCGCGCGCTGGAAGCCCTGCTGGAACGCGAGGCCCTGGGCTCGACCGGCCTGGGCTCCGGCGTCGCCGTGCCGCACGCGCGAATCAAGGGCCTGGACCGCGTCTGCGCCGTCTTCGTGCGGCTGGACACGCCCGTGGCCTATGAATCAGTGGACGACCGTCCGGTCGATCTTCTGTTCGCCCTGTTCGCCCCGCTGAACGCCGGCGCCGAGCACCTGCGGGCCCTGGCCGCGGTGTCGCGCGCCATGCGTTCGCCGGAACTGCGCGAGCAACTGCGCCAGGCCCGCACCGTCGACGCCGTCCGCGCCCTGTTCGTCAAGGACGTGCCGGCCACCGCCGCCTGAAGCCGCGGGCCGGCAAGCCTTGCACAGAAATGCGCTCTCAAGCAGGCCGAAAGGCCGGTAGCGCGCCCAGAATGCGCTCAAGCAGGCCGCGAAGCCGGTAGCGCCCTAAGAAGTCAATGAACCGAGACGGGCTCGAGTTCGTGCGCCGCCGCCGCCGCGAAGGCGCTCTCTCGGTCCAGCATGACCGCCAGACGTTCGCCGTCGGCGCCGTGGACGGCGTAGAGAATCTGTTCCGGATCAATCTCGACGCCCGGCGCGTCGATGTGGGCGTCTTCCATTACGTCCGAAGCGCGGATCGCGCGCACATAGACCAGGTCAGGGGCGCCCAGGCCCGCAAAGTCCTTGTTGTTCATAACAGGCGTCATAGGACCGCCTCCTTACGCTTGACTGAACGCCCGGAAAGCCGGGCGGTTCGACGGCTGAAATCAGCCCGTCGTGATGGGAATGCGTCGAATCTGCCGGTCCTGCTCGGGACGGATCAGATCGACATGCAGCAGACCGTGTTCCAGCCGCGCCTCGGCCACCTCCAGCCCGTCAGCCAGGACGAAGCTGCGCACGAAGCCGCGCGCGGCGATGCCGCGGTGCAGGAAGGCCTGCTCGCCCTTGCCCGTATCGTCGCGCTTGCCGGCGATGATCAGTTGCCGCCCTTCCAGGGTGATGGCCAGTTCCTCGGGCGCGAATCCGGCCACGGCCAGGCTGATGCGCACCGCCGCCTCGCCAATCTGTTCGACGTTATAGGGCGGATAGCTCTCGGCCGCCGCCTTGGCGGCGCGGTCGATCAGGGCGCGGGTATGATCAAACCCCAGCAGGAAAGGGCTGTCGAACAGAATGGTGCGCGTCGTCATGAGGCCCTCGCAGAAAGCGACCCGACCATCCGCGCCCTCCCTGAAGCGGCAAGGGCGCGCGGCCGTTTGCAACAAATGGTTATGCGCCGCCGCCCGGTCAACAGGACCGCTAGGCTTTGCGGCTGTTCACATGACATACAGGTGGGAACCTCCACTATAGACCCACGTTTCGCGGCCAGACCGCCAACTCAAGAGGACTTTTCATGCGCGCCAAGATCGCCGTCGCCAGCGTCAGTATCGCCGCCATGCTCGGCGCCGCCGCCTGCACCACGACCGACCCCTACAGCTCGACGCCGAACCGCAACAATACGGCGACCGGCGCCCTCGCCGGCGCCCTGGGCGGCGCCGTTCTGGGCTATCTGACCAACACCTCCAGCGGCGAGCAGGGCCGCAAGAACGCCCTGATCGGCGCCGGCATCGGCGCTCTGGCCGGCGCCGGCGTCGGCCAGTACATGGACCGCCAGCAGCGCGCCCTCGAGGCCGAGCTGTCGGGCACCGGCGTCGGCGTGGCGCGTCAGGGCGACAACCTGGTGCTGCGCATGCCGTCCGACGTGACCTTCGCCACCAATCAGTCGAACCTCGACAGCCGCTTCCTGCCCGTGCTCGACGACGTGGCGCGCGTGCTGCAGGAATACGACCGCTCGATGGTCGACGTCATCGGCCACACCGACTCGTCGGGCGGCGACGCCATCAACCAGCCCCTGTCCGAACGCCGCGCCTCGTCGGTCGCCTCCTACCTGATCGACCACGGCGTGATCCGCGAGCGCCTCTATGTGGCCGGCATGAGCGCACGCAATCCGATCGCGTCAAACGATACGGTCCAGGGCAAGGCGCAGAACCGCCGCGTCGAGATCCTGATCCGGCCGTTCAAGGGCTGATCTCGGTCCTGGTGCTGAAACGACGAAGGGCGGCGCTGAAGCGCCGCCCTTTTTCTTGTCTCCAGCCCTTAGCGGGCGCTCTCGGGCCGCCCGATGGAGGTGTAGCGGAAACCCCGCGCCTTCATGTCCTCGGGGCGATAGACGTTGCGCAGGTCGACCATGACCGGCTGCTTCAGCAGCAGCTTGACCCGGTCCAGATCCAGGGCGCGGAACTGATCCCATTCGGTCAGGATGACCACCACGTCGGCGCCTTCGACCGCCTCGTAGGGACCGTCGCGGAACACCACGCCGTCCAGCAGCTTGGCGGCCTCATGCATGCCCTCGGGATCGAAGGCCTGGACCCTCGCCCCCTTGGCGATCAGGGCCGGGGCCACGTCCAGAGACGGGGCGTCGCGCATGTCGTCGGTGTTCGGCTTGAAGGTCAGGCCCAGCAGGGCGACCGTCTTGCCCTTCAGGTCGGCGCTCCCCAGGGCGGCGGCCACGCGGTCGGCCATGGCCTTCTTGCGCGCGTCATTCACCTCGACCGTCGTCTCGATCAGGCGCAGCGGCGACCCGGCGTCGGTCGCCGTCCGCACCAGGGCCAGGGTGTCCTTGGGGAAGCAGGAGCCGCCGTAGCCCGGTCCTGCGTGCAGGAATTTGGACCCGATGCGATTGTCCAGGCCGATGCCGCGGGCCACCTGCTGCACATCGGCGCCCAGGTTTTCGCACAGGTCGGCCATCTCGTTGATGAAGGTGATCTTCAGCGCCAGGAAGGCGTTGGCGGCGTATTTCGTCAGTTCCGATGTGCGGCGGCCGGTGAACAGGATCGGCGTCTCGTTGAGGTTCAGCGGGCGATACAGCTCGGCCATGACGGGGCGGGCGCGGTCGTCCTCGATGCCGACCACGACGCGGTCGGGGCGCTTGAAGTCGCCGATCGCGGCGCCTTCGCGCAGGAACTCGGGATTGGAGACCACGGCGAAGTCGGCGTCAGGGCGACGGGCCCGGATGATTCGCTCGATCTCGTCGCCGGTGCCGACCGGAACGGTCGACTTGGTGACGACGACCGTGAAGCCGTCGATCAGGTCGGCGATCTCTTCGGCCGCGGCGTAAACATAGGACAGGTCGGCGTGACCGTCGCCGCGACGTGAGGGCGTGCCCACGGCGATGAAGACGGCGTCAGCCGTGCGAATGGCTTCGGCGCCGTCCAGGGCGAAAGCCAGACGACCGTCGCGCACATTGGCGGCGACCAGATCTTCCAGCCCCGGCTCATAGATCGGCATCCGCCCCGCGTTCAACTGGTCGATCTTGGCCGCGTCCTTGTCGACGCAGGTCACGACGTGACCGAAGTCCGCGAAACAGGCGCCGGACACCAGTCCGACATAGCCAGTGCCGATCATTGCGACGCGCATGCGGTCATCCTTTTGATGCAGTCAGGCCGAGATAACCTTCAAGCATGACGTTTGCCAGTCAACGGCATAGGCCGCGGGCAAAGAAAAAGGGCGGCCGATCCGAATGGATCGACCGCCCCTGATCTTATCGACCTTCAAGATCATCGGGGCCGGCGTGAACCGGCCCCTCCGAACCTTAGAAGTTGATGTCGATGGTGGCGCGACGGTTGAGCGGCTCGCGCACGCCGTCAGCGGTGGCCTTGGCGAGGTTGGTCTCACCCTTGCCGTCGAGGGCGATGACGCCGCCGTTGACGCCTTGGGCGACCAGGGCGTCGGCGACGGTGCGCGAACGACGGTTCGACAGGCCGAGGTTATAGGCGGCCGAGCCCGAGGTG
>NZ_DASWXW010000137.1:0-41786 GCF_036405315.1 Brevundimonas sp. | reverse complement strand
GCTGCTGCTGCTCGGCCTCGACATGGCGCGCGAGGACTTCCTCAAGATCTTCGCCGACGCCGACGCCGTGACCGACGCCAAGGACGTGCGCGGCTACGCCAAGCGCCGCTTCAAGCGCCTGATCGTGCCCTTCGCCATTCCGCTGATGATCGGCCCGGGCGCCATCTCGGCCATCATCATCAACGCCGGCGAAGCCCAGAAGCTGGGCGCCGCGGGCACGGCCTCGTCGCTGGCGGCCATGACCGCCGCCTGCGTCGTCACCTTCTTCTGCTTCGCCGCCACCGGCCCGATCAGCCGCATCCTCGGCGACGTCGGCATGGCCATCGTGGTGCGGGTCCTGGGCCTGATCCTGTGCGCCCTGGCCATCCAGTTCATCATCGCCGGTCTGGGCGAGGCCATCCCCGGCATGTTCAGCAGCGTCGTCACCGCCCCCTACCCCGCCGGCGGTCACTAGGTCCTAGAGGCGGTCCAGCCGTCTGGCGTGGCCGCCGACCATCTTCAGCGCCAGACTGTCGGGCAGCATCCCGCCGAGCGTCGCCAGCACGTTGTTCATGACCCCCGGCGTGACGCGCGGCCGGTTGGCCTCGACCGCGTCCCAGCCGATGCGGGCCACGCGCTCGGCGTCCATCCACATCCAGGCCGGATAGGCGCTCGACACCTGCTCGCGCGAGCCGTTGACGTCGTGGAATTCGGTATAGGTGTAGCCGGGACACAGGGCGGTGACGTGCACCCCCGTCCCCTGCGTCTCCAGCCACAGCCCCTGCGAGGCCTTGATCAGGAAGCTCTTGATCGGCCCGTACAGGGTGTCGCCGCCGGTCGCCGGCATCTGTCCGGCCAGAGACGCCACATTCAGCACCCGGCCCCAGCCGCGCGCGACCATGCCCGGCAGCAGCAGTCGCGACAGCTCGACCGGCGCCGTCAGCATGACGCGGATCATGGCGGCGTGGTCGTCGGGTTCGGTCGAAAGGAAGCCCGTGGTGCGGCTGAAGCCGGCGTTGTTGATCAGGCCGTCGGCGCGCAAGCCCCGCGCGGCGATCGCCTCGACCAAAGCGACGGGCGCGCCCGGCTCGGCCAGATCGGCGGTGATCACGCTGGCGACGACGCCATGCCGGGCGCTCAGGTCCTCGGCCAGACCCTTCAGCGGCCCTTCGCGGCGCGCCGTGAGGATCAGGTCATGACTTCGCGCGGCGCAAACACGGGCAAGCGCCGCGCCGATGCCGGCGCTGGCCCCCGTGATCAGGATGGTGCGGCGCGGCTCCCCCAAGCGGCGAACGTCAGCCGACGACGCTGGGGCAGGCGGGATGGGGCGCGAACCCCCGCAGCGAGGCCGGATCGGCCTCCAGCAGGTCGGCGATGGTGATCTTCGACAGGGCCGCGCCCGCGGCCTGATCGGCGGCGGTCAGAGCCTTGGACACCTGGCGCGGGATATGCTCGCCCACCGGACAGCCCTTGGCTCCGGCGGGGGTCGAACCCAGGTGGGCGCAGCCGTTCACCGCCTTCAGCACCTCGTCCAGCTGGATGGTCTCGGGCTGACGCAGCAGCCAGGATCCGCCTGAGGCGCCGGGGCGGGTGGCGATCAGCCCCGCCTTGGCCAGCAGGGCCGTCACCCGGCGGATGACCACCGGATTGGTCGGCACCGAGGCGGCCAGTACGGCGCTGGGCGCGGCGTCGGCGGCCGAATAGGCGCCCTTGTGGGCCAGATAGGCCAGGGCGTGGGCGGCGACGGGGAATCTTTGGCTGTCAGACATCTTGATCAGTGCTCCGGATCGGAAGGTAGGGCTTCCGGCGCCGTTTCACAAATCCAACCGCAACAAAAACTGTTTTAATTATCGCCAAGCTTCACGCCCCGGCCTTGCGGGCGAAGCTCCAGGCCGCCTCCGACAGGGGTCCGACCTGGGCCGCCATGGTCCTGGCGTGGGCGCTGGCGGCGGTGCCGTCGCGCACCCGCCCGGCGATGCCCTGACAGATGGCGGCCAGCCGGAACAGGTTGTAGGCGAACAGCCAGTCGAGGTTCGACGGCGCGGCCGTGCCCGTCTTTTCGGCATAGCGTTCGACCGTCTCCTCGACCGAGGGAATCCCGAGGGCCTTCAGGTCCGCCCCCGCCAGACCATTGCGCAAGCTGGCCGGAATGACCCAGGCGATCAGCAGATAGGAGAAGTCGGCCATCGGGTCGCCCAGGGTCGACAGCTCCCAGTCCAGCACCGCCCTCACCCTCGCCTCGCTCGGGTCCAGGATCATGTTGTCGAGGCGGAAGTCGCCGTGGACGATCCGGGTCGGCCCCTCCGGCGGCAGGCTGTCGGGCAGGAAGCCGATCAGCCGGTCCATGGCCGCGATCGGCTCGATCTCGCTGGCCCGATACTGCTTGGTCCAGCGCCCCACCTGACGGCCGAAATAGTTGCCGGGCTTGCCGTAGTCGCCCAGGCCGATGGCGGCGGGGTCGAAGGCGTGCAGGGCCGCCAGGGTATCCGTCTGCGCCTCATAGATGGCGCGCCGCTCGGTCGGGGCCAGCCCCGGCAGCTTCAGGTCCCAGAAGACCCGGCCCTCGACCTTGTCCATGACATAGAAGATCGAGCCGATGACTGTTTCATCCGTGCACAGAGTATAAGGCCGCGCCACCGGAAACCCCTGGGCGTGCAGGGCCGAGATGACGGTGAACTCGCGGTCCACGGCGTGGGCGCTGGCCAACAGGGTCCCCGGCGGCTTGCGGCGCAGGACATAGGCCCGGCCCGGGGTGGTCAGCTCATAGGTGGGGTTGGACTGGCCGCCCTTGAACTGTCGAAGGGTCAGCGGCCCGAGGTAGCCCTCGACGTTGGCGCTCAGCCAGGCGTCCAGCGCCGCCTCGTCCAGCCGATAGCGTTCATCCACCTCGCGCGTGCCGGAAAAGGCTGACTGGGCGTCCAGGTCGGTCATGGTTCGTCTCCCCCAGCGGCGATGATGGCGGCCTTCACCGCCCCGCGCCAGCCCTTCAGCAGCCGCGCCCGCTCGTCGTCGCCCATGCGCGGGCGCCAAACGGCGGGGGCCTCGGCGGGCGCGGTCCACAGTTCCGACGTCAGGCCGACGCCGAAGGCCGCCAGCCGGGCCGCCCCCATGGCCGTCATCTCCTGGAAGGCGGGGCGCTCGACCTCGACCTCGCAGATGTCGGCGACGAACTGCATGGCGAAGGCGTTGGCGGTGACGCCGCCGTCGACCTTGAGGCGCGTGAGCGGCGGCGCCCCGTCCGTCTTCAGGGCGTCCAGCAGGTCGCGCGTCTGATAGGCCAGGCTTTCCAGCGCCGCCCGCACGAAGTGGGCCGGGCCGCTGTCGCGGGTCAGGCCGATGACCGTCCCCCTCGCCTCCGGCTTCCACCAGGGCGCGCCCAGGCCGGTGAAGCCTGGCACCAGATAGACCCCGCCGTTGTCCTTCAGCGTCTGGGCCACGGCCTCGGACTGACGCGAGTCCGAGATCACCTTCAGCCCGTCGCGCAGCCACTGGATCGCCGAACCGGCCGAGAAGATCGACCCTTCCAGCCCATAGGCGACCTGGCCGTCAGCGGCGTAGCCGAGCGTTCCCAGCAGTCGACTGGTCGAGGCCACCGGCCGGTCCCCGACATTGGCCACCAGAAAGGCCCCCGTCCCATAGGTGATCTTGGCGTCCCCGGCCTCCAACGCCCCATGCCCGACCAGGGCCGCCTGCTGGTCCCCCGCCGCCCCGTGGATCGGCAGGGCCCGCCCGAACAGGCTGGCGTCGCAGTCGCCCAGATGATCGGCGCAGCCCCGGATCTCCGGCAGGGCCTCGATCGGCACCTCGAACAGGTCGCACAGGTCCTCGCGCCATTGCAGCGTCTTCAGGTCCATCAGACTGGTGCGGCTGGCGTTGGTGGCGTCGGTGACGTGGCTCGTCCCGCCTGTCAGCTTCCAGATCAGCCAGGCGTCGATGGTGCCCAGCAGGACTTCGCCCTTGGCCGCCCGTTCCCGCGCCCCCGGCACGGCGTCCAGCAGCCAGGCGTATTTCGACGCCGAGAAATAGGGATCGAGGATCAGGCCCGTCGCCGCCTGCACCCTGGCCTCATGCCCCTCTGCCGCCAGCCGCGTGGTCACGTCCGCCGTGCGCCGATCCTGCCAGACGACGGCGCGGTGCAGCGGCTCGCCGGTCGCCGCGTCCCACAGCACCGAGGTCTCACGCTGATTGGTGATGCCCACGGCGGCGAAGCGTCCGACGCCGCCGGCCTTGCGCACCACCTCGCGACAGGTCTGCAGCGTCGCCCGCCAGATCTCGGCCGCGTCATGCTCGACCCAGCCGGAATGGGGGAAGTGCTGCGCCAGCTCGATCTGGCTTACCGCCACAGCGGAGAAAGCGCCCTGAGGCGACACCTCAAAAGCGATGGCCCGCGTCGAGGTCGTGCCCTGGTCGATGGCGAGGATCATGTTCGCTTGCATGAGGAGAGTTATGCAGAGGCGCGGGCTGAGCGTAAGAGGGAACCTATGCATAGGCCCAGCTTCGAAGGCGTCGTCGACGCCGCCCGCCAGATCGCCCCCGCCGCCGTCCGCACGCCGCTGATCGAGCATCCGGCCCTGAACGAAGCCGTGGGCGGCCGCGTCCTGATGAAGGCCGAGACGCTTCAGGTCGCAGGCGCCTTCAAGTTCCGCGGGGCCTACAACCGGATCAGCCGCCTGACGGCGGAAGAGAAGACGCGCGGCGTCGTGGCCTATTCCTCTGGCAACCACGCGCAGGGGGTGGCGGCGGCGGCCCAGGCCGTCGGAACCCGCGCCCTGATCGTCATGCCGTCGGACAGCCCCACGGTGAAGGTCGAGGGCGTGCGCGCCTTTGGCGGCGAGGTGCGCTTCTACGACCGCTGGACCGAGAGCCGCGAGGCCATCGGCGCCGAGATCGCCGCCGAGCGCGGCTCCATCCTGGTCCCGCCCTTCGACGACCCCTTCGTCATCGAGGGCCAGGGCACCGTCGGGCTGGAGATGCTGGAGCAGGCGGGCATCCCGATGGACCAGCTGCTGTGCGGCGCCTCGGGCGGCGGCCTGATCGCCGGGATCAACCTGGTCATGGCCGAGCAGAGCCCCGAGACCCGCGTCATCGTCGTCGAACCCGAAGCCTTTGACGACACCCGCCGCTCGCTGGAATCGGGAGAACGCACGGCCTGCCCGCAAGGCGCGCCCTCCATCTGCGACGCCCTGATGGCGCCCATGCCGGGCGAGCTGACCTGGTCGATCAACCGGCGTCTGGCCGGCGCCGCGACCGTCACCGACGCCGAGGTCGCGGAGGCCATGCGTTTCGCCTTCCGCTGGCTGAAACTGGTCATCGAGCCGGGCGGCGCCGTTTCCATGGCGGCCCTGCTGTCGGGCAAGGTCGCGGCCAAGGGCCTGACCACCGGGATCGTCCTGTCGGGCGGCAACGTCGATCCCGGCCTGTTCGCCGAGATCATCAAGGGGCGGTTCGAGAGCTGAACCCGCCCCCTTGCGCCCGCCCGCGACGCAGGCAAGGCTGCGTCAAACGGAGGGGTCCGATGACGAAGCCGAGCGATCTGCCATCCCTGGTCGGCCAGGAGGTCGGCCTCAGCCGCTGGATCACGGTCGATCAGGACCGCATCGACGCCTTCGCCCGCATCACCGAGGACGAACAGTTCATCCACGTTGATCCCGAGGCGGCGAAACACACCCCCTTCGGCGGGACCATCGCCCACGGCTTCCTGACCCTCAGCCTGGCCTCGGCCATGAGCTATGACGCCGTCGCCCCGCTGGACGGCGTGGTCATGGGGGTCAACTACGGCTTCGACAAACTGCGCTTCCTCGCCCCGGTTCCCGCCGGGTCCAGGGTGCGCGGCCGGTTCAGGCTGCTGTCGGCTGAGGACAAGGGCGCCCAGGACGGCCTGACCCGCTGGCTGCTGAAGCACGAACTGACCGTCGAGATCGAGGGCGCCGACAAGCCCGCCCTGATCGCCGAATGGCTGGGCATGCAGATGGTGAAGGCCTGAGGCTCACCCGTTTCGGGCGCTGGACAAGGTCGGGAGAACGGCGCTCCCTTCAGGGTCCAAATCTCTGCGCGTTTCAGATCGAGGGAGGCTGAATAGTGCATCCGGACGTCGTTTCCGTCTTCGACGGTCTGTCCTTTCTGGTGGCCGTCTTCGCGGCCTGGACGGCGCTGGACCTGTTCCAGCAGGTGCGCAGCCGACAGGGCGCCGGGCGCCTGGCCTGGCTGGCCACGGCGGCGACGGCCATGGGCGGCGGCATATGGTCGATGCATTTCATCGCCATGCTGGGTTTCGATCCCGGCGCGCCGGTCCGCTATGATCTGACCCTGAGCGTCGTCTCCTTCCTGCTGGCGGTCGCCGGGTCCAGCCTCGCCTTCCTGATCGCGGCGGGGCGAGCGGATCGCCGCCGCATGATCCTGGCCGGCGGGGTCATGGCGGCCAGCATCTGCGCCATGCACTACGTCGGCATGGCCGCCCTGAAGACGTCGGCGAGCCTGACCTATGCGCCCGCTCTGGTCGTCCTGTCGGCGGTCGTCGCCCTGTTCGCCTCGATCGCCGCCCTGTTCGCCATCGAACAGGACCGCTCGCCCCTGTGGCGGCTGACGGCGGCCCTGGTCCTGGGGTTGGCCGTGGTCGGCATGCACCATGTGGCCATGGCGGCCCTGATCGTGACCCCGACCCAGGTCGCCGCGTCGCTGGACCCGCCCGGCGCTCCGCCCCTGATGCTGGCCGTAGCCGTCGCCGCCGTGACCCTCGTCATCCTCTTCCTGGCCCTGGCGGCCTCCATGATCGGTCAGCGCGACAAGCTGATCTCGATCATAGACGCGGGCGGGGTCGGCTATTGGGAGCTGAGCCTTCCGGGACAGACCCTGTGGCTGTCCGGTCGGGCGCGCAAATACCTCGGCCTGGCCCGCGGCGAGCCCTTCACCGCGCGCGATTTCGCCACGAAGCTGAAACCCGAGGACCTGCCGAGGCGCGCCGCGACCCTGGCGCGCGCCCTGAACGGCGACGGCGAATACAATGCCGAATATCAGATAAGGGACAGCGGCCGCTGGCTCCTGCTGCGCGGTCGGCTGATCCGCTCGCGCTCGGGTCGGCCTATCAAGCTGGCGGGGGTCGTCACCGACGTGACCGACCGGCGTCGGGCCTTCGCCGCCCTGGCCACCAGCGAGCATCGCCAGCGCCTGCTGATCAATGAGCTGAACCACCGGGTCAAGAACACCCTGGCCACCATCCAGTCCATCGCCGCCCTGACGGCCCGGCGCTCGACCAGCGTCGAGGACTTCATGCGCCTGTTCGAGGCGCGTCTGATCGCCCTGTCCGACACTCACAACCTGCTGACCGCCAACGGCTGGGAACGCGCCCGCCTGCGCGATCTGGTGCAGCAGGAGTTCCGCCCCTTCGCCGAAGACCAACTGCGGATGACCGGGCCGGACGTGACCCTCGAGGCCGAACAGTCGCTGTCGATGGGGCTGATCCTGCATGAGCTGGTCACGAACGCCGCCAAATACGGCGCCCTCAGCCGCCCCGAGGAAACCGGCGGCCGGGTGGACATTCGCTGGACCGAGCCGGACGAGGACGGCCTGGTCACGCTGGACTGGGTCGAGCACGGCGGCCCCGTCGCGACGGCGCCGACGCGGTCAGGCTTCGGCTCGCGCCTGATCGACACCAGCATCCGCGGCACGCTGAGAGGTTCGGCGAGCATGGACTACGCCGACGGCCACCTGCATTGCCGCCTGATCTTCCGGCCGGGCGGCGCGCCGAAGGCCTAGTGCTCGCCCAGGCAGCGCAGCGCCACTTCCAGATTGCGCAGGCCGTCTTCGCCGCTGACCGCCGCCGTCTCGCCGGTGCGGATGGCGTGGATGAAGGCCTCGTGCTCCTTCTTCAGCGGCTCGGCGGGCCAGGAGTTCAGCATCCGCGTGGAGTAGGAGCCGTCCGGCTGCTGGCCGAAATACTCCGTCACCTGGCGGGTGATCAGGTCGGCGACGATGAAGCGGTTCTTGGTGGCGACCTGCAGGGTGCGGGTCTTGTAGGGCGTGACCCAGTTGGTGGTGATGTGGGCGATCACGTCATTGGCCATGCGGAACTGCAGCAGGGCCGAGTCTTCGCGGGACGCATGGGCGTGACCCAGCAGAGACTGGACCTCGACCACTTCGGAGCCGGTCAGGTGGCGGATGATGTCGATGTCGTGGACCGCCAGGTCGATGACCACGCCCACCTCGCCCATGCGCGGCGGGAAGGGGCCGACGCGGGTGATCTGGATGGAGATGATCTCGTCGCCGTCGATGGCGCGCTTGACCGTGTCCACCGCCGGATTGAAGCGCTCGACATGGCCGACCATCAGGACGCGGTTGGCAGCCTTGGCCGCGTCGATCATGGCCTGGGCGTCCGCCGTCGTGGCCGCGATCGGCTTCTCCACCAGCACATGGACGCCCGCGTTCAGCAGGGCCACGCCCAGTTCGGCGTGGAAGCGGTTCGGCGTGGCGATGACGGCGGCGTCCAGGCCGGCGGCGACGAAGGCCTGGGCCGTGGTCACGGCGGTCGCGCCATAGGCGGCGGCCACGCCCTCGGCCGTCACGGCGTCGGGATCGAAGACCGTGCTCAGCTCGACGTCGCGCAGTTCGGACAGGACGCGGGCATGGTTGCGGCCCATGACGCCGGCGCCCGCGACGCCGATCTTGAGGGGGGTCTGCTGGGTCATGAAGATCAGGCCTTGAAGCTGGCGACGGCGGCGATGATGCGGTCCTGGGTCGCTTCGTCCAGATCCGAGTGCATCGGCAGGCTGATGACGCGCTGCATCAGGCGCTCGGTCGTCGGCAGGCCCTGCGGTCCGCGCGGATACGTCTCATAGGCCGGCTGCAGGTGCAGCGGGATCGGGTAGTAGACCGCCGTCGGGATGCCCTCGGCCTTCAGGTGCGCGGCCAGGCCGTCGCGGTCCTCGTGCTCGATGGTGTATTGCGCCCAGTTCGAGACATTGCCCGCCGGCACATCCGGCACGGCCGCGACATGGGCGCGCAGGCCCTCGTTGTAGCGGGCGGCGATGCGGTGGCGCCACTCGATCTCTTGGCCGAAGACCTTCAGCTTCTCGATCAGGACGGCCGCCTGGATGGTGTCCAGACGGCTGTTCAGGCCGACGCGCATGTTCAGGTATTTGGGGTCGTGATCGAAGGTCTTGTCCTTCAGGTCGACCGCCACCGCCTTGCCGTGGACGCGGATGGAATCGATCAGCTGGGCCAGGTCGTCGTCATTGGTGAGCACCGCCCCGCCGTCGCCGTAACAGCCCAGGGGCTTGGCCGGGAAGAAGCTGGTGGTGGTGATGTCGGCCCATTTCAGCGGGTGCTCGCCGTCGATGGTGCAGCCGAAGCCCTGGGCCGAGTCCGAGATCAGCTTCAGGCCGTGCTTGTCGCAGATGGCCTTGATCGCCGGATAGTCGGCGGGCTGGCCGAACAGGTCGACGGCGATGACCACGCGCGGCGTCAGGCGGCCTTCCTTCAGCGTCGCCTCGATGGCGGCCTCCAGATGGGCCGGGCTCATGTTGTAGGTCTTTTCGTCCACGTCGATGAAGACCGGCTCGGCGTCGAACCAGGGCACGACCTCGGCGGTGGCCGCGAAGGTGAAGCTGGGCACGAAGACGGCGTCGCCGCGTCCCACGCCCCAGGCCATCAGCGGCAGGGCCAGGGCGTCGGTGCCGTTGGCGCAGCCCAGGGCGTGCTTCGCCCGGCCGAAGGCGGCCAGGTCGGCCTCGAACTGACGCACCTGCGGGCCCATGACCCAGGCGCCGCCGACGACGGCCTCCTGGACGGCGGCCTCGATCTTGCCGCCGAGGCGCAGGCGCTGGGCCTGAAGGTCGATGAAGGGAATGGTCATCAAGGGTCGCTCTCTCGGTGGGGGCCGCGCGGGCGGAACTTAAGGTTCGGCGGGCAGGCGCGAAGGCGGATCAACTATCTTGAGCGCCTCCTACCAAAGCCCGGGGCTGATCGACAAACCCGCGAGGGTCACTTCGCGTTGCCGGTTGCAACGAAAGCCATGCTTGGCAAAGCCCGCAAGCCTGCCTAAGCCCACAGGACAATGACGCTTTCAACCGCACAGGATCGGGTCCGCGACTGGCTGTTTCGCCAGGCCCTGCCGCTGTGGGCGCGGGCCGGGATCGACTCCGAAGGCCGCTTCTTCGAGAAGCTCGACTTCGACGGTCGTCCGATCACAGGCGTCTCCCGTCGCACGCGGGTCCAGGCGCGTCAGGTCTACGTCTTCGCCGAAGCCGCGGCGCTCGGCTGGATCGAAGGCGAAGCCGTCGCCCGCCTCGGGCTGGACGCCCTGATCCGCGACCACCGCCGTGACGACGATCTGTGGGTGCGCGCGACCGACGACGCCGGCGCCGTGATCGACGCCACGCCCGATCTCTACGACCTGGCCTTCGTCTTGTTCGCCCTGGCCGCCGCCCACCGCGTGCTGAAGGACGAGCGCGCCCTGCCCCTGGCCCTGTCGACGCTCGCCGCCGTCGAGGTGCGAATGGCCGACCCGGTCCACGGCGGCTGGCAGGAAGCCCTGCCCCCCGTCCTGCCGCGCCGCCAGAACCCGCACATGCACATGCTGGAGGCCCTGCTGGCCTGGCAGGCCGTCGCGCCCAATGCGGCCTTCGAGGCGGCGGCGCGATCCGTCCTGGACCTGTTCAACCGGCGTTTCTTCGACCGCGAACACCTGATGCTGGGCGAGTTCTTCACCGCCGACTGGGCCATCGCCCCCGGCGGCGCCGGTCAGGTCATCGAGCCCGGCCACCACATGGAATGGATCTGGCTGCTGGATCAGGCCCGCCGCCTCGGTCTCGACGGCCACGAGCGACAGGCCCAGGCCCTCTTCGCCTCGGCCCTGACCAACGGCGTCGACGCCCGGGGCCTGATGGTCCGCGAAATCGACCGCATCGGCGTGGTCCGCGACGGGGGCCGCCGCCTGTGGGCTCAGACCGAAGCCCTCCGCACCCTGACCCTGCGCGGCGACACGGCCCGCGCTCTGGGTCTGCTCGACGGCGTCTTCGCCACCCATCTGGCCACGGCCACGCCGGGCCTGTGGATCGACAGCTATGACGCCGAGGGCCGCCCGCAGGACGCGTCCGTCCCCGCCTCGACCCTCTACCACCTGATGACCGCCTTTTCGGCCCTGCTGACGGAGCCTGCATGAGCCGACCCGCTGCTTTTCTGGACCGCGACGGCGTCCTGATCGTCGACTGCGGCTATCCGCACCGCCCCGACCAGCTGGTGCTCATCCCCGGCGCCGCCGAGGCGGTGAAACGGCTCAACGACGCGGGCTATGTCACGGTCATCGTCACCAACCAGTCGGGCGTGGCGCGCGGCCTGTTCAGCGAAGAGACCATGCACGGCTTCAACGCCCTGCTGGTCGAACGCCTGGCCCAAGGCGGCGCCCGCATCGACGCCGTCTACGCCGCCCCCCACCACGCCGAGGCCGTGGACGAACGTTACCGCCACCCCGACCACCCGGACCGCAAGCCCAACCCCGGCATGCTGCTGCGCGCCGTCGCCGAGCACGATCTCGACCCGGCCCGCTCCCTGATGATCGGCGACCAGGCCTCGGACATGGAGGCGGCGCGGCGCGCCGGCGTGATCGGCCATCGCTTCCCCGAGGGCGGCGACCTCGATCAATTCGTCGCGGCCATCCTCTCGACCTGATCGCAATTCTTCATCTGGTGAATTACTCTGCCCGCAACGCTGGAAACGCAGCCGGGAGACACGCCTGATGACCTACGCCGAACGCCGCTGGACCTCGCCGGACGGCTTGAGCCTCTACGCCCGCGACTACGCCCCGGCCGACGGCCCGGCCCGACTGCCGGTCATCGCCATCCACGGCCTGACCCGCAACAGCGCCGACTTCGGCGTCGTCGCCGGACTGATCGCTCAAGGCGGTCGCCGCGTCCTGGCGATCGACGTGCGCGGGCGCGGCCTTTCGGAGCGCGCCGCCGATCCCATGACCTACACCCCCGACGTCTACGCCCGCGACGTCCTCGCCCTGATGGAGCAGGCCGGGATCGAGAAGGCCGTCTTCCTCGGCACCTCCATGGGCGGGCTGATCACCATGGCCCTGACGGCGATCAAGCCTCAGGCCGTCGCCGCCGCCGTTCTCAACGACATCGGGCCCGAGGTGGCGTCCGAGGGTCTGGCCCGCATCGCCGAATACACCGGCCGCAAGATCGAGATCCGCAACTGGGCGGACGCCGCCGCCTACGCCCGCGACATCAACGCCGTCGCCTTCCCGCTCTATGGCGACGCCGACTGGGACGCCTTCGCCCGCCGCATCTTCCGCGAAGGCGAGGACGGCAAGCCGGTGCTGAACTACGACCCCGACATCTCGGTCCCGATCCGGGCGGCGGGCGCCGCAGCCCTCGTGCCCGACCTGTGGCCGGCCTTCACGGCCCTGGCCGGCGGACGGCCCAGCCTGCTGGTGCGCGGCGGCGCCTCGGACCTGCTGAGCGCCGAGATCACCGGCCGGATGCGCGCGGCGGCGCCGTCCATGGCCTATGTCGAGGTTCCCGGGATCGGCCACGCCCCCATGCTGGATGAGCCCGAGGCCCGCGCGGCCATCTTCAAGTTTCTGGCGGGCGTGGCCTAAACCGTCATCCCGGCCGCAGCCGCAGCGGAAAGCCGGGACCGCCGCAAGCGCCGTCGTAAAAGGTCGCGGTCCCGGATTGCGGCTCACGCCGCTTCCGGGATGACCGTTAGGACTGGTTAGGCCTTCTTGACGAATTCCGTGCGCAGCACCAGGCCGCGCACCTTCTCGACATTGGCCTCGATCTCGTCGGGATCGCCGGTCAGGCGGATGTTCTTGACCATCGTCCCGCGCTTCAGCGTCACCCCGCCCGAGCCCTTGACCTTCAGGTCCTTGATCAGGGTCACGCTGTCGCCTTCGGCCAGGATGTTGCCGTTGGAGTCCTTGGTCACGTCGTCGGTCATGGTCGTCTCGCAGTAGGCGGGCACGCACGACGGCGACCCCGCTGGGAAGGAATCGGCCTCAAGTAGCGCGAAGCGCGATAGGCCTCAAATCCGGCGCCGTCAGGCGTCGGGAACGTTCTGGTCCAGTTCGTCCAGCCAGACACGCGCGCTGCTGTCCGACGGCGCCCGCCAGTCGCCGCGCGGCGACAGCGAGCCCCCCGTCACCACCTTGGGCCCGTTCGGCACGGCGGAACGCTTGAACTGGCTGGTCTGGAAGAAGCGGATCAGGAACTTGCGCAGCCAGGCCTTGATGGCGGCCAGGTCGTAGGCGACGCGCTCGGCCTCCGGCAGACCCGACGGCCAATGCCCCGTCGCCGCGTCGCCCCAGGCCTGATGCGCCAGATAGGCGACCTTGGACGGCTTCAGGCCGAACCGGCTGATGTAGAACAGGAAGAAGTCGTTCAGCGCATAGGGGCCGACGATGGACTGCGTCGACTGGATCGCGCCGTCGGCGCCCGCCGGCACCAGCTCGGGAGAGATCTCGGTGGCCAGGATGGCGTGCAGGGTCGGCGTCGCCGCCTCGCCCACCAGGCCGCGCTCGGCCACCCAGCGGATCAGGTGCTGGATCAGGGTCTTCGCCACCCCGCCGTTGACGTTGTAGTGGCTCATGTGATCGCCGACGCCATAGGTGCACCAGCCCAGCGCCAGCTCCGACAGGTCGCCGGTGCCGAGCACGAAGCCGCGGTTCTGATTGGCCAGCCGGAACAGATAGTCGCTGCGCAGACCCGCCTGGACGTTCTCGAAGGTGATGTCGTGCACCGGCTCGCCATTCGAGAATGGGTGGCCGATGTCGCGCAGCATCTGTTCGGCGGCGGGGCGGATGTCGATCTCGGCCCCCGTCACGCCCAGCGCCGTCATCAGGGCCCAGGCATTGGACTTGGTCCCCTCCGAGGTGGCGAAGCCCGGCAGGGTGAAGCCCAGAATCCCGTTGCGCGGCAGCTTCAGCCGGTCGAAGGCGCGGCACGCCACCAGCAGGGCCTGGGTCGAATCCAGCCCGCCCGAGACGCCGATCACCAGGGTCCTGGACCCCGCCGCCGTCATCCGCCGCATCAGGCCCTGGACCTGGATGTTGAAGGCCTCGAAGCAGTCCTGATCCAGACGCGCCGCGTCGTCCGGCACGAAGGGGAAGCGGTCCAGCGGGCGGATCAGGCCGTCGGTCGGGCCGTCTCCAGCCTCGAACGGCACCACCGTCGCGGCCTCGCCTTCCAGACGCGCGCAGTCGGCGAAGGTGCCGTTGCGCAGCCGGTCCAGACCGATGCGGTCCACGTCCACGTCGGCGATGGTCAGATGGCTGTCCAGCGCGAACCGCTCGCCCTCGGCGATCTTCGCGCCCAGCTCATGGATCGTCGCCTGACCGTCCCAGGCCAGGTCCGTCGTGCTCTCGCCCCAGCCCGAGGCGGCGAAGACATAGGCCGACAGGGTGCGGCTGGACTGGCTGGCGCACAGCAGGGCGCGCTCGTCCGCCTTGCCGATGACGATGTTGGAGGCCGACAGGTTGCACAGGATGCGCGCCCCGGCCAGCGCCGCCCGCGTCGACGGCGGCTGCGGCGCCCAGAAGTCCTCGCAGATCTCGACCGCGAAGACGAAGCCCGGCCGATTGGCGGCCTCGAACACCAGACCCGGCGCGAAATCGACGCTCTCGCCGTTCAGGACGACGGCGTCCTCGGACCGGCTGGCGGCGGGCGCGAACCAACGCTTCTCGTAATATTCTCGGTAGTTGGGCAGGTAGGTCTTGGGAACCACGCCCAGCACCTCGCCGCCGCCCAGCACGACGGCGCAGTTGAACAGGGCGTCGCCGTTGCGGAGCGGCGCCCCGATCACGGCGATCACGCCCGCTTCATCCGCCGCCTCGGCCAGACGCGCCACCTGGCGCTCCACCTCTTCCAGCAGGGCCGCCTGCATCAGCAGGTCGTCGATGGCGTAGGCGCTCAAGGACAGTTCGGGGAAGACCAGCAGGTCCACGCCTTGCTCGCCCGCCTGACGGATCAGCCGCGCGTGCTCCTCGGCGTTGGCGGCGGGGTCAGCGACATGGACCACCGGGGTCGCGGCGGCGACGCGCACGAAGCCGTGGCGGCGCGGGGCGTGGAAGGGGTGCGAACCGTGGGAAACCATCAATCCATCCGCTCATCCCCGCGGAGGCGGGGACCCAGTGAGAACCGCAACGCGCGGTCCTCGATCTTTAAGACCGTTCGATCAATATAGGGTTGCGCCCCGAAGCCAAAGCACTGGGTCCCCGCCTCCGCGGGGATGAGCGGGCAACGGGAAGTTCGTGACCTGCGAACCGGCGTCGGCTAAGGCTCGCAGCATGAGCGATACGCCCAAAAAAGGCTGGTTCCAGCGACTGAGCGCGGGTCTGTCCCGGTCTTCCAAGCAGATGACCGAACAGGTCGTCTCGACCTTCGTGAAGGAGCCCCTGTCCGAAGAGGCGCTGGAGCGTCTGGAAGAGCACCTGATCGAGAGCGACCTGGGCCCCGCCGCCTCGGCCCGCATCGTCGAACGCTTCCGCGAGCTGCGCTTCGGCAAGTCGTCCGACGAGCGCGAGATCAAGGAGGCCCTGGCCGAGGCCGTGGCCGCCGAACTGCTGCCGCGTCAAGCGAGCTTTGATCCCCTGTCCGGGCCCAAACCCTATGTCGTCCTGTTCGTCGGCGTGAACGGCTCGGGCAAGACCACGACGCTGGGCAAGATCGCCTCCGACCTGACGGCCAGGGGCGCCAAGGTGATGATCGTCGCCGGCGACACCTTCCGCGCCGCCGCCCGCGAACAGCTGAAGGTCTGGGCTGAGCGCGCCGGGGCCCATTTCGAGAGCCGCCGCGACGGCGCCGACGCCGCCGGCCTGGCCTTCGACGCCTATACGAAGGCGAAAGCCGAGGGCTTCGACGTGGTCCTGATCGACACCGCCGGGCGGCTGCAGAACAAGTCCGCCCTGATGGACGAACTGCTGAAGATCGTCCGCGTGCTCAAGAAGGTCGACGCCGACGCCCCGCACGAGACCCTGCTGGTGCTGGACGCCACCGTGGGCCGCAACGCCCTGGAGCAGGAAAAGATCTTCGGCCGCACCGCCTATGTCTCGGGCGTGGTGATGACCAAGCTGGACGGCACGGCGCGCGGCGGGGTCCTGGTCCCCGTGGCCCAGGCCTCGGACGCCCCGATCAAGCTGATCGGCGTCGGCGAAGGCGTCGACGACCTGCAACCCTTCGACGCACGCGCGTTTTCCCGATCCCTGGTCGGGCTTGAGGACTGAAAGCGTATGAGTGAAGCCGTTGAAACCAAGCGTCCGCAGTGGATCCGTCAGGCCGTCGATTTCGGCGCCCTGATCGCCTTCATGGCCGCCTATTTCATCACCCGCGACATGATCAAGGCCACCTGGGTCCTGGTCATCGCCTCGGCCATCGCCCTGACCGTCGGCTTCGTGCTGGAGCGTCGTCTGGCCCCCATGCCCCTGATCACCGGCGGCTTCGCCCTGATCTTCGGCACCCTGACCATCCTCACCGACGACGACCTGTTCGTGAAGCTGAAGCTGACTGTGCAGAACGGCCTGCTGGCCGCCGTCCTGCTGGGCTCGATCCCGCTGAAGAAGTCGCCGTTCAAGGCCCTGCTCGGCTCGGCCATGAAGGTGACGGACGAGGCCTGGCGCACGCTGACGTTCCGCTACGGAATCTATTTCCTGTGCGTCGCCATCGCCAACGAGGTCTTCCGCAGCCCCGCCGCCGTCACCGCCATCTGGTCGATGCTGAACCTGGGCACGCCCGACCCCAACGGCGTCTGGACCGCCTTCCGCGGCGTGCTGTGGATCGCCGCCTCCATCTTCGGCCTGTGCCAGGTGCCGCTGATCATGAAAAACATGATCAAGGACGAGGAGCCCGGCCCGATCTCGCCCGACACGGGACTCTGACGCCTTCGAGGAACCAAACCGCGCCTCACGGCCTCAAGCAGCGCAAGCGCGATAGGCCACAAGGATGATGCGAAGCGCGGTAGCGCCCCCGACATGGCCTCGAGCAGCCCGCAAGGGCGGTAGGCCAACATAAATGTCTTCAAACCGTCAGGCTTTCCGTCGTCAAAGCGTAAAGCGCGGCTGTTAGCTGTCACGCCATGTCCGGCCCTCTCCTCGCGGTCGGAACGGGGATCGAGGACGATGGTCAAGTCAGGCAAGCAGGCGAAAATCAAGGGCGGGCTGGCGGACTCGCCCAGCCACCTGATGCACCGGGTGCTGCAGCTGGCGCTCGACATCTACGTCGAGGAAGCCGGGCCCGACGGCCTGACCCAGCGCCAGTTCGCGGTGCTGGAGGCGGTCTCGGTCCGCTCGGGCCTCACCCAGACCGACCTGGTCAAGGCCACCGGCATCGACCGCTCGACCCTGGCCGATCTGGTCGCCCGCATGACCACCAAGGGCCTGCTGGAGCGTGAACGCTCGACGCTGGACGCTCGGGCCAAGGCCGTGCGCCTGTCCGAGGCCGGTCAGGCCGCGCTGGAGACCGCCCGCCCCCGCGTCGAGGCCGCCGACAGGCGCATCCTGGCCCTGCTGCCCAAGTCGAAACGCGAGGGTTTCCTCGACCTGCTGACCAGTCTGACCGCCGCCGCGGACGCCGCGCCCGAACAGGCCAAGGCCGAAGCCAAGGCGGCCCGGAAGGCGGCCAAGGACGCCCGCAAGGCCGAGAAGGCCGCCAGGAAGGCCCTCGACGGCGGCAAGCCGAAAAAGAAGAAGAAGCCCGTCGAAGCGTTCGCTGACGCCGGCGCCGGCGCGAACGCGGGCATGGGCGCGCTCGAGGCGGAGATCATCGCGCTCAAGGATGTGGCGAAAGCCTAGACCCGGATATCCAGCAGGGAACCCGGCCGCTGATAGCGCGTGGCCGACGGCGTTTCCTCGGCCGGCGCCGAGCGGACCGGCGTGTCCATCCGCGTCTCGACGGCGGGCGCCGCGACCGGCGCGCTCAGGCCCATGGCCGCACGGAAGAAGGCGGACTGGGAGGTTCTCAGCGCATGGGTCGGGCCGCCTGCGGAGGGCGGAAAGGCCGGACGGTCTGAAGGAATCGCGGACATGGGCCGACGATCCGCTCAAACGGTCTAGATATGGTTAATGCGCGATTCACCCTGTTTCGCGCGAAGGACGCTCTAGCGAACCGGGGCCTTCAAGGCGTCGACCAGCTTCTGCAGATCGGCCTCGGTCAGCACCGGCCCCGAGGACTTGGCCACGATGGTCCCGTAGGCGTCCACGGCGAAGCTTTCCGGCACGCCCGAGACGCCCAGGTCCAGCCCCGCCCGCCCGTCGCGGTCCGTCAGCACCAGGGCGTAGGGGTCGCCCAGCTCGTCGAGGAAGGCGCGGGTGGCGACCGGGTCGTCCTTGTAGGCCACGCCGACGACGTTGACGCCCTGAGCCTTCAGCTTCATCAGCTGCGGATGCTCCAGGCGACACGGGGCGCACCAGCTGGCGAACAGGTTGACGATCATCGGCTTGCCGACGCCCGCCGTCTTCAGGTCCAGACGCTGATCCGTCTCGACGTCGCCCTGCAGGATCGGCAGGACGGTCTCGGGGATGGGCTGGCCGACAAGGGCGTCGGGCTTGTATTCCCGCCCCTCGCCCGGCGCGCCGGACAGGTGGCCCAGCTGGATCATCATGAAGATCCCCAGGGCGGCGAGCGCCGCAATCGGGATCAGGGCGAACCAGCGGTTCATTTGCGCGCCTCTTCCAGACGGGCCAGTTCGCGCTTCCAGCGCCGGGCGGCGATCAGGGCGCGCAGCGAAAGGACGGCCAGGGCGACCGCGCTGATCGCCCAGGACGACCAGACGAAGACGCCGTAGGGGCTCATGTCGAGATCCAGCATCGGCGGCTCCTTAGGCTTCCTGGGCGGCGCGGGCGCGCAGGGTCAGCACCCGGCGACGGCGCACCTCGGTGCGGATCGACGTCAGCCAGACGGCCCCGTACAGCATCCCATAGGCCGCCATCATGGTCAGCAGGGGCGTGAGGTAAGCCGGGTCCAGACTGGTCCCGCCCGCGCGCAGCAACGAGGCCGGCTGATGCAGGGTGTTCCACCAGTCGACGGAGAACTTGACGATGGGCAGGTTGATCAAGCCGACCAGGCCCAGGACGGCCGCGGCGCGCCCGGCCTTCTGCTCATCGTCGATCGAGGCGCGCAGGGCCATGTAGCCGAGGTAGAAGAGGAAGAGCACCAGCACGCTGGTCAGGCGCGCGTCCCACACCCACCAGGTCCCCCACATGGGCTGGCCCCACAGCGCGCCGGTGATCAGGGCCAAACCCGTCAGCACCGCGCCCGGCAGGGCGGCGGCGCGGGCGGCCGCGTCGGCCAGCGGATGGCGGAACACGAGAGCGAAAAAGCTGGAGACGCCCAGGGCCGCATAGGCGCCGAGCCCAAGCGTCGCGGCGGGCACATGGATGAACATGATCCGCACCGTGTCGCCCTGCTGATAGTCGGCGGGCGCGGCGAAGCTGAACCAGGTCCCGGCCGCCAGCAGGACAAGCGCCAGCCCCCACAGCACCGGGGTCAGCGGGCGGGTGAAACGCATGAAGCGGTCGGGATTGGCGAGGCCGAACATGGTCCGCCGATTACGCGGCGCGACAGGGAACGGCAAGCGCCCCCCGCGCGTGACCTCTGGTCGCGATCAGAGCTTGAGCCCGTGCTCGGCGGCCAGGGCCGCCAGCTTGACCATCGGACGCGGCCCCCAGTGGGCGATGACTTCCGAGGCCGCCAGCGACCCCAGGGCCCCGGCTTCGGCCAGCGACAGGCCGCGCGCCAGACCCAGCAGGACGCCGGCGGCGTACTGGTCGCCCGCGCCCGTGGTGTCGACCACCTTGTCGACCGGGAAGGCGGCGATCTCGACCCGCTCGTCGCCGCGGAAGATGACCGAACCGGCGGCGCCGCGCGTCACGGCGGCGACCTCGACGATGCGGCCCAGGTGGGCGGCGGCGTGGTCGAAGTCCTCGGTCTCGAACAGGGCGTGCAGCTCGGATTCGTTGGCCAGGACGATGTCGGCCGAGGCCTCGATGAAGGCCAGCAGCTCGGCGCGCCAGCGGTGAACGACGAAGGCGTCCGACAGGGTGATGGCGACCTTGCGGCCCGCCGCATGGGCGGCGGCGGCGGCGGCCTCGAAGGCGGCGCGGGCCGGGGCCGGATCGAACAGATAGCCTTCCAGATAGACGATCTCGCTGGCGCCGATCAGCTCGGCGTCGATGTCGGCGGTGGTCAGCTGGTTGGCGGCGCCGAGGAAGGTGCACATGGTGCGCTGGCCGTCAGGGGTGACGTTGATCAGGCAGCGGCCGGTGCCGAAGCCCGAGCCCGCGCCGCCTTCCAGGACCGGGGTGTCGAAGTGGACGTGGGCGGCGCGGATGTCGTGGCTGAAAACCTCGCCCAGCGTATCCTGGGCCACCTTGCCGATATAGGCCGCGCGGCCGCCGAACGAGCCGACGCCCGCCACGGTGTTGCCGGCCGACCCGCCCGAGGCCTCGACACCCGCCGCCATGGCGTCATAGAGGGCCGCGCTCTGGTCCTCGTCCACCAGCTGCATCGAGCCGGGGACCAGCTTGTGCGCCTCGAGGAAGGCGGGCTCGCACGGGCTCAGCACGTCGACGATGGCGTTGCCGACGGCGCAGACGTCGAAGCGGGCGGTGGAGATGGCGGTCTGGGTCATGCGCGCCCCATAGCGGGCCAAGGGCGACGACGCCAGCGCCGGGCTTTTCGACGCCGCCGAAAACAGCCTATGCAGTTCCCGTCCGAGGAGGAACCGCATGACCGACGTCGCCGTCCTGACCCCCGACCCCGCCGACCCCTCCTACGCCGGGCAATGGCCGGGCGTGCTGGACCGACTGTCGGCCGCCCTGGCGACGGCGGGGATCAAGGCCCGGCCGACGCCGTGGACCGACCATGTCGAAAGCGCCCACGGCCTGATGGACTATCCGCTGGTCCTGCCGCTGATCGTCTGGGGCTACCACCGCGACCACGACCGCTGGCTTGAGGCCTGCGCGACCTGGGCCGAGGCGGGCGCGCCCCTGGCCAATCCCGCCGAAGTGCTGCGCTGGAACTCGGACAAACGCTATCTGGCCCGGCTGGCCGAAAAGGGCGTCGCCATCCCCCCGACCATCTGGGCCGACCACGCCAGCCCCGCCGTGGTCGAGGCCGCCTTCGCCGCCACCGGCGCCGAGCAGCTGATCGTCAAGCCGACCGTCTCCGGCGGGGCCTGGCGCACGCTCAAGGTCGCGGCCGGGGACCTGCTGGAGGACGCGCTGACCGACGCTCCGACTGGCGGGGCCATGATCCAGCCCTTCCTGCCGACCATCGCCACGGCGGGCGAGACCTCGCTGCTCTTCTTCGGCGGCGAACTCAGCCACGTGGTCAACAAGCGCCCGGCCCACGCCGACGAGTTCCGCATCCAGGTCCAGTACGGCGGCCAGTACCGGCGGCTGGATCAGGCCCCCGAGGGCGCCCTGGCCCTGGCAGAGCGCACGCTGGCCGCCATCGACGAGCCCCTGCTCTACGCCCGCATCGACATGGTGCCCGACGCCGACGGCCAGTGGCTGCTGATGGAGGCCGAACTGATCGAGCCCGACTTCTACCTCGGCGCCGCTCCCGAGGCCGGCGCCCGCTTCGGCCGCGCCGTGGCGGATCGGTTGGGGCTGTAGTCAGGAGCCCTCCCCCTCGAGGGGGGAGGGTTAGGTGGGGGTGAAGGCAGCCCCTGTCCTGCGAAGTGCTGGAGACTGGGCCGTCGCCTCATGCGCGCCATCGGCCAAGTCGCGTTCCACACCCCCATCCCCGGCCCTTCCCCCCCTCGAGGGGGAAGGGAGACGACAAGCGCCTAAATCCCCACGAAGCTCGCCCGCGACGGGCACAGGTCGGCAATCACGCAGGCCCCGCACTTGGGCCGCTGCGCCAGGCAGGTGTAGCGGCCGTGCAGGATCAGCCAGTGGTGGGCCTTGGGCAGCCAGGCCTCGGGCACGACCTTGTGCAACTGCGCCTCGACCTTGTCCGGCGTCGCCGCATTGGCCAGACCCAGCCGGTGCGAGACCCGGAAGACATGGGTGTCCACGGCGATGGCCGGCTCTATGCCCAGTTCGTTCAGCACCACGCTGGCGGTCTTGCGCCCCACGCCGGGCAGGGCCTGCAGGTCGGCCCGGTTCAGCGGCGCCTCGCCGCCGTGCTTCTCGACCAAAATCCGCGCCGTCGCGATGACGTTCTTCGCCTTGGTGCGATAGAGGCCGATGGAGGAAATCAGCGGGATCAGCCCCTCCTCGCCCAGGGCCAGCATCTTCTGCGGCGTGTCCGCGATGGCGAACAGGGCCTTGGTCGCCTTGTTGACCCCCACGTCGGTCGCCTGGGCCGACAGGGCGACGGCCACCACCAGGGTGTAGGGATTGACGAAGTCCAGCTCGGTCTTGGGGTCCGGCATGACGCCGGCCAGGCGGCTGAAGATCTCCTCCACCCGATCCTCGTCCGGCGGCCAGCCGATCACGGCCCCCACCGGCGCCGTCTTCGGCGCGCGCGACCGCTTGCCCTTGGGGGGCGTCAGAGCAGCGCGGACGGCCTTGGCGGCGGGACGTTTGCTTGCGGTCATGCCCCCGCTTCGCCTTCCCCGCGCGCGGCGTCAACCGGGCGCTGACGACACGGTGCGACGAAATCGCGCAGCCCCCTCTTGTATTTTGGACGGGTCTGTCCATTTTACGCGCCGAAATCCAAGCGAGCTGTCTCCCTCATGGCCCTTCCCGCCTCCCTGAAGAAACGCCTGCCCCTGATCGTCGGCGGCGTCGTCGGCCTCGCCCTGATCGGCGGCGGCGTGGTCTGGTGGCAGGGCAAGCAACGCTGGGAGGCGACCGACAACGCCTTCGTCCAGGCCGACACCGTCTCGGTCAGCCCGCGCATCAGCGGCTCGGTCGTCGAGGTCCTGGTCAGGGACAACCAGCGCGTCGAGGCTGGTCAGGTCCTGGCCCGCCTGGACGACGCCGACGCCAAGGCCGCCCTGGCCCAGGCCCAGGCCAATCTGTCGGCCCTGACCGCCGCCGTGGCCAATGTCGACGCCCGCGCCGAACAGGAACAGGCCACCATCGCCGAGCGCGCCGCCGCCGTGGCCCAGGCCCAGGCCCAGGCCGGCCTGGCCCGCGCCGAGGTCGATCGCTACGGCAAGCTGGCCGAACAGGGCTGGGTGTCGCAGCAGCGCATCGAGACCCAGCGCGCCACCGCCGCCACCGCCCGCGCCTCGGTCGCCCAGGCCCAGGCCGCCCTGACCGCCGAACAGCGCGCCTCGGTCGTGCTCGGCTCGACCCGCCAGCAGAGCGTCGCCGCCGTCGAGCAGGCCAAGGCCCTGGTCGAGCAGGCCCGGCTGACCCTGGACCGCACCGTCATCCGCGCCCCCGTCGCCGGGGTCGTCGGCGCCCGCGGCGTCCGCGTCGGCCAGGTGGTGCAGGCGGGCGGACAGATGATGTCCATCGTGCCGCTGCAGGACACCTATGTGGTCGCCAACTTCAAGGAGACCCAGGTTGGCCGCATGCGTCTGGGTCAGGCGGTCGAGATCAAGGCCGACGCCTTCCCCGACCAGGCCATCCTCGGCCGCATCGACAGCTTCGCCCCGGCCACCGGCTCCGAGTTCGCCCTGATCCCGGTCGAGAACGCCACCGGCAACTTCACCAAGATCACCCAGCGGGTGCCCGTCCGCATCGCCGTCGAGCGCCGCGCGGGCGGCGAGCCCGTCGCCCTGCGTCCCGGCCTGTCGGTCGAGGTCAAGGTGGACCTGAAGAGCCAGGGCGGCGCCGCCTTCGCCGACGCCCATCTGGGCCAGGTCGAAACCGCGTCTCTGGACCCGGTCCGGTGAGAGACGGCGACCTTCCCGCCGACGGCGCCGCCGTCGCGGAAGCCAAGCCCGAGATCAACTGGACGGTGCTGCTGCTCGGCTTCGCCGGCATGGTCATCGGCCAGTTCATGGCCATTCTGGACATCCAGATCGTCGCCGCCTCACTGCCCCAGATCCAGGCCGGGGTCGGCGCCTCGGCCGACGAGATCAGCTGGATCCAGACCGCCTATCTGATCCCCGAGGTCGTGATGATCCCCCTGTCGGGATACCTGTCGCGGCTGTGGGGCACGCAGAAGCTGTTCCTCGCCTCCTGCATCGGCTTCCTGATCATGAGCGTGGCCGTGGGCCTGTCGACCTCGGTCGAGATGATGATCTTCTTCCGCGCGCTTCAGGGCTTCCTCGGCGGGGCCATGATCCCGACCGTCTTCGCCGTGGCCTTCACCGCCTTCCCGCCCGAGAAGCGCGTCACCGCCAGCGTCATCATGGGCCTGATCGTCACCCTGGCCCCCACCGTCGGCCCGACCCTGGGCGGTCATCTGACGGAATGGCTCAGCTGGCGCTGGCTCTTCTTCATCAACATCTTCCCCGGCGTGATCGTCCTCTTCCTGGTCGGCCGCTACGCCCACTTCGACAAGGGCGACGCCAGCCTGGCCAAGGGCTTCGACTGGTGGGGCCTGGGCCTGATGGCCGCCTTCCTGATGAGCCTGCAATTCGTGCTGGAGGAAGGGGCCAGGAACGACTGGTTCGCCGACGACCACATCCTGTTGCTCAGCCTGGTCGCCCTGATCTGCGGCCCGGCCTTCATCTGGCGCTCGCTGGTCTACTACAACCCGATCGTCGAGCTGCGCGCCTTCGCCAACCGCAACTTCGTCGTCGGCGTCGTCATGACCTTCATCGTCGGCGCGGCCCTGTTCGGCGGCACCTTCCTGCTGCCCCTCTTCCTGGGCCGGGTGCGCGACTATTCGGCGGCCGAGGTCGGCACCACCATGGTGGTCTCGGGTCTGGCCATGTTCGCCACGGCGCCCTTCGCCGGGCGGCTGGTGCGGCTGCTGGACCCGCGCATCCTGATGTTCCTCGGCTTCATCCTGTGCGCCTGGGGCATGTGGGACGCGCGCCTGGTGACTGAGGACTGGGGCTTCTGGGAGTTCGCCGGGGTTCAGGCCGTGCGCGGCTGCGGCGTCATGATCGCCATGATCGCCTCGCAGCAAGTCACCATGTCCACCCTGCCGCCGCACATGGTCAAGAACGCCTCGGGTCTGGTGAACCTGAGCCGCAACGTCGGCGGCGCCTTCGGCCTGGCCATCCTCAACACCTCCCTGACCCAGAACGCGGCCCTGCACATGGTCGAGTTGACCAGCGCCATCAACCAGTCGGATGTGGCCGTCCGAAACATGATCGCCGGCCTGGCCCAGCGTTTCTCGGGCTCCATCGACCCGCAGGCCTCGGCGATGAAGGCCTTCTACGGCATGCTGCAGAAGCAGGCGACGACCCTGGCCTTCGGCGACGCCTTCGCCCTGCTGGCCATCGCCTGCGCCTGCGCCGCCTTCGTCACCCTTCTGTCCAAGCCCGGCAAGGCCGATCCCTCGGCCGGGCCGTCCGAGGTCCACTGATGCCCCGCGCCCCCGGTCAGGTCGACGAGCTCAAGAGCGCGGCCATCCTTCAGGCCGCCGCGGACCTGTTCGTGGAAAAGGGCGCGGGCGCCTCGATGACCGAGATCGCCCGGCGCGCGGGGGTGTCGAAACAGACCCTCTACAACCGCTTCCCCACCAAGACCGACATCGGCCGGGCCCTGGCCGCCCAGCGGTCCGACGCGGTGACGGCGCCCCTGAAATCCGGGGCCTCGCCCGAGGCGGTGCTGACCGCCATCGCCGAGACCCTGATCAACAAGATCTGCCGCGAGGGCAAGGGCGCCTCCCTGCGCGGCGTCGCCCTGATGTCGCCCGAAGCCCCCGAGCTGGCTCGCGCCATCTACGACGCCGGGCCGGGCGAAAGCGTGCGCCGCATCGCCGCCTGGCTGACCGAACAGGATCGCCTCGGCCTGCTGTCCGTGCCGGATCCCGCCGTCGCCGCCGAGATGTTCGCCGGCATGGTGCTGGGCCACGCCCACCTGCGCTCGGTCCTGGGCCTGCCCCACCCCGACGCCGACGACGCCCCGGCCCGCGCCCGCGAGACCGCCCGCCGCTTCATCCGCGCCTTCGCCCCCGACGAGCCCCCCTTACGAGCCTGAGGTTTGGCCCTTTCGCCGGATCGGCGTAAAGGCCCGGCAAGCCCTGTCCCTGCGGAGTCCCCCATGCTGATCCACCTGTCGTCCTGGCCCGAGATCGACGCGCGCCTGAAATCCGGCGCCGCCCTGTCCAAGACGGTGATCGTGCCGATCGGCTCGAACGAGCAGCACGGCCCCACGGGCCTTCTGGGCACCGACTGGCTCTGCCCCGAGATCATCGCCCACGCCGCCGAGAAGGGCGACGAGCGCCTGATCATCGCCCCGACCTTCAACATCGGCATGGCCCAGCACCACCTGGCCTTCCCGGGCACCATCTCGCTTCGCCCCTCGACCTTCATGGCCGCCATCACCGACTGGGTGTCGTCCCTGGCCCGTCACGGCTTCGAGCGCATCTATTTCCTCAACGGCCACGGCGGCAACGTCGCCACCATCGAGGCCACCTTCTCGGAGATCTACGCCGAGTGGTCCTATGTCGAGGAGCAGCCGCCCTTCGTGCTGAAGCTGCGCAACTGGTGGGACCTGCCCGGCGTGCACAAGCTGTGCGAGGAGATCTTTCCCGTCGGCCACGGCGCCCACGCCACCCCGTCGGAAATCGCCGTCACCCAGGCCGCCTATCCCGACCATATCAAGATCGCCGACTACAGCCCCAGGATCGCCCCCATGGGTCCGATCCGCGACGCCCTGGACTACCGCGCCCGCTTCCCCGACGGCCGCATCGGCTCCGACCCGGCCCAGGCCAGCCCGGAGAAGGGCCAGCGCATCATCGACGCCTCCATGCCGGCCCTGATCGAGGACGTCTCGGCCTTCGCCGCCGAAGTCCTGCCCTGAAACAAGCGGGCCTGATCCGCTTGCTCGACGAGCGGAACAGGCCCAGGCTCCTGGCATGAACCCCATCGATCGCGCCGCCCGCACCGCCCGCGCCGGACAGGAGACCGCCGAGGCCTCGGCCCAGGTCATCGCCCGCCGTCTGGCCATCCTGGGCGAGGCCCTGGCCGACCCCCTGAACGCGGACCACGCCGAGCTCGGCCGCATGGGGACGGAAAAGGTCGAGGCTCTGACGGCCTCGGCCGGGGCCGTGGCGGCCGGCGCCCTGGATCTGGCCGACCAGGGCCGCCGCATCGCCGACCGCGAAGGGCTGGAGGCCCAGGCCCATCTGACGCGGCTGGCGCGCGCCGACAGCCTGGCCGGAGCCGCCGCCTTGCAGGCCGCCTGGGGCATGGGCGTCTGGTCGCGCGCTCTCGCCGACGGCTGGAGCCTGGGCGGCGCCCTGCTCAAGACCCAGGCCGAGGCCTTGTCGCCGATCCACGCCGCCGCCGTGGCCAACGCCCGGCGGCTGAAACCCTAGTTCGAGGTCCGGCGCCGCAAGGCGTGATGGAACGCCGCCTGCCGGACGGTGTTGCTTGCTGGAGTCCAGCAAGGGAGGCCGACATGGCCGACGACCCCAAGAAGACCGACCCCCATCCCGGCATGATGGGCGACGGCACCGAGGAACAGAACCTCAACCAGCCCGGCGACCCGTCCAAGCGGATCACCGAGGAAGAGGTCGACGACGCCTTCACCAAGGACCCGAAGATCGTCCCGAAGAAATAGCCGCGCCCTCAGGCGGTGCGGATGATCCCGTCCCTGGCCTCGACCGGCCAGGGCGTCAGCTTGCCGCCCGCGCACGGTCCGCCGACGCAGGCCCCCGACAGCGGCTCGAAGACAGCCCCGTGCCAGCCGCACATGATCAGCGACCCGTCCGGCGTCAGATAGCGGTCCAGCTCCATGGCGATGGGGAAACCCGCGTGCGGGCAGCGGTCGACCCAGCCGGCGACCTCGCCGTCCTTCCTGACCACGAAGCCGTGGAAGAAGGCCTCGCCGATCTGCAGCACGAAACCGCGCGAGCCGGGATCATTGATGTCGGCCTCGGCGCACAGGGGCACGTTCGCCGGCGTCGTCCAGACGCGCTTGCGCTCTTCCGGCGCGGCTTCCTCTGCTTCGGACACTATTCGCGTTCGGGCTTGAGCGGCCGGGTCAGCAGGGCCTCGATGGCGGCGTCCACCGTGGTCTCGCCCGCCAGGACGGCGGCGACAGCTTCACAGATGGGGGTTTCGACGCCCAGCTTGCGGGTCAGTTCGCGCACGGCGGGCGCGCTCTCATAGCCCTCGGCCACCGACCGCTTGCCGGCCAGGGCCTGTTCGACGCTCATCCCCTGCCCCAGGGCCAGGCCCAGGCTCATGTTGCGCGACTGCGGGCTGGAGCAGGTCAGGACCAGGTCGCCCAGACCGCACAGGCCGGCCACCGTCTCGGCCTTGCCGCCCAGGGCCTGGGCCACGCGGACGATCTCGGCGAAGCCGCGGGTGATGACGGCGGCGTGGGCGCTGCGGCCCAGTTCGCGCCCCTCGACGATGCCGCAGGCGATGGCCAGGACGTTCTTCAGCGCCCCGCCCGTCTCGGCCCCGATCAGGTCGTCGGCCAGATAGGGGCGGAAGACCGGCCCCGACAGGGCCGTGGCCAGGGCGACCGCCATCTCCTCGTCCTCGCAGGCCACCGTGACCGCGCTGGGCAGGCCGCGCGCCACCTCGGCGGCGAAGCTGGGGCCCGACAGGACGGCGGGCGTGGCCGCCGGAATGGTCTCGGCCAGGACCTCGGTCATCAGCTTCAGCGAGCCGCGCTCGATGCCCTTGGCGCACAGGACGATGGGCAGGCCGGGCCGGGCGTAGGGGGCAAAGGCCGCCAGGGTCGCGCGCATGTGCTGAGCCGGCGGCACCGCCAGAATCAGGTCGCAGTCCGCCAGGTCGGCCAGGTCCGAGGTGACGTTGATCGCCGCGTCCAGCTCGATGCCCGGCAGGAAGGCGTCGTTCATCCGCCGCGTGCGGATGCTCTCGATCACCTCGGGCTCGCGCGCCTGCAGCACGACCGCCAGGCCCGCCGCCGCCGCGCTCTGCGCCAGGGCCGTGCCCCAGGCGCCGCCGCCAATTACGCCTGCCGTATGAAATTCCATGTCTTCTCCGGTCCCCCGACCACCGCTCGAACCCAGGCCGATCAAGCCTTGGCGCCCTTGCGGCCCGTTTTCTTGTGCACAGGATCGGCGTTCGCGCGCGCCTCGTCCAGAGGCCATCGCGGCCGGGCGGCGACATCGATGTCCGAGGTCAGGCCTTGTTCCAGCCGTTCCGCCCCCGCCAGGGCGATCATGGCCGCGTTGTCGGTGCAATAGGCCAGCGGCGGCGCCAGGAAGCTGAAGCCATGCCTGGTCGCCAGATCCTCCAGCGTGCGGCGGATGGTCTTGTTGGCCGCGACCCCGCCCGCCACCACGAAACGACGCGCCTCGTGCTGTTCGGCATAGGCGGTCATGGCGCGCTCGGTCCGCTCGGCCAGTTGGCGCGCGATGGCCTTCTGCACCGCGTCGGCCAGATCGGCCCGGTCCTGCTCGCTCTCGCAGGTCTGGGCCAGCCGCGAGGCCGCCGTCTTCAGCCCCGAGAAGGAGAAGTCGCAGTCCTTCCGCCCCAGCAGGGCGCGCGGCAGGTCGAAGCGCGACCCGTCCCCGGACGCGGCCAGCTTCTCCAGCGCCGGCCCGCCGGGATAGCCCAGCCCCATGGCCTTGGCGATCTTGTCGAAGGCCTCGCCCGCCGCGTCGTCGATGGTGGTGCCCAGCCGGCTCATGTCGCCGATGCCGCGCACCTCCAGCAGCTGGCAGTGCCCGCCCGAGACCAGCAGCAGCAGGAAGGGATAGGCGGTCTCCGCCCCCAGCCGCGCCGAGACGGCGTGGCCCTCCAGATGGTTGACCGCGATCAGCGGCAGGTCGCGCGCCAGGGCCACCGCCTTGCCGTAGCTCAGCCCCACCATGACCCCGCCGACCAGACCCGGCCCGGCCGTCGCCGCCACCCCGTCCAGGGCGGCGTAGTCGATCCCGGCCTCGCTCATGGCCCGGCGCGCCACCCCGTCGATCATCTCGACATGGCTGCGAGCGGCGATTTCCGGCACCACCCCGCCATAGGCCGCGTGCTCGTCGATCTGGCTGTGAATGACGCTGGACAGGACCTCGGCCCCGGCCGCCGACAGGCGCACCACCGAGGCGGCGGTCTCGTCGCAGCTGGTCTCCAGGCCCAGAACGATCAGCCCGCCGTCGGGGGCGCGGCCGTCCGTTCCGTCCGGCTTGGTTGCCCCCGTCGTTCCGCTGCTATAGTCCGCGCCTGTGTTCATCGGGTCCGAGGTAGCGGCCCGGTTCCCCTTTCGCAACGGCTGCGCGACCCCATGACCCCGCTTCTTCGCATCGGCACCCGCCGCTCCAGGCTGGCCCTGGCCCAGTCCGGCATGATGCAGCGCGCCATCGGCCGCGCCCTGGGCGTCGCCGACGACCAGATCGAGCAACTCGTCCCCCTGGTCGAGATCGTCACCACCGGCGACCGGATTCAGGACCGCCGCCTGCTGGAAGTCGGCGGCAAGGCCCTGTTCACCAAGGAGATCGAGGAGGCCCTGCTGGACGGCCGCGTCGACGTCGCCATCCACTCGATGAAGGACGTCCCCGCCGAACAGCCCGCAGGTCTGGCCATCGCCGCCGTGCCCGAACGCGAGGACGCCCGCGACGGCTTCATCAGCGAGCATTTCGCCACCTTCGCCGACCTGCCCCACGGCGCCCGCCTCGGCACCGCCTCCCTGCGGCGTCAGGCCCAGGCCCTGGCCCTGCGCCCCGACCTGCGGATCGAGATGCTGCGCGGCAATGTCGACACCCGTCTGAAGCGGCTCAAGGACGGCGACTTCGACGCCATCCTCCTGGCCTGCTCGGGCCTGAATCGTCTGGGCTTCTCCGAGGTCATCCGCGAGCGCCTGTCGCTCGACGATTTCCTGCCCGCCCCGGGTCAGGGCGCCCTGGCCATCCAGACGCGCGAAGACGACGCCGACGCCGACTGGACCCGCGCCCTCAACCACGACCTGACGGCGCTTTGCGTCGCCGCCGAGCGCGGCGCCATGACCGCGCTGGAAGGTTCGTGCCGCACCGCCGTCGGCGCCCACGCCGTGATCGAGGGCGACGTCCTGCATCTGACCACCGAAATGCTCAGCCCCGACGGCTCGGCCCGCTGGCGTCGCGTCGGGGACATCTCGGGCGTCACGACCGCGACCGCCCTCGACCATGTCCGCGGCCTGGGCCTTCGCCTCGGCGGCGAGGTTCACGCCGAGGCCGGCGACCAGAAGATCGACCTCTAGGCCATGCGGCCGATCCGCCGCGTCTGGATCACCCGCGCCCAGCCCGGCGCCGCGCGCACCGCCGTCCGGCTGACGGCGCTCGGCTTCACGCCCGTCGTCGCACCCCTGCTGGCCATCCGCCCCCTGCCCGAGGCCCTGCCCCGTTTCTTGGGCGCCGCGCCCGACCTGACCACCGTCGCCGCCCTGGCCTTCACCAGCCCCAATGGCGTCGCGGCCTTCGCCGCCCTGACGCCCGACCTGCGCGACCGCCCCGTCTTCGCCGTCGGCGACGCCACCGCCGAGGCCGCCCGCGACGCCGGCTTCGCCGACGCCCGCTCGGCCGCCGGCGACATCCACGCCCTGGCCGCCCTCATCGCCGCCACGCCCATCGACGGCCTGATCCTCGCCCCCGGCGCCCGCGAGCCCGCCGGCGACCTGCCCGCCCTTCTGCCGGGCCGCACGATCCAGCGCCTGCCGGTCTACGCCGCCGAGGAAACCGGCGCTGTCCCGCCCCCCGATTTCGACGCGGTCCTGCTCCACTCCCCCCGCGCCGCCCGCGCCCTCGCCGCCGCCTTGCCGTCCCAGGCCGCTCGAAACCGCCTCGCCGTCTGCATTTCCGACGCCGCCGTCGCCCCGCTGGCGGCCCACAGCTTCGCCGAAATCCGCGTCGCCGACGCGCCCGATGAAACATCCCTGCTGACAGTGCTTGGCAAGTCCGCCGGACCCGTATAAAGAGCCCACCTCGCGCGGCTCTCCGACACATGTCCGAGCCGCCGACCGGAGCCGCTTTAGCTCAGCCGGTAGAGCACATCATTCGTAATGATGGGGTCAGGTGTTCGAGTCACCTAAGCGGCACCACCACCCTGTGCGCCAAGGTGCGTCGGTGGTTGAAAAAATCAAGAAATTATAGGATACTAGGCCTTCGTTTGGGTGCTGGTGGTCGCCAGCGTTCGCCGTTAATCGGCCGAGAATGGGGGCTCTTGTGGGGGCCTGCACGAAGGCCCTCGATAAAAGGCCCCCAAGTTGGCACTGACTGACTCAGCCATCCGCGCCCTGAAGCCCCGCGAGCGGGCCTATAAGGTCTCCGACGAAAAGGGCCTCTATCTTCAGGTCACACCGGCTGGCGGGCGGCTATGGCGGCTGAAATTCCGCGCTTCCGGCGGAGTTGAAAAGAAGCTGTCGTTTGGGGGTTATCCCGAGATCAGCCTGAAGGAAGCCCGCGAGATGAGGGATCAGGCAAGGTCGATGATCGCCAACGGCGGCGATCCGGCCGACAAGAAGCGCCGCGACAAACGCGCCGCCAAGGTCAGCGCCGACAACACCTTCAGCGCGGTTGCCAAGGACTATATCGCCAAGAATCGACGTGACGGCCTTTCCGAGGCGACGGTGGCGAAGCGCGAATGGTTTGTCCGGCTGGTTCAGCGGAGCTTGGGCGGGCGGCCCGTGTCCGAGATTCAGCCTTTCGAAATTCTGGATGCGGTTCGGCCGTTCGAGGCCGCCAAGAACGATGAGAAGGCCCATCGAACCCTCCAATTCATCGGTCAGGTGTTTCGTTACGCGGTCGCCAACCAGTTTGCGGCCAGCGACCCGACACGCGACCTGCGGGGTGCCCTGGCGAGTCGTAAGCCCAAGAATCTGGCGGCGATCCTGGAGCCGAAGGCCGTCGGCGAGCTTCTTCGTAATATCGACGGCTATGAAGGCTCGCCGCTGACCACGCTGGCGCTTCAGCTTTCGCCCCTTGTGTTCGTCCGTCCCGGCGAGTTGCGCCGCGCGGAATGGGCTGAGATCGATCTGGACGCAGCGGTGTGGCGCATCCCGGCGGCGAAGATGAAGGCGAGGATCGAACACGTCGTGCCCTTGAGTCGTCAGGCCGTTGCGATCCTGCGTCAAGCCGCCGACCTGACCGGTGGCGGCCGCTATGTCTTCCCGTCGATCCGGTCACGCTTCGATCCGATGTCAGAAAACACCGTCAACGCCGCCCTGCGCCGTCTTGGCTACACGGGCGACGAGATGACCGCGCACGGGTTTCGTTCGACCGCCAGCACGCTGCTGAATGAGTCGGGCAAATGGTCGCCGGATGCCATTGAGCGCGCTCTGGCGCACAAGGGGAAAGACCTCGTCCGCGCCGCTTACCACCGAGGCGCACATTGGCAGGAGCGCGTGCTGATGGCGCAGTGGTGGGGCGACTATCTGGACGGGTTGAAAGAGGGCGGGGAGATCGTTCGCCTTAGCCGCACGGCGTGACGCGGTAAGACCGTTTTTTGCCAACCATCGGCGAACAGTGGCACACTCGCCGTCGCGATTGCTTGGCGAGGGGCGACAAGTGCAACCGATCGATTATTGGAAGCTGTGTTCGCAGTATTCCATAGTTCAGGCCGCCTTGCTGACGTGTGGCCATATTCCTGATGATTATCAATACAATGTCGAAGGGCAAACGAACACGCCTGCTGGCTATGTCGCAGTTAGAAGCGCGCTTTACAACGCGGTAAAGAGCGGTCGTCTGAAAGCAACGGAGCGCCCGAATCTGGATGAGGACGGCAACCCCTATGGCATAGACGTCCACGAGACGGTGATTGATGTTGGCGATCTTGCCCAGTTTTTTCGGTCGAGTGGGCATGAAGCGCCGTTCTTCGACCGCCCTTCAAATAGCCAGGCGGGTCTACCGGGTGGACCGCCGTATCCCCCCAAGCTGGCGGCGGCCAACAAGGCGTGGGCCGCTGTTACGGCTGATCCCAGACTGCTCGCAGGCAAGTCGCCAAAACAGGCGCTGGAGAAGTGGTTGAGCGAAAACGCCGCCGATCTTCAGCTTCTCAATCGGGACGGGACAGTCAATCGCACCGGTATTGAAGAGATCTGCAAGGTGGCGAACTGGAAGCCGTCGGGTGGGGCAACCCCGACCCCTTCCCTCACCGAGCCTTTGCAATCAGCCCCGCTGGTTCGTCTTCCGGCCCCCAGAAACGAATTGCCGTTTTCAACGGCGCGCGAAATCTACGATCTGGATGACGACATCCCGTTCTAGAAGCCGCCGTTCAGATAACCACCGTCGGGTTTCGTTCAAACCTCCCCTTGGCTGACGCAGAACCCGCCCCCGGCTTCATCACAGCCCACCCCCCGCTAAGACGTGGTGACGGATGACTGTCAGGCAGGTATATCCCATTGACTGGGTTGTGTTTTTATCGAGCCGCCCCGCTATTCCCGATCACCGAGGCACCACAGTTTGTTGGCGTTCACCAGCAAACGGAGGCGCTCAATGGAGCCCCTGGCCTTATCCATCAACGACACCGCCAAGACCCTGAGCCTTGGTCGAACCTCGATCTATGCCTTGATCCGTGAGGGGCGGCTGGAGGCGATCAAGCTGGGCCGCCGCACTCTGATCAAGTCCGCATCCGTGCGGCGTCTCATGGACGGCGAATAGGAACGGCCGGGCATGGCATGGCCCAATCCCCGACTGGCGAAGCTGAACCGCTCCTACACCGTGGACGAGTTGGCGGGCCTTTACGGCGTGCATCGCAACACAGTCCGGGCATGGTTCAAGGCCGGGCTTCCCGCCATCGATGACCACCGACCGATGATGTTTCAGGGACGAGCCTTGCGCGTCTTCCTGCAAGCCCGTCGGGACCGGGCCAAGCGCCCCTGCCAGCCCGGCACCCTGTATTGCTGCAAATGCCGCGCGCCGCGCGAGCCTGCCCCCGGATCGGCGGTGTTCGATGCCCGAGCGACCGGAGCCGGAACCCTGCGCGCCCTCTGTGTCACCTGTGGGTGTCGGATGTTCCGGCGAACCCGTCAGTCGAGCCTGGCGGACATCATGCCGCAAATCCCCGTCCGGATCGTGGAGGCGGTGCTGCACATAGAAGAGCGCCCGACCCCCTCCGCAATCCGTGCCTAACGACAGGACGAGACGACATGACCAAGCACAACGCCGCCAACGAGCGGATCAAGCGTGCCCACTTCATCTATCTGCGCGAAGCCCGGCGGCGCAACGATGCGTCGGTGGATGGCGTCGCCAAGGCCCTGGCCCGCTTCGAGGCGTCCACCGGATACCGCGACTTCGGCAAGTTCCACCGGGAACAGGCGGTGGCGTTTAAACGCAAGCTGGATCAACAGACAGGCGAACGCAGCGGCGAGCGCCTCAGCCGCGCCACCGTCCATTCGACCCTTTCGGCGTTGCGGGCCTTTTTCATCTGGCTGGCCGATCAGCCGGGCTACAGGCGAAAGATCAGCTATTCCGATGCGGATTATTTCAACCTGTCGGAAAAGGATGTGCGGATCGCCCGCGCCGTCCGGGAAAAGCCGTTCCCGTCGGTGGAACAGGTCAACCATGTTCTGAGTTGCGCGCCAGCCACCACCGACATCGAAATGCGGGACCGGGCGCTGATCGCGTTCGCCCTTTTGACCGGCGCCCGTGACGGGGCGCTGGCGTCGCTGAAGCTGAAGCATATCGACCTGGTGCAATCGCGGCTGGATCAGGATGCGCGAGAGGTGAAGACGAAATTCTCCAAGACGTTTTCGACCTGGTTCTTTCCGGTTGTCGGTGATGCTCTGCCGATCTTCACCGCTTGGGTTCAGCATCTGCGCCAAGAGCTGTTGTGGGCAGACAGCGACCCCCTGTTCCCGGCCACCCAGATGGGCCTTGGCCCGGACGGCGGGTTCGTGGCGGTGGGGCTGAAACGCGAGCACTGGAGCACGGCCGAACCGATCCGGCGCATCTTCCGGGAGGGGTTCGAGCGGGCGGGCCTGCCCTATTTCAAGCCCCACAGCATCCGCGACACCTTGGTGCAGTTCGGCGAACAGGTCTGCAAGACGCCGGAACAATTCAAGGCCTGGTCGCAGAACCTGGGCCACGAAAAGGTGCTGACCACCTTCACGAGCTACGGCGCGGTGGCATCGCATCGGCAGGCGGCGCTGATCCGTGAACTTGGAGAAAAGGCCACCACCGACGAACCGGCCGGATCGGTGGAGGCGCGGCTGGCCCGAATAGAGGCCTTGATGAGCCCAAGGGCTGTTGGCGCGATGCGCTAGGGGCTGCTATTCGATGCGCTCAACGGGAGGGGCTGCGCGTGACGGAATTGGTCTTCAAGGGCAAGGAATTCGTCTACAACCACCACCTGACCGTGCCGTTTCGCCCGCTGGTTCCCGATGCGACGAAGGGGATCGGCGAACCGGCCCTGGACGGCAATCTGATCATCCACGGCGACAACCTACACGCCCTGAAGGCCCTGTTGCCGACCCATGCGGGCAAGGTGGACTGCATCTACATCGACCCGCCCTACAACACCGGTAACGAGGGTTGGTGCTACAACGACAACGTCAACTCGCCGATGATCAAGGAATGGCTGAAGGCTAATCCTGTGGGAGTTGAAGACGGTCTAAGACACGACAAGTGGGCTTCCATGATGTGGCCGCGCCTTCGTCTACTTAAGGATCTGCTCTCCGATGAGGGGCTGATATTCATTTCTATAAACTCGATCGAACATCCCCTGCTTAGGGGTATCTGTGATGAGATTTTCGGCGCGCCTAATTTCATCGGTGAGTTTATTTGGAAGTCTAGACAAAATAAGGACAATCGTAACGAAAGTGGCATTTCCGACGATCATGAATTCATATTGGTCTATGGAAGCAGTATAGATGGAGAACTTAGGTCGGCTTCTGACTACAAGAATCCGGACAGCGACAAGCGTGGGCCTTGGACAAGCGGCAACATGGTTGGGCTTGCCTCACGGGAAGCGCGGCCGAATCTGCACTACAACCTGATCAATCTGGAAACTGGCGTTGATTATGGCTGTCCTCGTCGCGGCTGGCGTTTCGAGCCCAGCACGATGGCTAAACTAGTCGCGGAGCGGCGAATTCTATGGCCCGAGAAGGCGTCAGGACGCCCGCGGCAAAAGGTTTTTCTTTATGAGATGACCGCTCGGACCAACGTATCGTCTGTGATCGACCTGCCCATATTCACTAGAAGTGGATCATCCGCCCTACGCGCTGTGATGCCGGAGTCAGATTTCGAGTTTCCGAAACCGCCCGAACTTATTCAGCATTTGCTGTCCTTGTTTGAGCGCACTGACCTGACAGTTTTAGACTCATTCGCTGGCTCCGCATCCACTGGGCAGGCAGTTCTGGCTTTGAACCGGAAAGACGGAGGCACTCGTAAATTCATTCTGGTTGAAGGCGAGGGCTACGCCGACACACTGACCGCCGAACGTGTCCGCCGCGTCATCAACGGTTACGCCTTCACCGGCAAACAGCGCGAGGAATTGCTGCGCGAGCCCCTGACCTGGACCAAGCTGAAGAACGCCACCGCCCTGCATGAAAAGGTGCAGCGGTGCGAGACGCTGGACGGTCCCCGGTTCGACCGGATCAAGACAGAGGTGAAGGACGGCGCATTGATCGTCACAGGCGAACGGGACGTGGCCGAAACCACGCCAGGCCTGGGCGGAACCTTCACTTATTGCACCTTGGGCGCGCCCATCGACATGGAGGGCCTGCTGACCGGCGAGGATTTGCCCGCCGTCGAAGCCGTAGCGTCCCTTCTGCACCTCACCGCCACGTCAAAAGCTCTGGACCCCGCCGACATCAAGCCCGCCCCGGACGTGGGCGAAGGCGTGGTGCGGATCGGTGCGGGCGGCGGGCGTCATCTGTGGCTGATCTATCGGCCCGATCTGGAATGGCTGAAGTCCGGGGCGGCGGCCCTGACCCTGACCCGCGCGCGGGCCATAGCGGCGGGTGCGCCGGGCGATCATCTGGTCTTCGCCCCGGCCAAGTTCGTGTCACGCGAACTGCTGGCGTCGGAAAAGCTGGCGGTCGAATATGCGCCCCTGCCGTTCGCCCTTTATCGCGTCGAAACGGCTTAAGCTGTGGCCTTCCGCGAACTCGACTATCAGGCACGGGCGCTGGCGGCGCTGGACGCCTATCTGGTCGCCCTGTCGGCGGAAAAGCCGCGCTATGACAAGGTGACCGCCCTGGCGGCGGCGGACCCCGATCTGGGGCTTGAGCCGCCCCACTATCCGGAAAAGGCCTGGGCGTCGCTGGCCGCCGCCGGGCAACTGCCCCCCAGCCGGGTGCCGCTCGGCTATTCCCAACGGCTCACCGGTGACGGCAAACCCTGCCCCAATGCGACGCTGAAGGTGCCGACGGGCGGGGGAAAAACCTATCTGGCCTGTGCGGGCCTCTCGCGCATTTTCGGCGGCTATCTGAAGGCCAACACGGGCTTTGTGCTGTGGATCGTGCCGAACGAGGCGATCTATAGTCAGACGGTCAAGGCGCTGCGTGACCGCGACCACCCCTATCGCCAGACGTTGGACCGCGCCGCCGCCGGGCGAGTGGTTATCCTGGAAAAGGGCGACGCGCTGAAACGCGCCGACGTGGACGCCAGCCTGTGCGTCATGGTCTTGATGCTGCAATCGTCCAACCGCGAAAACCAGTCCACACTGAAACTGTTCCAAGATCGCGGCGACGTTCACGGCTTCACCCCGCCCGAAGGCGACCAGGCCGCCCACGCCGCCTTGCTGAAGGCCGTGCCCAACCTGACCGCCTATGATCTGGCGGACGGCGGGCCGGGCTGGCCGATGATCAAGGATTCGGTCGGCAACGCGCTGCGGATCATCCGCCCGGTGGTGATCATGGATGAAGGCCAGAAGGCGGTGTCCGAACTGGCGTTCGGCACTCTGTATGGGTTCAATCCCTGCTTTGTGCTGGAACTCAGCGCCACGCCCGTTGATGTGGCGCCCAAGAAGGCGACGGCGACCAAGGCGGGCTCGCCCGGCCGCACCGCCAACATCCTGGTCGAGATCACCGGCCGGGAACTGGAGCGGGAGGGCATGATCAAGATGCCCCTCAATCTGGAGCCTGTGCCTGGAACGGACTGGCAAGCGGCCATGCGCGCGGCCCTGCACCGGTTGAACGGCCTGGCGGCCAGCGCAGAGGCTTATCTAGCCGACGGCGGGCGCTATATCCGACCCATTCTGCTGGTGCAGGTCGAGCGCACGGGGGCCGATCAGGCGGATACCGACATGATCCATGCGGACCATGTGAAGGCCTGGTTGATGAAGGCCGGTCTGGACGAAGCCGAAATCGCCTTCAAGACGGCGGAAATCAACGATCTGGACAAGCCGGAAAACCGCGACCTGCTGTCGCCGAGCTGTCGGGTGCGGGTGGTCATTACCAAGGCCGCCCTGGCCGAAGGGTGGGATTGCCCGTTCGCCTATGTGCTGTGCTCTCTGGCCGCCAACGGGGCGGAGGGGGCCATGACCCAACTGGTCGGCCGCATCCTGCGCCAGCCGCACGCCACAAAGACCGGCGTTGCGGCGCTCGACGAATGCTATGTCTACACGCACCGCGCCGACACCAAGCGCGTCGTGGAAGCGATCAAGGACGGCCTGAGCCGCGACGGCCTTAGCGATCTGGTGCGCGACATCGTCCTGTCCGACGGCGGCGCGGCGGCCGCTTCCGTCAAGCGGGCGGTGCAGCGGCGTGACGCCTTCCGGACCTTTGACATCGCCCTGCCGCAAGTCCTGTGGGTCGATCCGGGGCGGACGGCTCGGCAGATCGACCCGGAGACCGACCTTTACCCGCTGATCGACTGGACGGCGTGTGACATGGCCGCGTTCGCCGACGCGATCCCAAAGGATGCGCGCACCGCTGAAAGCCAGATTGTGCGGCTTCGCACCGCTGCGGCTGCGGGCTTCGAGACAGAAACCCAACGCGGCGAAGAGATCGAACGCCAGTTTGATCCGGCCTTTGCCGTGCGGATGATCAGCGACCTGTCGCCCAATCCCTTTGTCGGGCGGGCCATGGTCGGGGAGGTTCTGGCCAAGCTGAAGGCGCGCGGCTTTGATGAGAGCCTGATCGGGCGGTTATCGGGCTTCATCATCGACGAACTGCGTCGTTATCTCGGCGCATGGCGTGACGCGCAATCGGCCGTGATCTTCCGCGACCGGCTGGCTGATGGTCAAATCCAGTTTCAAATTCGCGGCGACGAGGGCGACTGGATCATGCCCGACCGCGATTGGACCACCGCCGACGAGGCGGCCACGCAACTGGCGGGCCAGACCGGCGCTCCGCTCGAGCGCAGCCTATTCCTGCCGATCTATGCGGCGGACCTGAACAACGATGAACGTAGCGTCGCGGTCTATCTCGACGACACCGCCGCCATCCGGTGGTGGCACCGAAACGGCACGAGCCGGAACAGCTATGCGATCCGGGGCTGGCGACGGGGCAATGTCTATCCTGACTTTGTGTTCGCCGCGCTGAAGGGCGATAGCAGCCAACGAATTGTCGCCTTGGAGTCCAAGGGCGATCAATTGGCGGGGAACCTGGACACGGCCTACAAGACGGCGTTGCTTTCGACCCTGACCAACGCATGGGGTTCGGGCGAGACGCGCGCCCTGGGAAGGGGCGAGATCGACTTTGAAGCGGCGGTGGTTCTTTTCAGCGACATGAAGCTGAAGTTGCCGGTCCTGATCGCGGGTGATGAAAAAACGCCGTAAGCGGCGGGACACTTTGGGTGCTTTTTCACGACATGACGTAGCCAAGGATCGGAACAAAACGGAAAGGTGCAACCCTGTCGTGGGGGCCTTTTTGGGGGCTTGTCGAAATTCAATTCGTAATATTGCAATGTTTTGCAATAGTTTAGTGGCTGAATTCGACGCCCCTAAGCGCACCACTTCCTTCTCCGACATTGATAATACAAGACAATGCGGCTTCGGCCGCAGCGTGGGTCGCCAGGCGTCCGGCCGATCGCCGCCGGCGTCGGCGTTCTGATTCCGCTCCACGTTTCGGTCATCACTTGAACGTATAAGCATATCTTTATATGTCTGTCGGCCTCACCGTCTTGCAGGAGCCTGCCTTGGCCCGTTCGTCGTTTCTGTTCACCTCCGAGAGCGTCTCGGAAGGCCACCCCGACAAGGTCGCGGACCAGATCTCCGACTCCATCGTCGATCTGTTCCTGTCCAAGGACCCCGAGGCGCGCGTGGCGTGCGAGACCCTGACGACGACCAACCTGGTGGTTCTGGCCGGCGAAATCCGCGGCAAGGGCATCATGGATGTCGAGGGCGCCTGGGCCCCCGGCGTCGAGCAGGAGATCGAGGACACGGTGCGCGGCGTGGTGCGCGACATCGGTTATGAGCAGGACGGCTTCCACTGGAAGACCTTCCGCTTCGAGAACAACCTGCACCCGCAGTCGGCCCACATCGCCCAGGGCGTCGACGCCGGCGAGGACAAGGACGAGGGCGCGGGCGACCAGGGCATCATGTTCGGCTACGCCTCGAACGAGACGCCCGAGCTGATGCCGGCCACCCTGCAGTACAGCCACAACATCCTGAAGGCCCTGGCCGACGCCCGTCACTCGGGCCAGGAGCCGGGCCTGGAGCCCGACGCCAAGAGCCAGGTGACGCTCTTCTACGAAAACGGTCGTCCGACGCGTGCGACCTCCATCGTCGTCTCGACCCAGCACAAGGCCGGCCTCAGCCAGGACCAGGTCGCAGCCATCGTCAAACCCTATGTCGAGAAGGTGCTGCCGCAAGGCTTCATCACCAACGAGACCGAGTGGCACATCAACCCGACCGGCACCTTCGTCATCGGCGGGCCTGACGGCGACGCCGGCGTGACCGGCCGCAAGATCATCGTCGACACCTACGGCGGCGCGGCCCCGCACGGCGGCGGC